>JBGPYB010000088.1:0-20006 GCA_041493035.1 Vicinamibacteria bacterium | reverse complement strand
GACGTGATCGGCAACTACCTCGTCGATCGAGTCTGGATTGTCCGCGCGGCGGCGGCTCTCGCCACCGGCGAGTGCCGAGACGCTGCGCTCGGAAACCGGCTCCGTCCGCTCCTCGCCGATCCGTACCGCCCCGTCCGGTTCGCCGCTGCCGCGGCCCTCGCCGCCTGCGGCGAAAGCGTCGTCGAGCCTCTGGCCACGCTGTCGGCAGGGGATGCCGCACCCGAGCGCATCGGCGACACAGCGTCGTCGCTGGAGTGGCTCGGCCGCTTGGCCGCCGCCCACGCTCCCGTTCTGGAGGCTTGGCGAGAGAGAGAAGCCGCCCTCGGGACGCCCCCGGATGCGGCGGCCTGGGCGCGTCTCGTCGCCGGCGAGATCGTCCCGGAGAAGACGGAGAACCGCGAGGCAGAGATCCGCCGCTACGCCCAGGAGAAGGACGTCCACCACAACGTCACGAAGCCCTTCAACTCAGTCGACCGCGACCAGAACGCCCGGCTGCTCCACGCCTTCGCGACCGTCGCCCAGAACATGCGGGTCCCGCGGAGCGGCCTCGTGCTGGACCTCGGCGGCGGCGCCGCTTGGGTGAGCGACCTCCTCGCGAAGTTCGGCTATCGCCCCGTCACCCTCGACATCGCTCCGACGCTCCTGCGCGTGGGCCGCGACCGCTTCACCCGCGAGAACCTTCCGTTCCGCCCCGTGTCGGGAGACATGACGGCGCTTCCCATCGCCACGGCCTCGGTGGACGCCGTTATCGTCATCGACGCACTCCACCACGTCCCCGACATTCCCGCCGTGTTCCGTGAGGCCTTCCGCGTCCTTCAGCAGGGCGGGCAGTTCCTCCTCGCGGAGCCGGGGGAAGGGCACGCCGAGAGCGAAAAATCCCGCGGCGAGATGCTGGAACACGGCGTCTGCGAGCGGGAGATCCATCTCGCCGAGGCTGTGCGCTACGGTCGGGAGGCGGGCTTCGACGACGTGCGCCTCGTCCCCCACTACGAGCCGATCCTCTCCTTCTCGCCGGAGGACCTCGAGAAGGCGAGGACGGAGCCGTCGGAGCGATGGCGGGTGCGTGTCGGAGACAAGGCCGTCCCCTTCGACTCATTCGTCCTCCAATCGATCCTGAGTCACCCGGTTCTCGTTTGCGCGAAGGGGACGCGCCTGGTCGATTCGCGCGCACCACGGACGCTGCGAGCGCGGATCGAACCCGACATCGTCCGCGACGGCGCCGCTCTCCGCGGCACGGTTACGGTGACGAACGAGGGAGACACCCTGTGGCTCCGCGGTGGCGACGAAGCGGGAAAGGTGCGCCTCGGCCTCCAGCTCCTGACCCCCGAACGCCGCCTCATCCACATGGATTTCGCCCGTGGCGTTCTTCCCCGCGACGTCGCGGCGGGCGAGCGCGCCCTTGTGCCGGTGGATGCGGTCCTTCCCGATGCCGCGGCTCCTTACGTCGTCAAGCTGGACATGGTCGACGAGCACGTCTGCTGGTTCGAGGACGTGGGATCGCGGCCCGTTTACGTGACGCTGTGACAAGGAGACTGGAATGACCCTGGCCCTCTGGCTGGCTTTCGCCGCGGCGGCGACCGCCGCCACACCCGACGCCGAGATCAAGGCCGCCGCCGAGCGGATGGCACCGGCCCTCGTCGAAACCCGGCGCGACATCCACATGCACCCCGAGCTGGGAAACCGCGAGACACGGACGGGGCAGCTCGTGGCCGATCGCCTCAAGGCGCTCGGCCTCGAGGTCCGCTATCCCGTGGCGAAGACCGGCGTGGTCGGGGTCCTCAAGGGTGGCCGGCCCGGCCCGGTGGTGGCGCTACGCGCGGACCTCGACGCTCTGCCGATCCAGGAGGTTGGCGACGCGCCGTACAAGAGCCAGAACCCGGGCGTGAAGCACGCCTGCGGCCACGACGCCCACACGACCATCGTGTTGGGTACGGCGGAGCTGCTCTCCAAGATGAAGGATCGCTTGCCCGGAACGGTCGTGTTCCTTTTCCAGCCCGCGGAAGAGGGGCCCCCCGAGGGAGAGGAAGGCGGGGCGGACCTCATGATCAAGGAAGGCGTCCTCGACGCCCCGAAGGCTCAGGCGATCTATGGTCTCCACATGGACGGGCATCTCGAAGCCGGCGAAGTGGGCTGGAGCATCGGCCCGATCTTCGCGGCGAGCGATCAATTCGTCATCGACGTGAAAGGAAAGAAGTCCCACGGCGCCTATCCCCACGAAGGGCTCGACCCGATCCCGGTGGCAGCGGAGATGGTCGGGGCGCTCCAGCTCATCGTCTCGCGGCAAATCGATTCCCGCGATCCCCACGTCCTCACCATCGGCCAGATCCACGGAGGGAACCGCTTCAACATCATCGCCGACAGCGTCACGATGGAGGGGACTCTGCGCACCCTCGATCCCGCGGTCCGGAAGGACATCGTGGAGCGGATGTACCGCACGGTGAAAGGCGTCGCCGAGGCCCACGGCACGACGGCCACCTTGCGCTTCATCGGAACGGCGAACCCGGCGACGATGAACGAGGCGGCGCTCACCCGCGCCTCGGTGCCCAGCCTCGATCGCGTCTACGGCAAGGACAAGGTCCGCGAGGTCAAGGCGCAGATGGGGGCCGAGGACTTCGCACTGTTCGCCCAGAAAGTTCCGGCGCTCTACTTCAAGGTGGGGATCCGAAACGCGGCGAAGGGCTTCACGTCGCAGATCCACACGCCCGACTTCGACATCGACGAGGCCATTCTCCCCCTCGGCGTGCGAGCCATGTCGACGCTCGTCTGGGACTACCTCGCTCGCACCCGGTAGCCGTCAGGACGCGGGAGACGCCGCCGCCTCTCCTTCGGGGCTACGTGGAGCGGGTGTCGTCTCCTGGTCCTTGTACTGGAGCTGGTAGAGCTTCCAGTACAGGCCGCGCTGCGTGAGAAGCTGCTGGTGCGATCCTCGCTCGCGGATCCGCCCTTTGTGCATCACCAGGATCTCGTCGACGTTCTGGATCGTCGAGAGCCGGTGGGCGATGACGATGGCCGTGCGGTTCTTCAGGAGCACCTTGAGAGCATCCTGAATGAGGCCCTCGGTCTCGGTGTCGACCGACGACGTCGCTTCGTCGAGGATCAGGACCCGGGGATCGTGGGCCAGGGCCCGGGCGAAGGACAGGAGCTGCTTCTGCCCCACCGAGAGCGTCGCGCCGCGCTCCCTGACCTCGGTGTCGTATCCCTGAGACATCGCCTCGATGAAGCGGTGGGCGTGGACGGCCTTCGCGGCGGCTCGCACTCGCTCGTCGGAAATCGCCGAGCCGAGGCGGATGTTAGAGGCGATGGTCCCGCTGAAAAGATGGACGTCCTGAAGTACCAAAGCCAGCGATGAGCGGAGCTGCGCCGGATCCAGGTCCCGCACGTCGACGCCGTCAAGGGCGATGCGCCCCTTCTGTACGTCGTAGAAGCGGGTGAGCAGGCTGATGATCGACGTCTTCCCCGCCCCCGTCGCTCCCACGAGCGCAACGCTCTTCCCCGGGTGGACGACGAAGTCGATGTCGCGCAGGACCCATTGAGCAAGGGGGGGCTGCGCCGCCCCCCCTTGGACCCCCGCTCGCTCGCCCCGCGGCGTCTGGCTCTCGCGGGGCTCCGCGGGAGTGAATCCCGCTTCGCTCGCAGCAGTGGTCGAGTCCGTGGCGGTCGAACCTTGATACGTGAACCAGACGTTCTCGAAAGCCACGCGCCCTTCCACCGACGCGAGGCGCACCGGGGAAGGCGGCGCGACGATCATCGGCGCCGTGTCCAGGAGAAGGAAGATCCGCTCCGACGACGCCATGGCCGCTTGCAGGATGTTGAACTTCTCCGAAAGGTCGGAGATCGGCCGCCAGAAGCGCTCCGTGTACTGAATGAAGGCAACGAGCGCCCCCATCGTCAGCGTCCCCGCCAGCACGCGACCGCCGCCGTACAACAGGATCAGCGCCACCGCCACCGCGGCCAGGATGTCGATGGCGGGGTAGAACACCGCGTAGTAGAAGATCGCGTCGAGGTTGGCGTCGGCGTGCTTGCGGTTGATCCCCGCGAAGGCCGTGGCGCTTCTCTCTTCCCGCCTGAAGAGCTGCACCACCGACATCCCCGTCAGGTTCTCCTGGAGGAAGGCGTTGATGCGCGCCACCCACTTCCGCGTTTCCCGGAAGGATTCGCGCGCGCCCCTCCGGAACCAGTTGGTGACGACAAAGAAGAAGGGCAGAACCGCGAAAGTGACGAGAGCCAGCTTCCAGTTGAGCGCCAGCATCACCCCCATGATCCCGAGGAGGGTGAAGAGATCGCCGAAGACCGTCACGACGCCCGAGGTGAAAAGCTCGTTCACGGCGTCGACGTCGGTCGTCACGCGGGTGATGAGGCGCCCCACGGGGTTCTTGTCGAAGTAGGCGATCTCCAGGCGTTGGATGTGGCCGAAAATCTGCCGGCGCATGTCCAGCATGATCTTCTGCCCCGTCATCTGGAGGATGAAGACCTGCCCGAAGCGCACGGCGAAGGCCGCGAGCAGCGTGAGGGCATAGAGCAGCGCGACGCGGGCGAGGCCCTCGGCGTCCCCCTGCTTGATGTAGCGGTCGATGGCGATCTTCGTGAGGTAGGGGCCCACGAGGTCGAGCCCGGCCATCAGGATGATGAGGACAAACGATAGGGCGACGGCCTCTTTGTAGGGCTTCAAGTACCCGAGGAGGCGGAGAAGGAGCCTCGAGTCGTAGCTCTTCTCGAGAGGATCGTCCTCGTGAAACGAGCTCACGCGGTTTCCATCTCCTTTTCCAGGAGCTGGCGGCGGTTCAGGTCGGCGTAGAAGCCCCCCAGCGCCAGCAGCTCCTCGTGACTTCCGCGCTCGATGATCCGGCCGTCTCGGAGCACGACGATCAGGTCGGCGTCCTTGACCGTGGAGATCCGGTGCGACACGACGAAAGTCGTGCGCGAGGCCCGCACCTCTCGAAGCCCCGTCAGGATTTCCTCCTCCGTCTCGGTGTCCACCGCGGAGAGGGCGTCGTCGAGGACCAGGATCCGCGGGTCGACGGCCAGGGCGCGCGCCAGAGCGGTGCGCTGCTTCTGTCCGCCGGACAAGGTGATGCCCCGCTCGCCCACGAACGTGTCGAACCCCTTCGGGAAGCCCCGGACGTCCTTCGCGAGCTGCGCCACCTCCGCGGCCCACTCCGCGCGCGGCGCAGCGCCCAAGGGCGACGTCACGCCGAAGGCGACGTTCTCGCGGACGGTGTCGGAGAAGAGGAACGTCTCCTGCGGCACGAACCCCACGGCGCCGCGGAGCGTTTCGAGGGGCAAGCGGCGGATGTCGTGGCCGTCGACGAAGAGGGTCCCCGGCGGCGCGTCGTGAAGGCGCGGAAGAAGGCTGACGAGGGTGCTCTTCCCCGAGCCGGTCGGTCCGACGATCGCCACCGTAGCGCCCGCGGGCACCCGGAGGTCGATGTCGCGGAGGGCGGGTGCACCGCCATAGGTGAAGGTCAGATTGCGAAACTCCACGGCGCCGCGAAGCTCGGCCACGGTCTCGGGGGCCTCGTCGCGAATCTCGGCCGGCGCGTCGAGCATCGCGCAGATGCGCCCCATCGACGCCTCGCCACGCTCGAAGATGTTGACGACCCACCCGAGGGCGATCATCGGCCAATGCAGCATCGTCAGGTATGTCCCGAAGGCCACGAAGGAACCGAGGCTGATCGCTCCCGACACCACCATCCGGCCGCCGAGCCAGAGGACCATGATGGCCCCGGCCCCCATGAGGAGCTGGATCCCGGGGTAGAGGGTGCCGAACATTCGGATGAGCGCCCGGTTCCGCTCCACGAATTCCTCGTTGCACTCCTCGAAGCGCGCCAGCTCGTGGGGCTCCTGGACGTAGGCCTTCACCACCCGGGCGCCCGACAGGTTCTCCTGGACGAGCGCCGTCATGTTCGAGAGCTGCTCCTGCACCTTCTCGAAGCGGTCGTGGATCTTCCGTCCGAAGTGGCGCACGAGAATGGACACGAGCACGAGGGGAAGGAGGGCGAGGCCGAGAAGACGCGGGCTGATCATCGCCATCAGGACGACGGTCCCGACGCAGGTCGCGAGGGTGTTGGCCGTGTACATGATCCCCGGGCCGAGCACCATGCGCACCGCCGACATGTCGTTGGTG
Source organism: Vicinamibacteria bacterium (assembly GCA_041493035.1). GTDB lineage: Bacteria > Acidobacteriota > Vicinamibacteria > Fen-336 > Fen-336 > JBGPYB01. The sequence goes on along the minus strand of JBGPYB010000088.1, from coordinate 13,882 downwards.
GCGCGGCTCATGATGTCTCCCACCCGGTTCGTCTCGTAGTAGCGCGGGGCGAGGCGCGTCAAGTGACGGAAGACGTCGTTCCGCAGCTCGTACTCGATCTCACGGCTCACGCCGATCAGGACGATCCTCATGTAGTAGCGAAAGACCCCTTCGACGAGGACGAGGAGGACGAGGACCGCGGAGTAGCCGACCAGCTTCCCCTGGGTGACCTTCCGCGCGAGGTCGTCGATGCCGTAGCCCAGGACCTTGGGCGACGCCACCGAGAAGGCCGTGGTGAGGACGAGGCAGAGGAGGCCCCAGGCGAGGCCCTTGCGGTGGCGCCTCACGTAGGGCGCCAGCCGCCGGAGGTATTTCATCCGCGGCGGGCGGCGGCCGCCTCGGCCTTGCGCTTGCGGTCGAGCTCCCGGCTGGCCCGGAGGAGATGGGGCAGGTTCTCCTTCTCCCAGGCGAGGGACTCGCGATGCGAGGGATAGCGCGCCTCCGCGGCGCGGAACGCTCGTGAGTGATAGACGGTGCGGCCGGCCCGGTCGGGGATCCCCCCGAGGTGATGATGGAGCATCTCGTGATAGACGACGCTCTCCAGGAAGTAGAGCGGGACGTCACTGCGGTCGAGAACGGGATGGATCCGTATGAGCCCCAGGACCGGATCGTAGCTTCCGAAGGTCAGCCCGCCACGCCGGGCGCGCCCACTCCCGCGCCCCCAGGTGATCGGGACACGCAGGCCGTCGTCAAAGAAGCGGCCGTTGAGCCGGCCGAAGATCCGTACGAGGTCATGGACGCGTCCGCTCGTCACGAGGGGCGGAAGCGGGCGCTTCACCTTCTGTACCCGATGCAGGTTCTCGTTCATGAACCGCCGCACGGCGCCGTCCGCTTTGCGGCTGCGACGCGAGAGGCCGCGCGCCACGGCTCGGACGACGGCCATGGGAGCGTAAAGGAACATCCGGTGGAGACGGAGCAGGACGGAGTCCCTTTCGCGCCGGAACGAAAGAAGGACCGAGCGATTCTCCGTCAGGGTGAGGCGCAAGGGTCGGGCCGCTTCGCGCATCAGCACCGCTTCGAGGCTCGCGGCACTCCAGAGCGGCGCATCAAACGGAAGCGCGAGCTGGCGCGGCGAAAGACGAAACGACGGACTCACCTTGATACCGGGGATGAGCATGGCAAACGGGATCGCGCAGGTCAAGCGACCCCCAGCCGAAAAACGGAAACCACGGAGACCCCGCGTTTTCTTTCGCGGTTCCTGCCGTCCCTACTCTTCTCTCTTTGTGTCTTCAGCCCTTCGAGGCCATGGGGACGTAGTACTGCGTCCCCTTCCCCATCGCCTTGATCTGCTTCAGCAGATCTTCGAGGTCCTGGGGGTGCTTCACGAAGTCGACCTCGGCCGTGTTCACGACGAGGAGCGGCGTCAGGTTGTAGTGGAAGAAGTAGTAGTTGTACGCGCGGTTGACCTCGGCGAGGTACTCCTCGGAGAGGCGGCTCTCCTCCGGGCGGCCCCGCCCGCGGATGCGCTTCATCAGCACCTCGGTCGGCGCTTGCAGATACACGACGAGGTCGGGCTTCGGCACACCCTCGGCCAGGAGACCGTAGAGCTTCTCGTGGATCATCAGCTCGCTGTCCTCGAGGTTCAGGTAGGCGAAGAGCTTGCTCTTCTCGAAGACGTAGTCGGAGATCGTGGCCTGGGCAAAGAGGTTCCGCTGCACGAGCTCCTGCTGCTGCCGGTAGCGAGACAGCAGGAAGAACAGCTCCACCTGGAAGGCCGCACCGCTGGTGCCGTCGTAGAAAGGCTTGAGGAACGGGTTCTGCCCCCAGTCCTCGAGGACGGTCGTGGCGTCCAGGCGCTCCGCGAGACGTTCCACGACCGACGTCTTTCCGACGCCGATGGCCCCCTCGATGGCGATGTAGTGGAGGGCCATCAGGCGCGCGCCTCCGCGGAAGCGTAGAGGGCAACGCTCGAGCGGTCCGAACAACGGGCCCGGAGCGTGGCGATCGTAAGGCCGAGACGAGGGTGGATCGCGCTCCCACTGACCTCGGCCAAAGGGATCAAGACGAAGAGGCGGTCGTGAAGCCGGGGGTGGGGTATCTCCAGTCGTGGGGCGTCCTGCACGAGGTCCCCATAGAGAAGGATGTCGATGTCGAGAGTCCGAGGACCGAAGCGCTCGCGGCGCACCCGGCCGAGCTCGGCCTCGACGTGCAGGCATGCAGCCAAGAGCGCCTCCGGCGCGAGATCGGTCTCGCCGCGGATCGCCTGGTTCAGGTAGGGACCTTGCGGCGGGCCGCCGACGGGCTCGGTCTCGTACAAGGAGCTGCGGGCCGTCACCGAGAAGCCGCCTTCTTCGAGGAACTGGAGGCCGCGGGTGAGGTTCTTCTCCCGATCGCCGAGGTTGGACCCGAGGCCGAGGAACACGGACGGGCGGGAGGTCATTTCGAGGGCTCCAGATTACCCCAGAGGCTTTGGCGCGGGCAATAATCGTTCCTCGCGATGATCTGCCCAGCGTGCCAGTCGGCCAATGAAGACGGGGCCGAGGCCTGCTTCACGTGCGGCATGGCCCTTTTCGCCGTGACGCAGGGAATCGTCCTGGGCGGCCGGTACGAAGTGCTGCGCCCCCTGGGAGCTGGCGGCATGGGTCGCGTCTACAAGGCCCACGATCGTGTGCTCGGCGAGGACGTTGCCGTGAAGATCCTGCGTCCCGAGTTCACGCGCGACCCCGAGATGACCCGTCGCTTCCGTTCGGAGATCAGGCTCGCGCGAAAAGTGAGCCATCGCAACGTCTGTCGGATCTTCGAGTACGGTGAGGACGACGCCCTCTGCTTCATCTCCATGGAATACATCGAGGGAAGGACGGTGAAGGAGCACCTGGAGGTCCACCCCCCGGATCTCCACGAGGCTTACTCGCTGGCCCTGCAGGTCGCCCAAGGGCTCAAGGCCGTCCATGAGCACGGGATCATCCACCGCGACTTCAAAGCGTCGAACGTCATGATCGACGGAGAGGGCGTGGTCAAGCTCATGGACTTCGGCATCGCGAAGGAAACAGGGGTCGACACCTCCGGCCACACGGGGTCCGGCGTACTCGGAACGCCCGAGTACATGAGTCCGGAACAGGGCGGCGGTGGGAAGGTGGACTTCCGGAGCGACGTGTACTCCCTGGGCTGCGTGGTCTTCGAGCTATTCACGGGCCGTCCTCCCTTCCGCGGAGACACTCCCCTCGCGACCCTCTACAAGCACCAGCGCGAGCCGCCCCCACTCGAAGGGGCTCGCGTGCCGGACGCGCTGATCCCCGTCCTCCGCGTGGCCCTCGCGAAAGCCCCCGCCGATCGCTTTGCGAGCGTGGGTGACTTCATCGAGGCGCTGCGGAAGGCCCGGGCGGCAAGCCCGGGCGGAAGAGACGCCGCCCGCGATCCCGAGACCGCCACGATCCCCAACGTGGCTCACGCCTCACGCGAGGCGGGGCGGATCGCAAAGACCGACCGGCTCTGGCCCTGGGCGTTGCTCACCGCGGGGACAGTGGCGGCGGTGGTGGCGGTCGGGGTCCTGAGACCTGTCGCGTCCCCGGAGGCGACCCCATCGCCGCAATCGTCTGGCATCGAGGCGCCACAGCCCCAACGCGTGTCGCCCCTTCCGGTGCCGCCGGGCCCGCCGGCAGAGGAGACGGACGCCTCTCGCCTACGGTCGCCGCCCACGACCCGTCCGTCTTCTGCACCGACGACGCTATCGAAACCGGTCTCGGTCCCGAGCGCCACGCCGCCACCTCTCGGAAACCTGACGCTGTTGGTCGTGCCCGAGGCGGAGGTCACTGTGGACGGCACGCCGCTGGGGCGCGTCTCGCTGCGCGAGCTGCGCCTGCCCGAGGGACTGCACACGATCCGCGTGCTGCACCCCGATTACGAGCCCCTTCAGCGGAAGGTCACGCTCCTTTCGGGCGTCTCCTCCAAGCTGGTCCTGGACCTCGCCGAAAAAGGGATCCGCAAGGCGCCGTAGGCCTCGTCGGCTTCAAGGAGCCGACAGGCCGAACCCAAAGACCACGCGCTCCCCCGCTCTTCCGGCAAGCCGAAAGGCCACCGCGTCGGCCGTGATGGTCACGGCGTCGCCGACGCTCACCCGCAGGCTTCCCGGCTGGAAAGCACCACTCAGCGTGAAGCGCCACGTTCCGGGCCGCCCCGAGGCCGTGACGAGCGTCGCTTCGATCTGTCCACGCGGTTCGCGCACCGGCCCACTCCTTTGAATGCGCCCTCCGTTCTGGTACGCCGCCTCGAGGCCGTTCACGACGATCTGTCCGCCGGATCCGGGAACCTCCAGCTCGCTCGACCAGATGAACGCGCCCGCGGGGGGCAACGCCGCACGGCTCGAGTCCTGCTCGATCTCGCAGCGGGCGTCGTGGTCTTGCGCCAGACGGATCCGGGCTTTGCGTCCGTTGCCTTCGTTGGCCGCGGCTCGAAAGCTCACGGTCCCGTTCCCGGTGCCCTGCGCTTCGCCGGTGATCGAAAGCCACGCCTCCGTGCTCTCGGCCGTCCAGCCGCAGCCGCTGGGCGTTGCGCGCACCGAGCACGTCCCGTTTCCTCCGGCAGCGGAAGCTTTTTGTGTCGCGGGAGACATCGAATAGCTGCACGAAGCCGGAGGCAGGGTCGTGGTTGTCGTTGTCGCGGTCGTCGTGGAAAAGGTGGTCGCCGCTATTCCACCCACGGCGGCGCCGCCCAAGATGACGAAGGGAAGCGCTGACCGCTTCTTCCTCGGCTCAGGCGAGGGAGTCGCCGCGGGTTGCAGGACGGCGGGCGCGGCGCGAGTGGCGTCGACCTCCTGACGCGCGGCTTCGAAAAAGCGGATCACTTGCGCCGAGAAGTCGCGGGCGTTCAGTCGCAACGCCGGATCTTCTCTGGCGGCCTGGAGAAAGCGCATTCGGGCCGAGGGCTCCTGATCCTGCTCCAGGTAGGTCATGCCCAGGTAGACGTAACCCACGGCCAGCTCAGGGCTCGGTCTCGGACCCGTCTCGAGCCGTCGCACCGCGCCGTCGAGCCTCGCGAGAGCCGCCCCGAAGTCGCCTTCCTGCGCGAGCACGATCCCCGCGGCCAGCTCGGGCTCCCGCACCTGCAGCTCGGAGGGGACGCCCGGCAGCAGGAGAAGAGCGGAAAGGAACCCGGCGAACACCTCTCGCAACATGTCTGCGATGCGAGGCTACCCGCCCCAAGCCAGTGCCGCAAGGGAATTACCGCGCGAAATTATTGCGGCAGCCGCGTGAGAGGCGTCACCGACAGCACGCTCTACGGCGCGGTAGCTTGTTCGCTATACCCGAGGCCTTGGCTTCGGCTGACGTACCTATAGTCGTGCGCCGCGTCGTTCGTTTCATGAGCCGTTCATTTATTGGAGGTTGCACATGCAGCGATTTGTACGCATCCCTTTGCCGTTGCTCGTTGCGTTCGGTCTCGTCCTCGTTTCAGCGGCTTGCGGTTCCCAAGCTGGATCGACCCTGGGACCCACCGCAGTCGCCACCACCACCGCCAGCATCAGTGGAACGATCCAGACCGGGGCCTCCGCCGCGAGTGCTTCGATGTCTCGTCACACCGCCGCCGGGGTCAAAGTCACCGTGATCGGAACCGACGTCTCGTCCACGACGGATTCGAGCGGCCGCTTTGTCCTGTCCGCCGTTCCGGCAGGGAAAGACCTCTCCCTCCGGTTCGAGGCGCCGGGCCTCGACGCCATCCTCAGCCTGGGCGGTCTTGTCCCCGGGCAAACGCTCACCATCTCGGTGACCCTGGCCGGCGGGCGAGCGACGATTACGGGGTCGGACGACTCTCCGAGCCCGTCCCCTTCGCCGTCTCCAACAACGGAGCCGAGTCCGAGCCCCTCTCCAAAACCCCACCACGGACATGAGGGGGAGGTCGAGTTCAAGGGCGCCATCGAATCCATCAGCCCACCCAACATGACGGTGGCCGGCCGCCTCGTTCAGACCGACACCAATACCGAGTTCAAGCGCAACGGAGACCGGATCGGCCTCGCCGACCTCAAGGTCCAGGACGTGGTCGAGGTGAAAGGAACTGGCCAGACCGACGGGAGCGTTCTCGCGAAGAAGATCACGGTCGAGAGCGAATCCGGAGGGGGTGACGGGGACAACGACGGAGACGATCAGTAAAACGACAAGGCGGCGCTAGACCGGACGGGGGCGGGCGCCTGCGGGCCTCGCCCCCGTTTCTTGCGTCTTGCCCGTGAGCTCCCTCGAGCCCCTTGACACGCCACCGCTGGCGTACCCATACTGAATGACGGTTCATTCAAAATGGCTCGGAAGCGCAGCGACGACAAGAGACGGCGGATCCTCGACGCGGCGGTCAAGGTCTTCGCCCGCAAGGGCTACTTCGGGGCCAAGGTCTCGGAGATCGCCCGCCGCGCCAGCGTGGCCGACGGCACCATCTACCTCTACTTCCGCAACAAGGAAGACATCCTCGTCTCGCTGTTCGACGAGGTGATGGCCGAGCATCTCGAGCGCGGACGCGAGGAGATCCGGACCCTCGCCGGGGCGCCGGCGCGGCTCCGCGCCATCGCGGCCCACCACCTGCGTCTTTTCGGCGGCAATCGCGACCTGGCCCTGGTCTTCCAGGTGGAGCTGCGTCACTCGACGCGCTTCCTGGAACGTTTCACGGCCTCATGGCTCCAGGACTACTTCGCACTCCTCGCGGACGTGATCGAACAGGGGAAGCGCGAGGGGAGCCTCCGCGCCGACCTTCACCCCAAGGTCGCGACAAAGGCCTTCTTTGGCGCCCTCGACGAGATGGTCACTTCGTGGATCCTCGGGCGAAAGGATTACGATCTCGCCCAACTGGCCGACCCCGTCGTGGATCTCTTCCTGAACGGGGCCAGTCCACGGAAAGTCAAGGACGCGCGTCCGGCCCTCGCGGTCGTGGCGGGGCGTGGGGTGAGGTAATGGAGCCGAAGACCCTCTGCGAAATGTTCTATCGGTCGGTCGACACCTTCAAGAAGAGCGCCCACCTCCGGGCGAAGCGTGATGGCGCCTGGCGCGACATCTCGTCGGACGACTTGCGGCGCGCCGTCGAGGAGCTGTCGATGGGCCTCCGTGGCCTCGGCCTGGACCGCGGCGACCGCTGCGCGATCTTGTCGGAGAACCGCCCGGAGTGGGCCTACGCCGACCTGGCCACTCTCTGTGCCGGGGCCATCGACGCTCCCATCTACGCCTCGCTGACGCCGGCTCAGGTCCTTTACATCCTGAACGACTGCGGAGCGAAGGTCGTCTTCGTCTCGAACGCGACCCAGGCGGCGAAGGTCGCGGAGATCCGCGCGCAGGCCACGAACCTCAGGCATGTCATCGCCATGGACCCGCTGTCGACCCCCGGCGGCCTCACCCTGGACGCCGTCCGCGCCCAGGGGCGGCGGGCACTGGAGGCGGAGCCGGGTGCCGTGCGCCAGCGCGCCGCCGAGGTGAAGGCGGTGGACCTGGCCACCCTCATCTACACCTCGGGCACGACGGGCGATCCCAAAGGCGTCATGCTGACCCACGACAACCTGGTGTCGAACGTGATCGCCGGATTCAAGGTCTTCACCGACCTCAACCCGGCCGACGTCGCCCTCTCGTTCCTCCCCCTCTGCCACATCTTCGAGCGGATGGCCGGCCACTATCTGATGCTCTTCGCTGGAACGACCATCGCCTACGCCCAGAGCGTCGAGAATGTCCCCCAGAACATGATGGAGGTCCGGCCCACCCTGATGTTCTCGGTGCCGCGCCTCTACGAGAAGATCTACTCCAAGGTTCACGAGAAGGTCGCCGCCGATCCGCCGATCCGCCAGAAGATCTTCCGCTGGGCCTTGGGCGTCGGGCGAGAGAGCTTCGGCCACGTCGTGAGAGGGACGAAGCCCGGCCCGCTCCTCAAGCTGAAGCGAGCCGTGGCCGACGCTCTCGTCCTGTCGAAGATCCGGGATCGCACCGGCGGCCGGCTCCGCCTCTTCGTCTCGGGAGGCGCGCCGCTCGCCCGCGAGATCGCCGAGTTCTTCGGCGCGGTCGGCCTCCTCATTCTCGAAGGATACGGCCTCACCGAGACCAGCCCCCTCATCACGGTGAACCGGCCCGACAGGCTGCGCCCCGGGACCGTGGGCCCGGCCGTGGAGGGCGTGGAGATCAAGATCGCCGAGGACGGCGAGATCCTCACCCGGGGACCTCACGTCATGAAGGGGTACTACAACAAGCCCGAGGCCACCGCCGAGGCCATCGACAAGGACGGCTGGTTCCACACCGGCGACATCGGCGTGATCAGCGCCGACGGCTTCCTCACCATCACCGACCGGAAGAAGGACATCCTCGTCACCTCGGGGGGAAAGAACATCGCCCCCCAGCCCATCGAGAGCCTCATCAAGTCCAACACCTTCTTCGCCGAGATCGTCATGGTGGGCAACAAGCGGAACTACCCCTCGGCACTCGTGGTCCCGAACTTCCAGAACCTGGAGCGCTGGGCGCGTGAGAAGGGGGTTCCATTCATCTCCCGCGAGGATCTCGTCGCGCGCCCCGAGGTCCAGCAGCACTACAAGCAGCTTTTCGACGCCATCGGCGCGAGCCTCGCCCAGTTCGAGAAGATCAAGCGCTTCGCGCTGCTGACCCACGAGTTCACCATCGAGGCCGGAGAGCTGACGCCCACCCTCAAGGTGAAGCGCCGGGTCGTCGAGGAGAAATACAAGGACATCATCGACGGTCTTTACCACGGAGCCGCATGAGACTCACGATCCGCAAGGCGGTGGTGCTCGGCGCGGGCACGATGGGCGCCCAGGTCGCCGCCCACCTGGTCGCCCAAGGCATCGACGTGGCTCTCCTCGACATGCCCATGACCCCTCTCCCCTCAGGGGCAGCGCCAGGCCCCCCGCTCCCCTCAGGGGAGAGGGGCAGGGGTGAGGGGCAGTCCGTCGCCAGGGGTGAGGGGCTGTCGGTCGGCAGCGCTGAGGGGCTGGCTAGCCGCGCCCTGGCCAACCTCGCCAAGCTCAAGCCCAGCCCTCTGCACCTGCCGGAGCACGCGGCCCTCATCCGCCCGGGCAACTTCGAGGACGACTGGAAGGAGCTGAAGGACGCCGACTGGGTTTTCGAGGCCGTGATCGAAGACCTCGAGATCAAGCGCCAGCTCTTCGCCAAGGTGGCGCCGGCCGTGAAGAAGACCGCGGTGGTCACCACCAACACCTCGGGCCTCGGCATCGCCGCCATGTCGTCGCATCTCCCCGCCGATTTCCGCAAGCGCTTCTTCGGCACCCACTTCTTCAACCCCCCGCGCTACCTCAAGCTGCTCGAGACGATCCCGGGCCCCGAGACCGATCCCGAGGTCCTCGCCGCGATGGAGACCTTCTGTGAGGAGGTCTTGGGGAAGGGCGTCGTCCGCTGCAAGGACACGCCCAGCTTCATCGGCAATCGGATCGGCACCTACGGCCTCGGCGTCGTCCTCAAGGCCATCGCGGAGCTCGACCTCGGCGTCGAGGAGGTGGACGCCCTCACGGGCCCCGCCATCGGCCGCCCCAAGAGCGCCACGTTCCGCACCTGCGACATCGCCGGTGTCGACGTCTGCGTCAAGGTCGCCTCCAACCTCTACGACTCGCTGCCGAACGATCCGGAGCGGGAGATCTTCCGGGTCCCGGACTTCATGAAGACGATGGTCGAGCGGAAGTGGCTCGGCGAGAAGACCGGCAGCGGCTTCTACAAGAAGGACGGCAAGGAGATCCTGGTCCTCGACTGGAGGACCCTCGAGTACCGGCCGCGCCAGAAGCCCAAGTTCGCGTCGGTGGAGGCGGCCCAGAACACGGCCGACGTGGGCGCGCGGATCCAGCAGATCGTGGCCGGCAAGGACAAGGCGGCCCAGTTCTTCTGGCGGACCCTGTCGTCGATGTCGCTCTACGCGGCGTCTCTCGTCCCCGAGATCTCCGACGACGTTGTCTCCATCGATCGAGCCCTGGAATGGGGATACGGATGGGGGCTCGGACCCTTCCGCATCCTCGACGCCCTCGGCGTGGCGGCGGTGGCCGAGCGGGCGAAGGCTGAGGGGCGCGCGATTCCGCCGCTCGTGGAGCAGCTCCTTGCGTCGGGTAGCACCCGCTTCTACGACGGCCCGGCGCCGCAGCGCCCCAAGGTCATTGACCTCGCGGCCGTCAAGGCCAAGGGCGGCGTCAAGAAGAAGAACGCGGGCGCGTCGCTCATCGACCTGGGCGACGGCTGCGGCCTCGTCGAGTTCCACACCAAGATGAACGCGCTCGGCCTCGACACCTTCTCGATGCTCCAGGGCGCCGTCAAGGACGGCCGCGCGAACTTCGATGCGCTGGTGGTCGGCAACCAGGCGGACCAGTTCACCGTCGGCGCCAACCTGATGCTCGTCCTCTTGGGCGTGCAGGAGGAAGAGTGGGACGAGTTGGACCTGTCGGTCCGCCAGTTCCAGAACGCCAACATGGCCTTGAAGTACGCGGAGATTCCGGTGGTCGTCGCGCCCTTCGGCTTGGCCCTGGGCGGCGGATGCGAGATCGCTCTCCACGCGGCGCGCGTGCGTGCCTCGGCCGAAACGTACATGGGCCTCGTGGAGGTGGGCGTCGGGCTCATCCCGGCCGGCGGCGGCACCAAGGAGATGGCGCTTCGGGCTCACGACCGCTGCCGGGGCGTCCTTGGCGCCGATCCCTTCCCCTTCATCAAGAGGGCCTTCGAGACCATCGCCTTCGCCAAGGTGTCCACGTCGGGAGCCGAGGCGCTCAGGATGTTCCTGACGCCGGCCGACTCCCTCTCCACCAACCCCGACCGCCTGATCTACGACGCGAAGCAGGTGGCGCTGGGCTTGGCGAGGGCCGGCTATCGCCCCGGCCGCCCGCGGACGGACGTGCCGGTGCTGGGCCGCCCGGGGCTCTCCACCTTCAAGGTCGGCATCCACAACGCCGCGCGCGGCGGACAGATCAGCGAACACGACGCGGTGGTGGCGACCAAGGTGGCCACCATCCTCTGCGGCGGCGACCGCGAGCCCGGCACCGCGAGCGAGCAGCACTATCTCGACCTGGAGCGCGAGGCATTCCTGTCGCTGCTCGGTATGCCCAAGACCCTCGCCCGCATCCAGCACACCCTGAAGGAAGGCAAGCCCCTGCGCAATTGACCGGTCCCTGTATGCCCACCACGCGGATAGTCCGTAGGCGCTCCCCTCGGCGGTCCCCTCTCCCCTCTGGGGAGAGGGATAGGGTGAGGGGCTTTGCCCGTGCGAATCGGCGCCGCCCCACGGACGCCGAAGCGCGCCTCTGGTCCCGCCTCCGTGACCGCCGCCTTCAGGGCTGGAAGTTCCGGCGCCAGTTTCCGGTCGGGACCTTCATCCTCGACTTCTATTGCCCCGACGCCTCCCTGGCCGTCGAGCTGGATGGCGGTGGCCATGCCTTGCAGGTCAGCGCAGTGTACGACGACGCCCGCCGCGCCTGGCTGGCCAAGAACGGGATCCGCGTCCTCCGCTTCTGGAACGACCAGGCGCTGGCGCAGACCGAGACAGTACTGGAGCAGATTCTCGAGGCGCTTGAAGCCTCGAGGTATTCCCCCCTCACCCCCCCTCACCCCCACCCTCTCCCCAAAGGGGAGAGGGGGAATTAGCTAGGAGACGATCATGGCCACTGATACGCAAACCCATGTCGTGGCAGCGAAGGGCGGCAGCTTTTTGATCGAGGACCGGGCGCTCGACGAGGTCTTCACGCCCGAGGACTTTACCGACGAGCAGCGGATGATCGGCGAGACGGCCACCGACTTCATGGAGAAGGAGATGCTTCCCCGCCTCCCGGAGATCCTGGCCCTCAACTACGAGACCACCCGCGGCATCCTCCGCAAGGCGGGCGAGCTGGGCCTCCTGGGCGTCGAGGTGCCCGAAGAGTACGGGGGCCTGGGGCTCGACAAAGTCTCGGGGTGCCTCGTCTCGGAGAAGGCGGCCCGCGACGGCAGCTTCGCCGTCGCCTTCATGGGCCACACCGGCATCGGCACGCTCCCCATCGTCTACTTCGGCACCGAGGCCCAGAAGAAGAAGTACCTGCCCAAGCTCGCCTCCGGTGAATGGATCAGCTCCTACTCCCTCTCCGAGGCCAGCTCCGCCAGCGACGCCATGAACGCCAAGGCGCGGGCCGTGCTTTCCAAGGACGGCAAGAGCTGGGTCCTGAACGGCGAGAAGATGTGGCTCACCAACGCCGGCTTCGCCGACGTCTACATCACCTTCGCGAAGGTGGACGGCGAGCACTTCACCGCGTTCATCATCGAGAAGGGAACGCCCGGCGTCTCCCTCGGCCCAGAGGAGAAGAAGACCGGCATCAAGGGATCGAGCACCCGACCCTTGATCCTGGCCGACGCCGTCATCCCCAAGGAGAACCTCCTGGGCGACATCGGCAAGGGACACAAGATCGCCTTCAACATCCTCAACGTGGGGCGTTTCAAGCTGGGCGCTGGCGTCACCGGAGGCGCCAAGATGGCCATCAAGGCCTGCGTCGGCTATGGCAAGTCGCGGATGGCCTTCGACCACCCCATCACCGACTTCGGCCTCATCAAGCACAAGATCGGCGAGATGGCGATCCTGGCCTACGTCTCGGAGTCGATGGTGTACCGGACGGCGGGCCTCATCGACAAGAACCTCGCGGGCGTGTCGCTCAATGACGCCGCGGCAGCCCTGAAGCGCATCGAGGAGTACGACGTCGAGTGCTCCATGATCAAGGTCTGGACGTCGGAGATGCTCGACTACGTAGTGGACGAGACGGTGCAGCTCTTCGGCGGCGCCGGCTTCGTCGAGGACTATCCGGCCGAGCGTTACTGGCGCGACGCCCGCGTCAACCGCATCTTCGAAGGAACCAACGAGATCAACCGACTCCTCGTCCCCGGCCGGCTGATCCGCCGCGCGATGAAGGGGGAACTGCCCGTCTTCCAGAAGGCCATGGCCCTGATGGAGGAGGTCGCCGCAGGCCCGGCGCCCGCATCGACCGACGACGGCTTCCTGGCCGCCGAGGCGCGCATGGTAACGGGCGCCAAGAAGGTGGCCCTCATGTGCCTGGGCGTGGCCGTCCAGAAGTTCGCCGACAAGCTCACCGACGAGCAGGAGATCCTCGGCCACTTCGCCGACGTCGCCATGGAGACCTACGCCCTCGAGAGTGCCGTCCTCCGCACACAGAAGCGCGCCGACCGCGACGGCGAAGACAAGACTCGCCTCCAGGAAGCGGCCGTCCGCTGTTTCGCGCAAGACGCGATGGACAAGGTCGAGGTCTCGGCCCGCCGCCTCCTCTCGGCCGTGGACGAGGGAGACATGTTGCGGACGTACCTCGCGGCCCTGAAGCGCTTCACCAAGCGCGACACGGCCAACACGGTGGCGCTGCGCCGCCAGGTGGCCGAAGCCGCCATCGAAGGAGGCGCCTACCCGCTGTCGTAGCGGCCCAATCGCGTTGGAGCACGGAGCCGGGGCTTATACTCAAGACGTGACGATCCGCGAGCGCCTGAGCGAGAAGCGAGTCGAAATCCTGCGAGCCGCAGCCCGCCATGGTGCGCACAACGTCCGGCACGCCGCACTCATGGTCGAACTTGAGGCCCTGTTGGGCTGCAAAGTGGACGTTGCGACGGAGCAGGGGCTGCGGCCCAGGGTTCGAGATCGAGTGCTCGCGGAGGTCGTGCCCCTTTGAGGCGCGAGCATCCGGGGGTCAAGGTGATCGCGACCCGGCGGGGCATGTCGATTTCTCGCCTGTTGGCGGAAACGCTCCTGCAGCTGGCTACGCGGGACGAAGCCTATGAGCGCGCTCGATCCCACGCCCTGGCCGGCCTGAAGGCCCCCCCCAACCTGGGAACGCAGGGGCGGCGTACCTGGACCCGCGACGAGCTGCATGAGCGCTGACGACCCGCCATTGCAGCCGGGGCTGAGCGTCCGAAATCCCCTCGCCTCCTAG
>JBGPYB010000177.1:0-8930 GCA_041493035.1 Vicinamibacteria bacterium | reverse complement strand
GGCGCCGATCACGTCGCAGGTCCTCCAGCGGGATCAGCACGCGGAGGTCATGACGGTCCTCGCCATCTGCGCCGCCAGCCTCGAGACCTTCGCCACAGAGATCCGTGCCCTCCAGAAGACCGAGGTCCGCGAGGTGGAGGAGCCCTTCGGACCGAAACAGAAGGGCTCGTCGGCCATGCCCCACAAGCGGAACCCCGTGGGGTGCGAGCAGGTGACGGGTCTCGCCCGCGTCGTGCGGGCCAACGCCCTGGCGGCCCTCGAGAACGTCGCCCTCTGGCACGAGCGGGACATCAGCCACTCGTCGGCGGAGCGCGTCATCGTCCCCGACAGCTTCCTGGCCCTCGACCACATGCTCCAGCGCTTCACCGAGATCGTCCGCGGCCTGACGGTGAACGCCGAGCGGATGCGGCGGAACCTGGAATCGGGCAAGGGACTCGTCTTTTCCGGACAATTGCTTCTCGAGCTGACGGCCCGAGGGATGCGCCGCGAGGACGCCTACCGCGTCGTCCAGACCCACGCCATGGAGGCGTGGAAGAGTGAAGGCGATTTCCGAAAGCGTGTCTCCGAAGACCCGGAGATTCGGGGCGTCCTGAAGGAGGGCGAGATCGCCGACGTCTTCCGTCTCGAGCGCTACCTGACCCACGTCGACGCGATCTTCGCGAGGGTCTTCGCGGCGTGAGCCCCCTCCAGGACCAGCGCGTCCGGGAGTTGCTGATCAGCGTCGCGATCCTTCTGGCCTCCTACCTTGCCGCCCGTCTTCTTTCGTTCCTGTTCGGCAAGGTGCTCGCCTCCGCCGCCCGTCGCACGGCCTCGACCCTCGACGACCGCCTCGTGGGCGCGGTCAAACGTCCTGTCACCTACGCTCTCTTCCTCATCGGTGCCTACGTGGCGGCTCACCGTTCGCCGCTCCCCGCTCAGTGGAAGGCCAGAACCGACCAGGCGCTCTTCGTCCTGAGCGTCCTCCTCATCACCCTGGCCCTCGTCCGCGCCTACTCCATCCTCCTGACCTGGTACACCACCGAGTCGCCGCGCGCGGAGGCCGGCGGGCTTGGCGTGGAGTTCGGGCCCCTCCTGAGCAAGCTCGGCTCGCTGATCATCGCCCTCATCGCCGGCATCACGATCCTCGAGCACATGGGTGTCAAGGTCGAGTCCCTCATCGTGTCCCTGGGCGTGGGATCCCTCGCCATCGGCCTGGCGGCCCAGGACACCCTGGCCAACATGTTCGCGGGCTTCGCCCTGATGCTCGACCGCCCGTTCAGGATCGGGGACCGCATCCAGCTCGCCTCGGGCGAGGTGGGGGACGTGACGGCCATCGGCATGCGCGCCACGCGCCTCAAGACCATCGACGAATCCGTCCTCGTGATCCCCAACAGCGTGCTGACGCGCGAGAGGGTCGTCAATCAGAGCCAGCCCACGCCCCACGTCACGACGCGGGTCGACGTGGGGGTCGCCTACGGGACGGACCTGGCCCGGGCCCGGGCCATCCTTCTTGACGCGGCCCTCGCTTCGGATCGAGTCGATCCGAAGCGTCCGCCCGTAGCGGTGATCACCCGCTTTGGCGACTTCGCTGTCCACCTTCGCGTCGTATTCTGGCCGCGGACCTTTGGGGATCAGAGCCTCGCCACCAGCCAGGTCCACGAGGAGATCTACCGGCGCTTTGGGGAGGCCGGAATCGAGATACCATTCCCCGTGCGGCGTATCGTCACCGAGAGCGACAACGAGCCCAAGCAGGAGGTGGCCCCGTGAAGGCGCGCGTCTACGTCACCCTCAAGAAGTCCGTCTTCGACCCCCAGGGAAAGACCATCCACGACGCGCTCCGCTCCCTCGGCTACGACGGCGTCGCCGACGTCCGCCAGGGAAAGTTCTTCGAGGTTTCCCTGGAAGGGATCTCTCCCGACAAGGCCAAGCAGACCGTCGAGGAGATCGCCCACAAGGTTCTGGCCAACCCGGTGATCGAGAGCTATCGCGTGGAGGTGGATCAATGAGGATCGGTGTCGTGACCTTTCCGGGTTCCAACTCCGACCACGATGCCTACCACGTTGCCAAGCATGTCTGTGGCCAGGACGCGCGCTTCGTCTGGCACAAGGACTCGGACCTGTCGGGGCTCGACGCCGTCATCCTCCCGGGCGGCTTTGCCTACGGGGACTATCTGCGGACGGGGGCCATCGCACGCTTCAGCCCGGTCATGAAGGCGGTCACCGCCTTCGCCGCGAAGGGTGGCCCAGTGCTGGGCATCTGCAACGGATTCCAGGTGCTTCAGGAAGCGAGCCTGCTGCCGGGAGCGATGCTCCGCAACAAGAACGTGAAGTTCTTGTCGCAACCGGTCCACATCCGGGTGGAACGGACCGACACGCCGGTGACGGCGGGCCTCTCGGTCGGTGACGTCCTCACCATGCCCATCGCGCACGGCGAGGGGAACTTCTATCTCCCCGAGGACGAAGCCCGGCGTCTCGAGGACGAGGGACGCGTCGTCTTCCGCTACACCACCAGGGACGGTCGCCTCGACGACGCGGCCAACGTCAATGGCAGCGTCCACGCCATCGCCGGCGTCTGCAACGAGCAGCGCAACGTCGTGGGGCTCATGCCCCATCCCGAACGAGCCGCCGAGCCGGAGCTGGGCTCGGCCGACGGCCGCCGGCTCTTCGAGGCGCTGATTCGTTCCCTCGTTCCTGCCTGATCCGTCGAAGGGTCAGCCTGCGAACCTGGACAGGATGAACGCGGCGATGGCCAGAAGGCGCCCGCCCTCGGCCGGAATCGCCCAACGCTTGTTCTCCAGCAGGCTCCCGATGACGACGAGGCTCGCGAGGATGAGGCCTGTGCCGAGGGCGAGAGCCCACCTCGAGAGGCTCTCCTGCCGGAAGAGCAGGAAGGAGGCGGCGCCGAGAGCCAGGGTGAACTGGACGAAGGCGTAGAGGGCCAAGGCCCGCGGCGTGTCGCTCCCCCACTTGCGGTAGGTGGCCACGTCGACCTCCGGTGGCTGCTGGAAGCCGCCGAGGGCGTCGGGGTGCCATCCCGGAGGCTTCATGAAGACACGGAGTTTGTCCGCCCATTGGCGTGTCCTCCGCGCCATCTCGAACAGCTCGACCCAGTAGTGGAGGTTCGCCCAGACCGGATTCCAGCTCGCGAGGGGCGTCGTGATCCCGTAGACCGGCGCCTCCTCCTCGGCCTGGTACGTTCCGAAAAGGCGATCCCACACGATCAGCGTCCCGCCGTGGTTCCGGTCGATGTACTTCGGGTTGCGGCCATGGTGGACCCGGTGATTCGAGGGGGTGTTGAGGACCCACTCGAGAGGGCCGAGGCGACCGATGAGCTGAGTGTGGATCCAGAACTGGTACAGGGTGTTGATCGAGACGATGGTCAGGAACATCGCCGGCGGGAATCCCACCCATGCGAGGGGGAGATAGAAGACCCACGACATGGAACCCTGGAAGGCCCCTTGGCGGAGCGCCACCGCCAGGTTGAAGTCCTCGCTCTGGTGATGGACGACATGGGTCGCCCAGATGGCGTTGACCTCGTGGCCCATCCGGTGGAACCAGTAGTAGAAGAAGTCGACGCCCACGAAGCACGCGACCCATGCGAGGGCCGAAGATGACGGTATCGTCGCCAGACGCAGGCGCTCGAAGACGAAGGCATAACCGGCGAAGAGCGCCGTCTTCAGGAAGACCTCGAGGAGCTGCTGAACGATCCCGCAGGAAAGATCGTTGACCGAATCGGCGAGCCGGTAGTCGTTACGACCTGCGATCCGCACGGCGATCAGCTCGATGCCGATCAAGAGGAAGAAGACGGGGATGGCGAGGACGATGTAGCTCACGACGTCGCCGTCCATCTTAACCCCGGCGGGATAGAATGGCGGCTCCATGGGAACGATGACCCCCGACGTCCTCCAGAAGCATGGACTCACCGCCGACGAATACGCCCGGATCGTGAAGGCCCTCGGCCGCGAGCCCAACATGACCGAGCTGGGCCTCTTCTCGGTGATGTGGTCGGAGCACTGCTCCTACAAGAGCAGCAGGATCCACTTGAAGACGCTGCCCACCAAGGGCGCGCGAGTCTTGCAGGGCCCAGGGGAGAACGCCGGAGCCGTCGATATCGGCGACGGCTTGGCCGCCGTGTTCAAGATCGAGTCCCACAACCACCCGTCGTTCATCGAGCCCTACCAGGGGGCGGCCACCGGCGTCGGCGGCATCCTTCGGGACATCTTCACGATGGGGGCTCGTCCCATCGCGATCATGGACTCGCTGCGCTTCGGCCCTCCCGACGACCCGAAGAATCGCCGCCTCCTGGCCGGCGTCGTCGCCGGAATCGGCGGGTATGGCAACTCGTTCGGCTGCCCGACCGTGGGCGGCGAAGTCGTCTTCGAACCCTGTTACAGCCAGAACCCTCTCGTGAACGCCTTTTGCCTCGGCATCGTCAAGGCCGACGCGATCTTCAAGGGACGCGCCGAGGGAGTGGGGAACACCGTCTTCTACGTCGGCGCGAAGACGGGGCGCGACGGCATCCACGGCGCGACGATGGCTTCGGCGGAGTTCGGCGAGGGGAGCGAAGAGAAGCGCCCGACGGTCCAGGTCGGCGATCCCTTCATGGAGAAAGTTCTCCTCGAGGCTTGTCTCGAGGTCCTGAAGACGGGAGCGGTCGTCGGGATCCAGGACATGGGAGCGGCGGGGCTCACGTGTTCGACATCGGAGATGGGGGCGCGGGCCGGGACCGGCATCGAGATCGACGTCCAGAAGGTTCCGATGCGCGAGACCGGCATGACCGCCTACGAAGTGATGCTGTCGGAATCCCAGGAGCGGATGCTTCTGGTGGCCGAGAGAGGGCGGGAGCAGGAGGTCATGCGGGTCTTCGAGAAGTGGGACCTCCACGCTGCGGCCATCGGCACGGTGACCGACGGCAAGCGGCTCCGCATCTGGAACGGCGGCGTCCTCGAAGCCGACGTACCCAACCAAGCGCTGACCGACGAAGCGCCTCTCTACGACCGGCCGTGGGTCGAGCCGGTGAACCCCGTGGCCGCCGAGGACGTGCTCGCCCTCCCGCCACCCGCAGACCTGGCGGACGCTCTCCTGCGGGTGATCGCGTCGCCGACCGTGGCCAACAAGCGCTGGATCTACCGACAGTACGACAGCAGCGTCCGCACCAACACCCAGGTGGGACCGGGCTCGGATGCCGCGGTGGTTCGCGTGAAGGGAACGGCCAAGGCTTTGGCCATGGCCACGGACTGCAACGGTCGCTACTGCTGGCTCGATCCGTTCGAGGGTGCGCGCCTGGCCGTGGCCGAGGCGTGCCGCAACGTCGCCGCCTCAGGCGCCGTGCCCATCGCGGCCACCAACTGCCTCAACTTCGGCAACCCCGAGCGCCCCGAGATCATGGGGCAGCTCGTCGCGACCATCCGCGGGATGGGCGAGGCCTGCGTCGCCCTCGGGACACCCATCACCGGCGGCAACGTCTCGCTCTACAACGAGACCGACGGCAAGGCGATCTATCCGACGCCGGTGATCGGCGTGGTCGGTCTGCTCGAGGACGCGTCCAAGGCTCTCACCTCCTGGTTCAAGCAGGAGGGAGATGCCGCCTACCTTCTGGGCGATACGGCGCCCGACCTGGGCGGCAGCGAGCTGCTCAAGGTGGTGCACGGCCGTGTTGCAGGGCGGCCTCCGCGCCTCGACCTCGCGGCCGAGAGGCGCCTCCACGAGCTGATGGCCGCAGCGGCTTCCGCGGGCCTGCTCCATTCGGCCCACGATCCGAGCGACGGCGGGCTCGCCGCGGCGCTGGCCGAGTGCGCGTTCCGCGGGGAGGAGATCGGCCTCGGCGGCGGCTTCGATATTCCCGCTGGGTTGCGCGACGACGTCGCCCTCTTCGCCGAATCGCCGTCGCGCATGGTCGTCACCACCCACGACGAGGGCGCGCTCCAGGACGCGGCCCGGCGCCACGGCGTCCCGTGCCGGCGCCTCGGCGCGGTCGGCGGCGACCGCCTGACGCTCAACGCCGACGGCCATCTCCTGATCGACCTTCCGATCGCCCGCCTCCACGAAGCCTGGATGAGCCTGGAGGCGCTGCTCGCTCAATAGCGCCGAGCCGTGGCCCGACGCCCATTGCCTTGCGTCAGGCCGCGAAACGCCCCGCTACGCGGCTTCGCGAGGATTGACGTCGCGAGCGATCCGCTCAGCCGACGCCCGCTGTGCCGAGTCGAGGTCGTACGCCGCTTGGAGGTTCATCCAGAACTCTGGTGTCGTCGCGTCACTGGCACCCGCAGGTCCCGACCCAGGCGGTTGATGCTGATCCCGAGAGGCGTCAGCAGATCCTCTTTCAGAATCTCGCCTGGATGGACCGGCGTCCGCCGGCGTCCATTTCAGTGGTAGTCCACCACTTCGACCTGCTGTCATGGCTCCGTCTTGTCGGACGCCTTGAGCGCTGGCTCGACCAGGCCGGAAATGCCGTGGGCGATGACGCCCAGGTTTGCCTCGGCCAGGTTCGCGAACACGACTACCGTCAGGCGGTCGTCGACGTAGCGGGCGATGCGGGCCTGGAACCCCTGCCAGGAGCCGCTGTGCTCGATCTTCCGGTGGTGCGCCTGGGTGCCGAGGGCCCAACCCAAGCCGTAGGCCATCCCCTCGTCGTATCCCCCGGCGGGCTGGCCGTCGTTGAGGCGCGCCGGGGTCCACATCGCCTGGAGGCTGGAGCGCTTCAGAAGGCGTTCGGTGTAGAGCGCGGCGTCCCACTTTGCCATGTCGAGGACCGTGAGATAGAGCGCGCCGTCGGCCGTGGTGTTGAGCATGGGGGCGACCCACTCCTGGTTCTTGAGGGCGCCGTCCACGAGGCGATATCCGGCCGAACGACTTGGGACGATGTCGGCCTCGCTGATGACCCGCGCGGTCTCCATCCCGAGAGGCGCGAAGATCCGATCGTGGAGGACGTCGCCGTAGAAGCGGCCCGTGGCCTTCCGAATGAGGATCCCCACGAGCACGTATCCTGCGTTGCTGTAGCTCCACTTCTCGCCGGGAGCGAAGTCGAGGGTCGGGGCCGCGAGGAAGCGGTAAAGCTCGTCCTCGGTGTAGTCCTTCCGCAGGTCGACCGTCTCGGTGTACTCGGGAATTCCCGACGTGTGGCTCAACAGGTGGCGAAGGGTGATGTCCTTCCACGACGCCGGAGCATCAGGAAGGTATTTCGAGATCCTATCGTCGAGGGCAAGCTTCCCCTCTTCCACAAGCATCATCACCGCGGTCGCCGCGAATTGCTTTCCCACCGAGCCCGACTGGTAGATCGTCTTGGCGCTCGCCGGCACGTCCAACTCCACGTTCGCCAGGCCGTAGCCGCGAGCCTTCACGACGCGTCCGTCTCGCACGATCGCGATGGACAGTCCGGGGATGCGCTGGGCTTGTCGCTGCGCCTCGACGTAGTCGTCAATCGCTTCGGCGCGAAGCATATGGGTCGCGCCCAACGCCATGGCGCAGGAGAGAGCGATCGCTCGGGAACTCATGGCCACCTCGGGGAGGTCGACTGATTCAACTCGACAGGCCGATCCCCATGGCGTCGAGGGTCCTAAGGAGGAGGTTCGGCTTCTCGCCGGCGTCGACTCGGCGGAGCGCTTGCGTCACGGCCTCGACAGCCAGAGAGCGAAAGGGCTCGGGGGGATAGGGAAACGGCTTCTGGCGCACCAGCTTCAGGTCGAGGAGGGCGCTCGAGCGGCCCAAGGCCATGTGGGCCAGGACCTGCCCGGCCAGATGAGTCGTGCCGAGACCATGGCCCGTGTAGCCGAGGCCATAGAGGACGCGCCCTCGCCGCGCCGTTCCGAAGAACGGCGTGAAGCGCGTCGTGGCGCAGATGGCCCCTCCCCAGGCGTACGGGAAGTCGAGTACCTGGAGAGCGGGGAAGTGGCGGAAGAAACTGTCGCGCAGCTCCGAGTAGTGGCGATCCGAGTGGTCACAGCTCTCGTCGACCCGGTTGCCCCGGTAGTACTTTGCCTCGCTCGTCCCCCAGAGGACGCGGTTGTCGGCCGTCAGGCGGTAGTACTTGAAGAAGCTCCGGACGTCGGCCACCCCCTGGCGGTTCTTCCACCCCATCACCTCGCGCTGCGCCGCCGTCAGGGGTTCGCTCACGATGATGTAGTCGTAGAACGGGATGAACCGGAAGCGGAGGCGCGGCAAGAGGTGGTGGGTGTAGGCGCTCGTGGCCAGCACCGCCTTGCGCGCGCGGATTTCGCCGCCGGCCGCTCGAACCCGAACCCCGGCCCCGTCGTTCGCGAGGGCGGTCACTTTCGTTCGTTCGAAGACGCGGACTCCTTGCTTCACCGCTTCGCGCCGCAAGCCTTCCACGAGCTTCACGGGATCCAGGACCGCGGAGGCGGGGTTGAAGAGCGCCCCCTCGTAACGGTCCGAGTGGATCTCGGCGCGAATCTCGTCGCGGTCGAGGAGGCGGTAGTGGGTCATTCCGAGCCCGCGGGCGCACTCGAGGGAAGCGTTCAGGTCGGGGACCTGGGACGGAAGCAGCGCCACGTGGAGCATCCCCGTGGGCTCGAAGTCGCAGTCGATGGCCCGCTCGCTCAGGAAGCGCCGCATCGCGGAGATGTTTTCCCCGCCGAGGACCGCCAGGCGTTGGGCTTCGTCGCGGCCGAAGTGGGCGATGGCCAGCTCGTGGGAGTGGTCGATCCCTTCTCCCAGCATCCCGGCGTTGCGGCCGCTGGCGCCGTAGGCCGCCGTACCCTGCTCGACCACCGCGACGTTCAGGCCCGGCTCCAGCGCCTTCAGGTGATTCGCCGTCCAAAGGCCCGTGAACCCCGCGCCGACGATGACTACGTCGGTCTCGTGGCGGCCCTCGAGCGGCGCTTCGGCCGCGCGCGTTCGTTGTGCCAGCCAGTAGCAGGACCGCTCGATCGGGCGTGTCTCGCTCGGCCTCGTGTCCAAGGGTCACCTCTCACGGATCCGACGCGCGATTATGGC
>JBGPYB010000068.1:0-24722 GCA_041493035.1 Vicinamibacteria bacterium | reverse complement strand
GATAGTGGCGCACGATGAGCTGTGGTGCGTAGACAATGCGGCGTCCTCTGTCGATCAGCGCCAGGCCGAGATCCTCTTCTTCCCTCGAGTACTCCAGCTCCTCCCAAAACCCGCCGACCGAGGCGAAGGCGTCTGCACGCACGGCGAAGCCCCCACCGGTAAACACGAAGCTCTCGAAAGCCCTGCCAATCCACGCCCGACGGCTTCTCCGGTAGACCCACGCAAAGGGATCGGGCCGGTCGGTATCGCCGTCCAAGATCCGGAATGCGACCACGGCCAAGGTTCGATCGGTGGCCATCAGTTGCGCTAGCTCCGCCAGACAACCGTTCCCTTCGAGCCTCGCGTCGTTGTCTAGGAAGCAGAGAGTGTCGCCTGAGGCCATCGACGCAGCGAGGTTCCTTGATGCTGGAACCCCCATGAGGGCGCATCGGCGCACACGGGTCTCGATTCCCACCGCATGCATCCGTTTCTCAGCTGCATCGACGACCTCCATCGAATCGTCTGTCGAGCCAGCATCAAGCAGGACGACTTCGAGGGGGCGATGCTTCTGGTTCTCGATTGAGTCGAGGCAGCGCCGGAGTGCGTCCGCCCGATTGAGGTTGTGCACTAGGACACTGATCCGACCGCCAGTCGTGGCTATCTTGGCGGGGCGAGGAAAGCATCGAGCCACCCTCTTTTCGAACCGGGCAGGTCTCGTGAGGGACCAGACAGCACAGGCCCACGCCCGCCCAACCAGCCGTCCCAGTCCGCGCCGTGTCGACGCACCAGGCAGCGCCATGGGCGCGACCAAAGCAGCGCAACACAGGCGGGCAAGGCTGGCAACGCCGAGGAGGATTCGAAACGTGCCTGCAGCCGCCGCGCTGACGTACGTCTTGAGGTAGAGCCAGGGCGCGTGGGCGTCCTCCATTGCATATAGCAGGCGGCGGTCCGGCGACAACCGCGAGCTCTGCCCGCCAGCGTGGACCACCACGGCTGAGCGCACGCAATAGATCGCGAAGCCTGCCAGCGAAATGCGCCTGCAGAGATCCAAGTCCTCGAAGTACATAGGCAGACGCTCGTCCAGTCGCCCCACCTGATCCAGGACTGCTTTGCGCAGCATGACGGCAGCCCCGGACAGGCAAGTAGCCGGGATGACGCTGGTCCCGTCCGGCGGTCGCCTACCTCCCTTCAGGCGATCGGAAAGCCACGACAGTCCAAAGTGTCGAAACATGGCCTGGCCCACACCGGGGAAATTCCGCGCGGAAGTGGGCTCGGCCGTACCATCGCGACGCACCAGCTGCGGACCGGCTGCCCCTGTTTCCGGGTGCGCATCAAGGAAGTCAGCGAGCTGACCGAGAGCCTCTGGCTCGGCGACAGTGTCAGGGTTGAGCAGCATGACGTATCGGGCTTGCACACCCGACAAGGCGAGGTTGACTGCAGGCGCGAACCCGAGATTCGCTCCTGTCTCAAGAAGACGCACGGCAGGAAAGCTCGAACGCACCAGATCGGGCGTGCCATCCACACTGGCGTTGTCGACCACGACAACGTCCAGAGCACGACGGCTTGCCCCGTCCGCCAGACTGTCCAAGCAGTGCGGGAGAGTCTTAGCCGAGTTCCAGGTCACGATGACGACGGCAATATCGCCGTTCTCCGAGTTCACGTCTCCGTTTCGAGTCTCCATCTAGCTCGCTCCCGTGCCACGAAGGACCGCTGGCACCGTTTTCATCACGATCTCGAGGTCCAGTCCTGGTGACCATTGGTCGATGTATTGCAGGTCGAGTTCCATCCAGTGATCGAAGCTGATCTCGTGGCGGCCATTAACTTGCCACAGGCACGTGAGGCCGGGCTTCATCGAGAAGCGGCGGAGTTGCCAGGCGTCAGCGACCCTCTCCACGTCTCTGACCGGAAGAGGCCGTGGTCCGACAAGGCTCATGTCCCCAATTAGCACGTTGAACAGTTGCGGCAGCTCGTCCAGGCTCAGGTTCCTCAGGATCCGACCGACACGCGTGACGCGGGGGTCGCGCGCCATCTTGAATGCCGCTCCTCGCACCTCGTTGGCTCCTTCGAGTGTCGGAAGCTGCGACTCGGCACCCACGACCATGCTGCGGAACTTCCACATCCGGAACCGCCGCCGCCCGAGGCCCACTCGCTCCTGGCTAAACAAGACGGGACCTCGAGAGTCCACCTTGATGGCGACGGCAATGATCAGGAACAACGGGCTGAGCAGAACGAGCGCGGCGCTGGCGCCGGCAAAGTCGACCGCCCTCTTTATCAGAAGGCTCAGGGAGGGAGGCGGACCCTCGACGAGGCTGACGATCGGAATCTGGTCGAGGTATTCCACCTGGGCGCGGGCCAGTCGGAGCTCGAAGAAGTTCGCCGGCATTCGCACGGCAAGGCCCATTTGAGAAGCCGCGGACACGATGTGCGCGATCGCCTCGTACTGCGAGCGCAAGGGGAGGCAGATCATGACCTCGTCCACTTCGAGGTGCCCCAGGATCGTCGCGGCTTCGTCGAGCCCCCCCAGCAGCTTCTCTGGCTCGTCGTGCAACGGGCTTCGGGGCGGCGGGATGTCGTCGATGTAACCCAGCAGCAGGTAGCCGAGCTCCGGACGTTTCCAGATCTCCGCGCCGATCCGAGCCCCGCGCGGCCCACAGCCGACGATCACGAGATTGCGCAGATTGCGCCCTCGGCGCCGCACCTGTCCCAGGACCATCCGCAGCAGGCTCCGGGTGATAAGCGTGCCGGCCAGCGATAGGACGAAGAAGACGAGGAGGAAGCCGCGATCCACCGCCTGGAGACGCAGAAGCATCGCCAGGCCCGACAGGAGGAGCGTGCCCAGGGCCACGGCTTTTGCAACGTCCCACCACTCCGAAACCAGGAGACCAATCCGGCGAGACCGGTACAGGCCCCGCAGCCTGAAGACCAGGTGCCAGGCGAGCAGAAACCCGAGGAAGAGGAGGGCGTTCGAAACCCTGATCCGCACCGCGAGGAACTCGGCGGGATTCTGGGGGCTGGCCTCCTCGGCGGTGACGAGAAGCGCCGTCGCGAATGCGACAGCCATGACCAGGACGTCCGCCACGCGGAAGGCGTCGAAGAGCAACCGGCGCTTCAGCCTTTCCATAGCTGATCCGACCTTCCGTCGTTTGAACGCGTCGCCTACAACCGCCTGTATAGCGCCGGAGGGATGTGATGGCGCTGCCTGTTCAGGACTGCTCCGAAGATGCGGGCACCCGACTCTTCGAGCGCGCGCTTGGCCTGCGTGACGACCTCCGCGCGCGTGCGCTCGGCCTCGACCACCAGGACGACGCCGTCCACCCAGCCGGCCAGGATGCCCGCGTCGCTGTAGACCGTGACCGGTGCGCCGTCCAGAACGACCCAGTCGTACTTCGCGCGGAGCGCCTCGACGGCTGCGCGCAGCGCCGGTGCGCCCAGGACGGCGGTCGCGTTGCCGGCGGGCCGCCCGCAGGTCACCAGCGGCACCAGGGAGCCCGAGCCGTTGCGCACGGCCCGATCGAGCGGCAGCGCCTGGGTGACGAGCTCCGTCAGGCCGCCCGTCCGCTCGACGCCGAAGGCCCGGTGCTGGTTGGGCGTGCGCAGGTTGGCGTCGACGAGGACGGGCTTCGCCAGGCCGTCCCTGGCCAGTAGCAGCGCGAGCTAGCGCGCGATCGTGCTCGCCCCCTCTCCGTGGACGGCGCTCACGACGAGGATGACGCCTCCCCCCTTCGAGCCTTGCCCGCTCTGGATCGCCTGGAGGATGCGCTGAAAGCCTTCGGCGACCGGGTCCACCGGCTGCCCGTGGTCGCCAGACGGGGCGACCAGCGTTCGGGAGGAGGCCTCCGCGAGGGCGCCCCGCTTCATTGCGTCGTAGATGCGGCTCACCGTCTTCCTCCCGTCGCGAAGAGAGCCCGCAGGCTCCAGCGTCCCCACTCTGCCGGCAGCCCAGCGCCGTCTCCCGCCCGAGCCTCGCTCGTGGGCGGCCGGTGCAGCCCGAGGTCACGCGCGGCCTCCTCGACCAGCTTCTCGTTCACACCCCGCTTGTCGGCGCCGAACGCGTTGACCAGCGCCTGCTCACCCAGGATGTTGACGAGCCGGGGCACGCCGTTCGTCCGCGCCCACACCGCGCGAAGCGCCGCGCGGTTGAACAGGTGGGGGTCGCGCGACCCGGCCACGCGCAGGCGGTGCCGTACGTAGGCGGCGGTTTCGTCCTGGTTCAGGGGCAAAAGCCGCGCGCGCACCGCGATCCTCTGGTCGAGCTGCCGCAGCCCCGGCCTGCGGAGCTTGCGTTCGAGCTCGGGCTGCCCGGCCAGGATGACCTGGAGCAGCTTGCTCTCGCCGATCTCGAGGTTCGTGAGAAGACGGATCTCCTCGAGGACCGCTTCGGCCAGGTTCTGGGCCTCATCGACGATGAGGAGCGGCGGGGGATGACCGGCCTGGAACTCGGCGAGCAGGAACTCGTAGAGCGCGTGCACCATCTCCGCGCGCGTGAGCCCGCCGTGGGGGATCGACAGCTCGTGAAGGATCATCCGGTGAAGATCGTCGCAGCCGATGGTGGTGTGGGTGATGAGGAGCGTGCGCACCGACACGTCCAGGTCCTCGAGCAGCGCCCGGAGGAGCGTCGTCTTGCCCGTCCCGATCTCGCCCACCAGGCAGATGAAGCCCCGGCGCTGCTTCACCCCGTAGACGAGTGCCGCCAGGGCTTCCCGGTGGGCGCGCCCCGTGAAGAGGAACGTCGGGTCGGGCGTGACCGCGAACGGCTCGGCTCTCAGGCCGAAGTGGTGCTGGTACATCGGCTCAACTCGCTCTTCCGAGGCTCGCGTGTTCGGGGATGGCCCCGAGGAGAGGAATCCCCAGGCGCACCTCGAGGTCGTGGCCTGTCGTGAAGGAGTGGTCGAAGTATTCTGCGGCGAAGGCAAGGCCGAGGCCGCCGAGGGTCCCGAGGAGCAGCCCCAGCAGAAGGTTCAGGGCCTTGCGCGGCGACACGGGCCGCAAGGGGCGCCGCGCCGGCTGGGCGATGCTGACGTTCACGATCTTCTGCTGGTCCATCGCCGCCGAGATGCGCGCCTCCTCGTGCTTCTTCTGGTAGAGCATGTAGGCGTCCTCGGAGGCCCTCGCTTCGCGGCGCAGCCCCTCGGTTATGAAGCCCTTCTGGTCGAGCCCTTCCAGCGCCCGCCGGTGGATCGCCACCTGCGCTTGCAGCGAGTCGTGCCTCGCGCGAGCGCCCTGGAGGTCCGCCCGCGCAGCGAGGAGCAGGGCCCTCAGGTCCTGGTTGACCTTGTTGATCTCGGTCCGATTGATGCTCGCGACCCGCTCCTCCGCGGCCTTCAGACGTTCCTGGGTCGCTTGGATCTGCTGGTCGACGTCCCGCACCTGCCGGTTGTCCGGCGTGAAGTCCTGGACCAGGGCGTCGCGCTTGAGCTGCAAGGCAACCAGGGCCTTCTCGAACTCCTCGGTCGTCGGGTCCTGGTTGAGCCGCAGGGAGCTGCGCAGCCGCTCGGGTTCGCCCACCAGCTGCGCGTCGAGCGCCGAGACGCGTTCGGCCTGCTGCTGGATCTGGACACGGGCGTCGCCGAGCTGTGTCTCGAAGCCGGCCAGCCGCCGCAGCACCGCCTCCTTCTCGGCCGCCAGGGACTGGGGGTCGCCGGACAGCCCCAGCACTGAAACCCCAGCCTCTCTGGAATAGGACTTCAGGGCCTGCTCGGCCTTCTCCAGCCGGGCCGCCGCCGCCCGCGTCTCGTCGCCGAAGAAGGCGACGGCCTGCGGGGACTGGTACACCTGCGCGCGCCGGGCGAGGTAACGCTCCGTCAGGCCCTGCACGACCCGTGTGGCCCAGTCGGGGTCGGTGTGCCGGTAGCGGACCTGGATCACGTTGGACTTGCGGATCGGCTGTATCTCGATCTTTTTCTCGAGCTGCAGCACCATCTCGTCGAAGTAGGAGAGGCGGGCGGCCCCCAGCGCGCTGGCCACCGCCTTCCAGGCGCGCCCCGGCAGCCCCTCGCGCCGCCAGCTCTCGTCCACGTCCAGGCCGTGGAGCGTGTCCTCGATGGCCTGTCGGCTCTTGAGGATCGTCATCTCCGAGTTGAGGTCTTCCTCGGTCACCTGGCTGATGATGAGCTGCGAGGATTCCTTCGGCACCAGGGGCACTTCTGCCGACGCCTTCTTGACCAGGATGGAGGCGGTGGCCTCGTAAGTGGGAGGCAGGAGGAACGTCGCCAGCGTCGTCACGACCACGGTCGTCAGGAAGAACGACAGGATGAGGCGCCGGCGCTTGAAGACGACCGTCAGCAAGTCGCGGAGGGAAAACTCGCCGTCCTCCCCCTGGAAGGCCGGGATGCCCCTCGTCCGGTCGGCACCGTTGTCAACCATGGCTAATTGAGGGGGTTGAAGCCCAGATAGATGGGTATCGGGACGTTGTTCCTGAAGAACTGCTCCATGAAGAGGTTGACGTTGGCGATGCCGGAGCGCGGCACGAACACGACGTCGGAGGGCGCGAGGGCGACGTCACGGTCGAACTCCGCGTGCTTGAGGACGCGGCTGAGGTCCACGCGTGAGCCGGCCGGCCGGCCGCCTTCGCCCTTCCGGATGAGGATGACGCTCTTGAGACTGGCGGTGTTCTTGAAGCCCCCCGCCGCGACGATCGCCTGGAGGGCGGAGAGGCCACCCCGGTAGACCTGTAGGCCGGGCGCGCCGACCTCGCCGCCCACGTAGACCTTGAGCCCGGAGTACTCCTTGACGGCGACGGTCACCTGCGGCTGGACCAGCTCGCGGGCGTACCGGGTCGTCAGCTCGTCGGTGATCTCGGCCATGGTCCGGCCGGCGACCCTGACCGCGCCAATCAGCTGGAGCGCCACCTCACCGTCCGGGCCGACGGTTCGCGTCTGGTTCAGCTCCGAGCTCTTGAAGAAGAGGAACTCGAGAACGTCGTTCACCTGGACGCGGTAGGGGGCCGGGTCCGCCGGAGCGACCGCGCGCTCCTGCGCCGCGCAGAGGGCGGCGCTGACCATTGCGAGGCCGCCGAGGAAACCCGACACCCTCACCCAGAGACGGCGAGCCGATCGCGGCATGGATACCTGCCTGTCGAGTGAACGAACTCGGAAGAATCTCAGGGCGCCGGCGGGGGACGCCAGACCCTCCAGCAACCCTGGGCCTGCTGGAACGCGAAGGCAATGATGCGAATGGCTCACGTACGTTTGAGGCGGTGCCTCGGTGGTCGATGGATAGGAAGTTCCTTCCTCCGGCCCCGGTGCGGGGTCCCGCCGGCGTGAACCGTACGCGATCCCGCCAAAGCCGAACACACTCAGGTATCGCACAGCTTGGGTTAGGATCGCCTACCAACTCAGGACGGTGGCCATGACCGACTCGACATCGGAGTGCCCGAGCTGCAAGCGCCCCTTCGCCGCTACTGTCCCGGTGTGCCCGTTCTGCGGCGCGCGGCGGGGTGCCTCGACGCAGGCGCCACGACCCTCCGCTCCGCCCCCGACCGCGAAGCCCCGTGAGCTGCAAGGAACCGTCGACGTCCTGACTCTCGACGACGTCTGGTCCCTCGTCGAGATGCACGACCGGGAGGTCGACGGCCGGCGGGTGAAGGAGCTGAAGGTCTACGCGCACACCACCGCCCCGCCGCCCCACGTCACGTACCAGCCGCTCACCGGCCCGCAGGTGGTGTCCCTGTTCCTGAAGACCCACGCCGACACCCTGGTGATCGCGGGGCTCGGCGCGCCGTTGACCATCGACCACTACGAGGCCAGCAACGTTGCCAAGGCCTTGCCCGAGGCCGAGCCGGTCAGCGCGAAGATCGTCCGCAGTCGCTGATCCCGGACTAGTCGCGCATGCGCAGATCTTCGTAGGCGACGGTCGGGACCCCGAAGGAGACGGACAGGCCCTCGATCGACGGTTGGGCGAAGCCGTACGCCTGCTCGTGGAAGAGCGGCAGCAGCAGAGCGTCGCGGGCGATGATCTCCTCGATCTGGCGGTAGAGGGAGTGTCGGACCGCGGGTGCGGTCTCGGCCCGTCCTCTCTCGATGAGCCGATCCACCTCGGCTGAGCCGCACATCCGCCCGTTGCTTCCTCCTTGCGAGTGGAGGCGGTAGGCGAAGTTGTCGGCGTCCGGATAGTCGGCGCTCCAACGGGTAAGAACCAGGTCGACCTTGGCGCTTCTTTGGGCCGCCAGGAGCTCGTCGATCGACAACCTCGCCGGCACGACATTCACACCCGCTTGAGCGAATGCGCTCCACAGCTCACTGGCGATGGCCGAGTACCCCTCGAAGTACACCGGGTGGACAGCGGCCGTCAGCTCAATCGCCGGCCCTTGAGGTGCGGGAAACGCCGCTGAGTCGGCGCGGAAAGCGGCGAGCGACTCGCTGCCCAGCAGGCCCGGGGGGAAAAGGCTGGTGGCCGGGACGGCGAGGCGGCCGAGCGTCTGGCGCACGAGCCTCGGGACGTCCACGGCCCGGATCAGGCGCTGGCGCAGAGAACGGTCGGCGAGCGGCCCGCGCTGCGTGTTGAACATAGCGTAGTACGTGCTGAGCCGGGGAGTCTCACGGTATCCAGGGGCGAAGTCGGGCTCGCGACGCAAGGCCTCGACGTCGGCGGGCAGCAGGTCCGAGGCCAGCGAGAACCGTCCCTCGCGGAACCCTGCGAGCATGTCCTTCGGCGAGACGCCGAAGCTGAACACCAGCCCCTCGATCCGTGGATATCCCTGTCTCCAATAGCTCTTGTTGCGCGCGAGCTCCAAGCGGCGTCCCGGCTCGAAGGCCACGACGCGGAAAGGCCCTGTCCCAACGCACGCTCCCGGCCCGCCGCCGCTTCCCGGGTCGCTTCCCTCCGGGACGATCGCCGCGGCCTGGAACGCGATCAGCGCGGGGAAGAAGGCGACCGGCTCCTCGAGGTCGATGCTGAACTCGGTGGCGGACTGGATGCGGAAGCCCGCAAGGTCCTTCGCCTCGCCGTTCAGTAACGCCTGGGCACCCCGGATCGCGGAGAACATCCAGCGCGGCTCGCTGGCGGAGGACTGAAGCAGCCTCTCGAACGAGTAGCGCACGTCCCGGGCCGTGAGCCGCTGGCCGTCGTGGAACCGGACGTTGTCGCGAAGCCGAAAGCGGTAGCTGCGGCCCTCGTCTTCGACCCGCATTTCCGTTGCGAGCCAGGGCACGATCCTCGCACCTCCGGCATCGCGGGTGAGTGTCTCGACGACGTTCGGGATCGTCTCGCCCTGCTCGATCGTGCTGAGCTGCGCCGGATCGAGGGTTCGGACCACCCCCGCGATCGGGACGTGCAGGATCCCGCCGCCGGCCGGGCTGGCCTCGCGGACCGTTTCGACCGCTTCGCCCTTGCCCAGCTCACCGTAGTTCACCCAAGGAGCCGTGCCCCTGAGCCTGAGCCCGTGGACCCTCGGGCTCGCCACGCGATAGTCGATGTCGTGGAAGAGAGGGACGAGGGCGTCCGACTCCGCAAGCAGCCCCTCGAACCTCCGATACAGGGTCTCCCGCACACCGGGCCGGCTCTCGGACCGCGCCTCCTCGAGGACCTGGTCGGCCTCGGCCGAGGAGAACCATTTTCGCCACTGCCCCGTCTGGGAGTGGAAAAGGGTGTGGGTGAAGTTGTCGGGGTCGTCGTAATCGGCATTCCAGCGGCCGACCACGAGATCGAAGCCCTCGTTGTGCAGATAGGACTCGAGGAACTCCGACATGCTGGAGGTCGCGACCTCGACCTCCACCCCGAGCTCGGACCAGATCGCGGAGATCGCGGTGAAGAGCGACCCGTAGCGGTCCTGAAACAGGGGATGAACCGCGGCCCTGAGCCGGACCGGAGGCTCGACCGCGGCCGCCCGCAGGCGCTCGATGGCCTCGTCCCGGTCGAGAGGGTGGCTCCTGCGTCCCGGGTCGTGGCCGAGCATGCCGGGCGGGATCAGGCAGACGGCGGGCTCGGCGAAGCGCCCCAGCGTGCGCCAGACGAGGTCACGTGCGCGCACGACGCCGGCAAGAGCCCGGCGCAGCGCGGGTTTCCCCGCCATCGGCCCGCCGTGGGAGTTGAACAGCACCATGTAGGTGTTCCGCTTGGCCGCCTCGACGAGCCCGGGCCGGAAGCGAGGATCCCGCAGGATCTCCTCGAGATCTTGCGGGAGAAGATCGCGGGCCAGGTCGATCTCTCCGGAGCGGAAGCCCTTGACGATGGCGGCGGCGCTGATCGAAGGCCGGAACTCCATGGCGTCGAGTCGTGGCAGGCCGCCTTGCCAGTAGTCGGAGTTTCGTTCGAGGACGATCCGTGCGGCGTGTTCGGCCATCCGGAACGGACCCGTCCCCACGAGCCGCGGAACGGCGCCCTTTTCTCCGGGCACCGCCCGGGCCACGGCGGTGCGTTGATGGCTGAGCAGGGCCGGGTAGATGGGCAGCGCTTCGGTGAGCCGCAGCTCCAGCTCGTGGTCCGAGCGAGCAATGACGCCGCTTACGCCGTCCGCCTTGTTCTCGATGAAATCGGCCAGGCCATGGATAACGGCGAATGCCGCGGGCAGATCCCGACTGGCCTCGCGGATCGCGCTCTCGAAGGAGGCCTTCACATCCGCGGCGCACAGGGGGTGCCCGTCCTGGAAGCGGACGTTGTCACGGAACCTCAGCAGGAACGTGCGGCCCCCGTCGCTCGCCTCCCAGCTCGCGCAGAGCGCCGGCACCACGTGGCCCTGAGCGTCGCTCGCGAGGAGGGTCT
Source organism: Vicinamibacteria bacterium (assembly GCA_041493035.1). Taxonomy (GTDB): domain Bacteria; phylum Acidobacteriota; class Vicinamibacteria; order Fen-336; family Fen-336; genus JBGPYB01. The sequence goes on along the minus strand of JBGPYB010000068.1, from coordinate 14,045 downwards.
CGAAGACGTTGGCGAGCACCTCTTCTTCCTCGATCGTCTGGATGGCCACGGGCGCCGTCGCCCTTACGGGGTTCGCGAGCGCCACCACGAGCCTTCCCCCCGCCGGCGCCACCTTCGTCGCCTCCGCTTCGGGCGCCTCGCGCAGCAGGCGCGCGACTTCCTCGAGGTGCCCGTTCGCCTTCTCGTACTCGCCCCGCAGGTTCGCGAGGGTGGCGGCCAGGGACAGGAGCTGGCGCAGACTCTCCGTCGCTCCGGCGGCGCGGGCAACGGCAAGGCCTCGCTCGACCCAGCGGCCCGCTTCCTCGCCGCGGCGGGCCTGCCAGGCCGTCTCGGCGGCCAGGACGAGCGGGCCGAGGGACTGGGCCGGCTGCTTCTCCTTTTCGAATACCCGGATCGCCGCCGCGGCTTCGCGCAGCGCCCCCTCGATGTCTCCGGCCAGGCGGTAAGAGCGGGCAAGCAGCGTGCGCGCCTCGCCCTCGAGGGCCCGGTCGCCTTCCCATTCTTCGTCGAGGTACTGAAGGGCCATCTTCGCGGAGCGCGTGGCTTCCTCGGCGCTGAAGGCCTCGAGCGACGCTTTGGCCTGGCGGAGACCGTACTCGACGGTCTTCTCGGGGACGTCGCCCAGGGAGAAGTGGTGGACGAGCTGCGGGAGCGCCCGCTCCAGCCGCCCGCCGTGCCGCTTCTCCACGAGCTCGGCGTACCTCCGATGGAGGGTGCGGCGCTTCCTGGGCGGGAGCGCAGAGTAGAGGACGTCGCGCACCACGCCACTCGAGAAGGCGAAGCGGTCGCCGCGTGACTCCCGCTCCTCTTCGATGAGCCCCTCCTGAACCAATCGGTCGACCGCGTCGTCGATGTCCCTCCCTTCGGCCAGCGCCTCGAGATCGCGGGAATCGAAGCTCTTCCCGATCACCGCCGCGGCGGAGAGGATGGCGCGCAGGTCGTCCGGCAAGCGCTCGATCCGCTTCTCGACCGCTTGCTGGATGGTGGCCGGGAGCACGTCAGCCGCCAGGCCCGCCTCGGCGGAGAGGCTCCAGGCGCCGGTGTCGTCGCGGGCGATCCCGCCCGAGTCGAGCAGCGACCGGACCAGCTCCTTCGTGAAGAACGGATTGCCTTCCGTGCCTTCGTAGAGCCGCTGGGCGAGGCCTTCGGAGAGCCCGGCCCCGCCCGCGACCAGCGTCTCGAGGAACGAGCGGTGCTCCGAGGGGGAGAGAGGACCGAGGGACAGGAGCAGGAAGCGTTTGTCGCCGCGGAAGCTCGTGAGCATGCGCTGGAGCGGGTGCCGGATGTCGACCTGGGTCGAGCGGTAGCTCCCCACGATCAGGGTAGGCGTCGGTCCCAGGCGCTGGACGATGTACTGGAGCGCCTCGATCGAGACCTCCGCTTCGTGGAGGTCTTCGAGGAAGAGCAGCAGGGGTCTTCCCCCGGCGATGCGCGTGAGCGTCCGCGCCAGCAGCTCGAAGATCTGGGTCCGGTTGTCCGGGCCCCCCGAGCCGCGTGACAGCTTCGAGTCGCCCGTGGCCGCCTGCCGGATGTCGCGGATCTCGGTGAGCATCGGGAAGAGGGCGACCAGGTCCGACGCGAGGTCGGCGAGGTCCGGCGCCGGCGAGCTTCCGGTCTCCTTCAGCCGGAAGTACTCCTGGATCAGGTCACAGAAGCCCTGATAGGGAAAGGCACGGTCCTGCTCGACTGAGCGCCCATGAAGGACCCGGATCTGGCGTGCCTGAGCCAGCTTCTCGAGCTCTTCCAGCAGCCGCGTCTTGCCCACGCCCGGCTCGCCCGCCACCACCGCGAACTGGCACTCGCCGGCGACGGCGGCGTTCAGCCGCTGCTGTAGCTCGGCGAACTCCTTGGTTCGCCCGATGAACGGAGCCAGGGCCGGCCGTTGTGCCGTGAACGTGCGCGTGAACCCGGCCACCGATCGCGCCCGGTCGCTGTCGTGAAGGCGCGCCCGGTACTGCCGGAGCTGCTCGGCGACCTCGCCGGCCCGCTGCGGGCGCTCCGCCGGCAGCTTGGCGAGACAGGCCAGGATGACCCGCTCGAACGCGTCGTCGATCGCCGCGCCGATCGAGCTTGGGGACTGCACGAACTCGTGCACGATCCGGTAGAGCACCGATTGGGCCTCCCCGGAAAACGGCGGCTGCCCCACGATGCACTCGTAGAGAACCGTTCCGAGGGCGTAGATGTCCGAGCGGCCGTCGACGTCTCGCGCGGCCACCTGCTCGGGGCTCAGATAGGCCAGGGTGCCGACCAGCGTCCCGGTCTTCGTGAGCCGGCTTTCGGTGCCCGCACGGGCGAGGCCGAAGTCCATGACCCGGACGCGGACCGCTCCGCCCTCCTCGCGCGAGACCATGATGTTTTCGGGCTTGATGTCTCGGTGGACTACGCCGCGAGCGTGGCTATAGTCCAGGGCTTCGGCCACCTGGATCCCCACGTCCAGGACGTCGCCCAACTGCGAGTCCTGGCGCAGGAAGGCGCGCAGGTTGGTGCCCTGGACCAGGGGCATTACGAAGAAGAGCGAGCCCTCGTGACGGCCGAAGTCGTAGATGGAGCCGATCGCGGGGTGGTCCATCTGGGCCACGAGCTGGGCCTCCCGCTGGAACCGGTGCTCGCTGTCGGGGGAGAGCAGGCTCGGAGGGATCAGCTTCACCGCGACATCGCGGCTCAGCAGCGGGTCGCGGGCCCGGTACACGACACCCATTCCGCCGCGGCCCAGTTCGCCGGTGATCTCGTAGCGGTCCGAGAGCTTCTGTCCGATCACGGGCTCATCCCTTCAGATCGCCGGGGCTTGAACGAAAACGCAGAGCGCGAATCGTATCCCGGGACCTGCGAGCGGGCAACAGCTCTCCACCGGCCGCTCTTTCAGGCCGCGCTCGCATCACGCGACCGAGGGCCGGATAGAGATCGGGACCGTGGGGCAGCCCGACCAGCGCCCGGCCGTGCCGGACGCCTTCGAGCAGCGCCAGGTAGGGCAACGCGATACGGGGACTGGGCTGGCGCAGCTCGGCGACCACCTCGCCGCGATCCGTCACGAGGATCTCCTCTCCGTTGCGGACGAGGCGAACGTAGCCACGTGAGGCTACATCTGCCAAGGGAGCCGTGGCCCGTCTGGGTCCGTACCCGCTCGAGGCCGCGACCGGCTCGGCGGCATGGGCGGCATGGGCGGGGGCCGCTTGAGCTAGGATCGGCCAACAACTCAGGATGGTGACCATGACCGACTCGACCGCGGAGTGCCCGAGCTGCAAGCGTGCCTTCGCCGCGGCTGTCCCCGTGTGTCCGTTCTGCGGCGCGCGCCGGGGTGCCTCGCCACAGCCGACGCGGCCGGCCGCGCGGCCGCCGACTCCGACGCGGTCGCGGCAGGAGCCCCCGAAGCGCGTCTGCCCACGCTGCGAGGGCGCTCCCGGAAGCGGCAGCTTCACAGTCCAGACACGTGAGCACAAGGAGACGTCCTTCTTCACCGGGAAACGTCGTTACCTCGTGCGGACGGGCCAGATCCGCGGCATCTGCGCTGACTGCGTCAGCGCCATCGAGAGGCGCCGCTATTTCGCCGACCTGCTCTGCCTCGCCCCGCTCGTGATCCTGTTCGTCCTGGGAGTGTTCCTGGATTCGAAGGCCCTCTTTGTGTTGCTCGTCTTGTACCTTCTCTACATCGTGAGCGAGCTGGGCGACAACTGGGCCGACGATCTGTCCTACGGTTCGAATCTCAAGGCGCAGCTCGCGCCGCTCGCTCCTCCTGGAGATCCCGGCACGCTGCGCATGCCGGTCGGAGCGCTTCACATCCTTATTCGGGTCGGTGCTCTGCCGGCTGGCCTGGTGACGGTCTTCCTGGTGGGGTCCTCTCTCGCGGGCCACCGCAACCCGAAAGCCGTCGTTGCCCCCGTGGCCACGAGCGCCGCCGCGACCGAGGATCGGATCACGGCCGCGCGGTCTTTCCTGGCCTCGGCGACCGAGGTGGCGGTGCCGCTGTCGGCGAGAGCCCTGGCATCGCGTGAGCTGCAAGGAGCCGTCGGGGTCCTCTCTCTCGACGACGTCTGGGAGCTCGCCGAGATGCGCGACAGCGAGGTGGACGGCCGTCGTGTGAAAGAGTTGAAGGTCTACGCGCACACGACCGCGGCGCCGCCCAACGTCACCTACCAGCCCCTGAGCGGCTCGCAGGTAGCGTCGCTCTTCGTGAGGACCCACGCCGATACTCTGGTCATCGAGGGTCTTGGTGCGCCGCTCACCCTCGACCACTACGAGGCCGCCGGCGTCGCCAAGACGCTCCCGGACGCCGAGCCCGTCAGCGCGAAAATCGTCCGCGGCCGCTGAGCGGGGGGCGTTGCGCGAGCGGGGGATCCGCGCCAAGGCACGGTACTATCTCTCGATGACACCACGAAACGGGGTAAAGGGATGACCATGGCAGCGGGGGCTCGTCTCGGCCCTTACGAGATCGAGGCGCCGATCGGCGCCGGCGGCATGGGCGAGGTCTACCGGGCGAAGGACACGCGCCTCGACCGCATCGTCGCTGTCAAAGTGCTGCCGGAGCAGCTCGCTAAGAGCCCCGAGTTCCGCCAGCGATTCGACCGGGAGGCGCGAGCCGTCTCGCAGTTCTCGCACCCGCACATCTGCGCTCTCTACGACGTCGGGAGCGAGGGCGGTGTCGACTACCTCGTCATGGAGTACCTCGAGGGCGAGACCCTCGCCGCCCGCCTGGGGAAGGGAGCGCTTCCGGCCGAGCAGGTGCTGACTCTGGGCATCCAGATGGCCGACGCCCTCGATCGCGCCCACAAGCAGGGCATCGTGCACCGCGATCTCAAGCCCGGCAACGTGATGCTGACGAAGTCGGGCGTGAAGCTGCTGGATTTCGGTCTCGCCAAGCAGCACCTGTCGGCTGTCGAGACCGAAATTTCCAAGGTCTCTTCGCTGCCGACGCGCGGTCCGCAGGAGCACCCGCTCACCGAAGAAGGCACGATCCTCGGCACGTTCCAGTACATGGCGCCGGAGCAGCTCGAGGGCAAGGAGGCCGACTCCCGCACGGACATCTTCGCCCTGGGGTGCGTGCTCCACGAGATGGCCACGGGCCAGAAGGCGTTTTCCGGCAAGAGCCGCGCGAGCCTGATCGCGGCGATCCTGGAACGCGAGCCGGCCACGATCTCGTCGATCGCGCCGATGACGCCGCCGGCGCTCGACCGCGTGGTGAAGACCTGCATGGCGAAGGAGCCGGACGACCGGTTTCAGACGGCCCACGACATCAAGCTGCAGCTTCAGTGGATCGCGGAAGGCGGCTCGCAGGTGGGGCTGCCGGCGCCGGTCGCGGCGCGCCGCCGCTCGCGCGAGCGGCTCTTCATGGCCGCCGCGGCCGTCTTTGGGCTTCTCGCGGCGGGGTTCGGCGGCTTGCTGCTGCTGAACCGCTCCGAGCCCGCTCGCATCGTCCAGTCGTCGTTGCTGCCTCCCGACAAAGTCGCCTACGGGTTCTCCAACGGGCCCATGGCCCTTTCCCCGGATGGCGCTCGTATCGCCTTCGTGGGCGTGGGCGCCGACGGTAAGGTTCCGATCTGGATTCGGCCGCTCTCCGGCTTGTCCGCGCAGCCGCTTCAGGGGACCGAAGGAGCAACCTTTCCGTTCTGGTCCCCCGACAGCCGCTTCGTCGCATTCTTCGCGAACGGCAAGCTTCGGAAGATCGATGCCTCCGGCGGGCCGCCGGAGTCGATCTGCGACGCGCCCCAGGCCCGCGGCGGGAGCTGGGGCCCGGACGGCACGATCCTTCTCACACCCAACAGCACGACCGCGATCTTCAGGGTGCCCGCGGGGGGTGGAACGCCCGTGGCCGTCACCAAGCTGAACGAGGCCAAGAAGGAGACCAGCCACCGTTGGCCCATCTGGCTTCCGGACGGCCGCCACTTCCTCTATTTCGTCCAGATTCCTCAAGCTGCGGGCGAGGCCGCGGGTGCCGGGGCTGTGTGTGTGGGATCGATCGACGGGAAGGAGTCGAAGCTTCTCTTCCGGGGAGATTCCCAGGTTCTCTACGCGCCCCCCGGCTATCTCCTCTTCTGGCGCGAGGGCTCCCTCGTCGCGCGACAATTCGACCCAAAGAAGCGGACCCTGCAGGGCGACGCCTTCCCCGTGGCCGAGGGCGTCCAGCGCCTGCCGGCCCGCAACTTCGCGTTCTTCTCGGTTTCCTCGAACGGCCTCCTGACGTATCAAGGCGGGGCGCTGGCAGGGCTGTCGCAGCTCGCTTGGTACGACAGAAGCGGCCGCGAGCTCGAAAAGATCTCGGCGCCCTCCGACGTCGCTCGGCCGCGCCTTTCCCACGACGGGAAGAAGCTGGCGGTAGACATCCGGGATCCCCAAAGCGGCAACGACGACGTTTGGGTCTACGAGTTCGCGCGCAAGACGCTGACGCGGTTTACCTTCGACCCCGCCGTCGACTTCGGCCCCATCTGGTCTCCCGACGACGGCTTCCTCGCCTTCGCCTCCAGCCGGAAGGGAACCGCGGACGCCTACCGCAAGGCCGTCGCGGGAGCCGGAGCCGAAGAGCTCGTCTTCGAGGGGCCCGCGGACGAAAGCCCGCAGGCCTGGTCGAACGATGGGAGGACCTTGCTTCTCGAGAGCCGTAACGGCGCGAATCGGGCGAGAGGGGGCGGAGAGATCTGGAGCTACTCCTTCGCGGACCACAAAGCGTCGCCGTTCCTGGCCTCCGAGTTCAACGCAGGCGAACCCGTTTTCTCCTCGGACGGGCGTTTCGTCGTATACGTGTCGGCCGAGTCTGGACGCTTCGAGATCTACCTGCAGGCTTTTCCCGGTCCGGGCGGCAAGTGGCAGGTTTCCACGGAGGGGGGCGAGGACCCGCACTGGAGCCGTGACGGTAAGGAGATCTTCTACATTGCCCCCGGCAACCGCCTCATGGTCGTGCCGGTAAAGCCGGGCCCGGAGCCACAGCCTGGGACGCCGCGATTCCTCTTCGAGGCTCGCTTTCGGCAGGACACCGGCCAGCAATACGACGTCTCCGCGGACGGCCAGCGCTTCCTGATCGCGGCCGACCTGAGCGAAGCGAGTGCCTCGCCCATCACCCTCGTGCAGAACTGGCTGACGGGCCGAAAGCGATAGACCATGGAAAAGGTGAAGCTGGGTTCTGAAGGTGCCGTCGTCTCGCGGATGGGCCTCGGTTGCATGGGGATGAGCGAGTTCTACGGCGAGCGGAACGACCAGGAGTCGGCCGCGACGATCCTGCGGGCGCTGGATCTGGGTATCAACTTCCTGGATACGGCCGACGCGTATGGGATCGGGGACAACGAAGAGCTGATCGGGAAGACGATCCGCGGGCGTCGGGACGAGGTCTTCCTCGCGACGAAGTTCGCCAACGTGCGGAAGAAGGATGACCCGACCCACTGGACGGTGAGCGGGAAGCCGGAGTACGTGCGGGCGGCCTGCGACGCGTCTCTGAAGCGGCTGGGTGTCGATCACATCGATCTGTACTACCAGCATCGCGTGGATCCCCAGACTCCGATCGAGGAGACGGTCAGTGCCATGGCGGAGCTCGTGAAGGCGGGGAAGGTGAAGTACCTGGGGCTCTCGGAAGCGTCGCCGGCCACGATCCGTCGCGCGCACAAGATCCATCCGATCACGGCGCTGCAGACCGAATACTCGCTCTGGGAGCGGCACGTGGAGGAGGCGATTCTCCCGACGGTGCGCGAGCTGGGGATCGGCTTCGTGCCGTACAGCCCGCTCGGGCGTGGCTTTCTGACGGGCGCCATCACGAAGAAGGGCGACCTGGACGAGAAGGACGCCCGTTCGCTGCGCTTTCCGCGTTTCGCGGCCGAGAACTTCGACAGGAACCGGATCCTGGTGGAGCGGGTGACTGCGATCGCCGAGCGCCGCAGCGCCAAGCCCGGCCAGCTCGCCCTGGCGTGGGTGCTGGCGAAGGGCGGCGACCTGGTGCCGATTCCCGGGACGAAGCGTCGGAAGTACCTCGAGGAGAACGCGGCCGCGACGGACATCCGGTTGACGCCCGACGAGGTGGCGGAGCTGGAGGCGGCCGTGCCGCAGGATCAGATCGCGGGCGATCGATACGCCCCGGCCAACATGAAGGCGATCGACCGCTAGGCAGCTCTCCAAGGGCGCAAGATCGCTACGGCCGGGCCGGGGCAGCGGCTTGATGCTCCTCGCCAGCACGGATGGCGCTCTCGTTCAGTTCCTCGAGACGCGTCCGCTGGGTGGCGGGGAGCCGTGTGACTGCGGCCTTCATCAGGATTCGCATCGGCTCGTCCTCTTGCGGCTGCGTCGGTGAGCCCGCGCCGACCTTGCGCAGGTACTCGGCGAGCTGTGCGTGCTCCTTGCGAGGGAGCGCAGCCAAGGCGGCGCTGGTGAGCGTTTGGAGCTCCTGGGTGGTAGCCGGGGCCAGAGACGCGACGCCTCGCGCCGAAGCGGCCACGGAGCGGTGGAAGAGATCCGAGGGCACCGCGGAGCCCGTGGACTCAACGAGGCTCTGCACGGTTCGCACCGAGAGATGGGGGAGCTCGAGGTTCGCTCGTTGCATCGCGTCCCGCTGTCCGGCACTCCTCACTCCCGACAGCGACACCGCGGCCTCGAGAGCCTGGAGCTCGTCGAGGGCTCGGCCGCCGCCGGCCTCGGGCACCCAGGCGACGAGGGCGAAATAGCGGTCGGCGTCCTGCGCGACGACGGTCCTCTCGACGAACCGTCCCTGTGGGGAGCTCCGGCGACTGCTCGCGCGACGGGACTCGACCGAGCCGAGGCGCCCGTCGCGACGCCAGTCTTCCTCGAAGGAAGTAGCGGTCCCGCGCCGCTGCGCGAGCACGAAGTCGAGGTAGTGCTCCAGAAGGAGGACTTGTGCCGGGGGAGGCTCGACGAGAAGGCAGGCGTAGCCTGAGACCCGCGGTTGGGCGAGCGTGACGCGAGCCGCCGCGGGCGCCGGAACGAGCGGGTTCCCGGGCTTGAGCGCCACCCAGCCCGGCGGCACCGCGAGGGTGAGCCCGATCTCCTCGTTGACGATCCGCTGGTCGCCGGAGACCCAGGGACCGACGGCCGGGGCTGCGCTGGCCTCGGCGGGGCCGAAGCGGACGAGGCCTGCTCCGCCGAGCACGATGAGCAGGAGGCTTGCCGCTGCCTTGAGACGCGAGAGGCCGGGGGCGAGGAAGGCGAGGAAGCCTGAAGCGAGGAGCCAGGCCGAGGCTACGACCAGAAGCGCCTCGCCCCGCATGCCCCTCGCGATGAATAGGCCCGCCAGGGGGAAGGCGGCGGCAGCAGCGACGAGGGCCGCGGCGCGCACCGCACGTCTGCCCATCTCCCACCCGCGCACGAGGGCGAGGCCCAGGGCGGCCGCGGCGAGGGCGATCTGGAGCCACGGTGCGCCGTCTAGCTCCGGCCGCACGCGCTCGGGCCACACCGCGCAGAGCGCGGTGCCCGCTGCAAGGACGAAGAAGAGCGCCGCTGCGACAGAGAGCCTCCAGCCCTCGGTCCCGCTTTCTGGGACTTCGCCCACGTCCCCCAGCGCCGGTCCCCGGGAAGCGCCACGGGCGCGAGGCGCAACCACTAGAGGTGCGTTCCACTGCTTCAGGTCCACGGCTTCGCCCAGCCGTATCCAGCGGGCGCCGCCGGGTCTCTGGACCATCGTGTCGCGAATGATGAGGCCCTGCTGGAACCAGGTCTGCACCATCCGCAGATCGAGCGGACCCACCTCGCTGCCGTCGTCGAGCCGGACCTTCAAGCCGCTCGCCATGCTGCCCCCACCGGATCGTCACGGCTGTACCAAGGCGCAACGCGGTCGCCTCGCGTCGACCGCATGCAAGCTATGAGGACGGTACCCGTTCGCGGTGCGAGCGTCAAAGTCGGCGCTCGGGCGCCTTTCCTATCGGGATAGCGTCTTGATTCGAATGCGCCGGTACTCCATCTGACCGCGGTCGCCCTCCAGGCCGATCGGGCCGGACTGGGGAAGCTTGAAGTCGGTTTCGAGCACTTCGCCGTTGCAGGTGGCGCGGGCCACGCTGTTCTGGACCGTGACGACGATCTCATTCCAGTCCTGCGGCTTGTAGTGCTTCAAGTCCTTGTACGGTCCGGCGATCAGGTAATCCCGGGCTTGCAGTTGCGGACCGCGCAGGTAGACGCCGCTGTCGGTGTTGGGGGTGGCGCGAAACTCGAGCTTCAGGACGAAATCCTGTGGAAACTCGCGCGTGGTCCAAAGCTGTTGAATCTTCCGATACTCAGGGGGCGTGGTGACCACGAGGCGGTCGCCAACGACCGCGAAGCGTCCGTCGGGCGTCGCCGTCAGGCCATCGAAGTGGACCGGCTCGGTGACGAATGGCCAGGCGGCGGCGTCTGGATCCGAGGCCTGCCAACTCGTGGCGCTAGCTTTGTCCGCTTCGGAGGTCGGCCGATAGCCCCAGCCGGTGAGATCGTGACCATTGAACAGGCTTAGGAACCCGTCCTCGGGGCAGAACGGAGCCGTGTTGGTTTCGGAGAACCCCAGCGTCGCGAAGATGGGGCGTAGAGCGGCCGCCCACTTCGCGTAGCCCGCCTCGTTGGGATGCAGGAGGTCGGGGAATTCGCCGGCAATCGCGTCGCCGCTCGGATCGGCAAAGAGCGGCCAGGTTTCCAGGTACGTGATCTGCGCGTCGTTCTTCACGGCGGCCCGATAGAGGGTGTTGATCGCCTTGATTTGATCCACCGGGCGTTTCTTCGTGGTCGAACTGGGGAAGACCTGGCAGAGCACGATGGGCATTCGGGCATTGTGACGCTCGAGCTCGGCGATGATGACCTTGAGATTGGAGGCGATGACCTCGGGTGTGGCGCCTTCCTCGAGGTCGTTCGTGCCGATGAGCAACACGATGGCCGTAGGGTTGACCGCAATCACGTCTTCTCGAGCCTCAGCAGAACGCCGCGCGTGGTGTCGCCGCTGATGCCGCGATTCGCGACCTTGATGCCAGGGAACGCCGCGCCGAGGCCTCCGCCCCAGCCCTGGGTGATCGAGTCGCCGAGGAAGACGACGGCGCGTTGATCCTGATCGACTTGCTGGGCCCAGACGGAGCGACGCTCGCGCCACAGCTTTTGAAACCACTCGTAGCGCCGGATCGGTCCCGCCCCGGGCAGGCCGTCGTCCGTGGCCGGGATGGCAAAGCGGTCGAGGGTTTCCGCGGTTGCGGTGCCCGCCGCTTCCGCGCCGGAGGCGATCGACAGGCCCAGTGCGAGGAGAATCGTCGCGCTGGCGATAGTGCGTCGAGGGATGGAATGCCGCATGCGCCGGAGCATACAGCGAATCTGTTTGTCCCTGACATTCCCCTGGCGTAGAGTTCCACCGCCCGGCGCGCTGTGATTGGGGGTCGCATGAGCGGAAGGCGGGGCACTTCAGCGAGGACAAGACGCAGATCTTCGACGGCATCTTCGGCAACGACAACAACGGCAGCGCTCTGGTGACGCAGCCGGGAGCCACCAACGCCAACGGCGTGGCGCCCCGTGTCATCGTGAGCTACAAGGTGAGCGGCACGACCAACCTGAACGCCCAGGTCTCGAAGGGCTTCCGACTGGGTGGCGTCAACGACCCCCTCAACAAACCCATCTGCACGCCCGAGGACCTCGCCACTTTCAGCGGCCGGGATAGCTGGAAGGACGAGAAGACCTGGAACTACGAGGTCGGGACGAAGTCCCGGATCATGGGTGGTCGTGGCTCGTTCAACGTCTCGGCGTTCTACATGGACATCAAGGACCTTCAGGCCACGGTCACCGCGGGGTCGTGCTCCTCTCGCCTCATCTTCATCGTTCCGAAAGCCCGCAGCCAGGGCTTGGAGGGGGAGTTCAGCGCCGCGCCGAGCCGGCACTTCGACTTCGCGCTCTCGGGGAGCTACGCCGATTCCGAGCTCCGGTCCACAATCGAGCCGGCCGCAGCCACGGGCATCGTGGCGGGGCGGCGCCTGCCGACCGTGCCCAAGTTCCAGATGTCCGCGGCGGCCACCGGACAGTGGGACATGAACCACGCCGTCGGCTATCTGACCGGCAGCTTCACCTATGTCGGGGGAGACCGCTACACGCAGGTCGGCGACCTGGCGCTCGGCCGGTTGGACATGACCTCGTTCGGGAAGAACACCATCGGCGGACCGCTGACGCAGCAGTTCTTCACCTACAACCCGATACTCCCGTCCTACAGCATCCTCAACGCGCGCCTCGGCGTCCTCAAGGGGAAGTGGGACGTGGCGCTCTACGCCAACAACCTGACCGACGAGCGGGCGCTCCTGGCGTTCGACCGCGAACGCGGAACCCGAGCCCGGATCTTCTACTTGACCAACCAGCCCCGGACGATCGGCATCTCGGCCGCCGTCAAGTTCTAGGACCGGTCGGAATAGGGAGTCCCGATCAGCGGCGACGAGAGTCGCCGCTGATCTTGGGCCTGATTCATACTATGATAGGATGAATAGAGAGGATGTTCCGCGCCACGAACACCGCCATCGCCTGTCTCGTCGAGGCTCGGAACGTCGTCGGCGAGAGTCCGCTCTGGGATCCGTCGGCCGGAGTCGTCTATTGGACCGACGTCAACGGCTTTCGAATCCAGCGCTATCGGCTTGCCGACGGCGAGGTGACGACCTGGCGGTTCGACGAACCTGTCGCTGCCCTGTCGCTGACGACCAACCCCGCCCGGATTCTCGTGGCGCTCGGCTCGCAGGTGATCCTGTGGGCGCCGGAGAGCGACGCTCGCGTGGCGCTGGCGCGGCCGGAGCCGAATACACCCTTCAACCGGCTGAATGACGGCGCCACGGATCCGAACGGGTCGTTCTGGATCGGGAGCATGCGCAACAACGTGGCGCCCGACGGCGCCCACCAGGACGTGTCGGGGGCCACGGGCTCGCTCTACCGGGTCACCGGCGACGGACAGGTGACCGTCTGGGACACCGGCTACGGCATCACGAACACCCTCGCGTGGAGTCCCGACCGAAAGACGTTCTACTGCGGCTGCTCGATCGCCAACGTGATCTATGCCTATGACTACGACGTTGCGACCGGCTCCATCTCGAGCCGCCGCCCATTCCCTGCGGACGTGAAGCGCGGGGTTCCCGACGGGTCGGCCGTCGATTCCCAAGGCTTCCTCTGGAATTGCCGATATGGCGGCGCCTGCATCGTCCGCATATCACCCGACGGCACGATCGATACCGTCGTCGAGATGCCCGTCTCGAACGTCACGAACTGCGCCTTCGGCGGACCGGAGCTGCGGACCCTGTACGTGACCACGGCATCGTTGCAGGCAGGGGCCGATGAGCCGCTCGCCGGAGGGCTCTTCGCGCTGCCCACCGAGGTCGCGGGTCTCCCGACCGGGCGCTTCCGGATCGCATGAGAATGGAACGCCGCGAGCACACGCTACACAGCCAGGTCGCGAATCGCCTCGGCGCCCGCATCGTGAGTGGTGCGCTGGACGCCGGTGATCCCCTGCCCAACGAAGCGGCGCTTGGGGAGGAGTTCGGCGTCAGCCGTACGGTGGTGCGGGAGGCGATCAAGGTGCTCGCCGCCAAGGAGCTGCTCGAGGTGCGCCCGAAGACCGGCACGCGGATTCGTCCGCGCCTGCACTGGAACGTCCTCGATCCCGACGTGCTGCGCTGGCAGTTCTCGGGGCCTGGAGCGGCCGCCGGCCTCGAGGACCTTCTCGAGGTGCGCCTCGTCGTCGAGCCGGCGGGTGCCCGGATGGCCGCCGATCGGGCGACTCCCGAGGAAGTGGCCGACATCGAGAAGGCGTGCTCCGAAATGGAAGCCACGACTGGGGACTTGGAAGCGTCGATCGACCCTGACCTGCGATTTCACCTCGCGGTGCTCGCCGCGAGCCACAATGTCTTCATGAAGCCGTTCGGTGCGCTGATCCAGGCCGCTCTCCGGTCGAGCTTTCGCTTGACGAGCGTCGACCATGCCGCCTACGTTCGGTCCGTGCGCCAACATCGTCAGGTGCTGGACGCTGTCCGGACCGGCGATCCCGGGGGCGCGGAGGACGCGATGCGGCGGCTCCTCGAGAGCACATCCGACGACGTGCACAGGGTCCTGCGCGCGAGCCGGCCGCGGCCTAGAAGAAGGAGGACGAAGTG
>JBGPYB010000173.1:0-9573 GCA_041493035.1 Vicinamibacteria bacterium | reverse complement strand
GAGAAGATCCGCGCCGCGAAGCGCGAGGTCTCGGAATCGGCGGCCCGGGCCGCTCGGATCGAACAGGCCCTCGCCGAGGGGCGCCGGCTCCTCGATGAGGGGAAGGCCACCGAAGCCCATATTCGCTTCCAGGAAGTGCTCGGCCTGGACCCCCGGAACGCCGCCGCCGCAGAGGGACAGCGGGACGCCCAGGAGCGTCTCCGCGCGTCGTCGAGCCGCGCGGGAATGGCGGCCGCGTTCGAGCGCGGCAAGGCGCTCTTCGACGCGGGAAAATACGAAGAGGCCCTGAAGCCCCTGACCGACGCCACGGCCGATCCCGGCAACGCCGCCGCTCGCGACCTCCTGGCTCAGGCCCAGAAGTTCGTGGAAGGCGTCAAGAGGGCCAGGGACCAGCGCGTGCGGATCGACACGCTCCTCGCCGACGCCGAGCGCCTCATCAGCGACCGGAAGTTCTCGGCCGCGACCGTCAAGTTGGCCGAGGCCCGCGAACTCGACCCCGAGAACGTGAAGGCTCGGGAGCGCCTGGGGTTCGCCGAAAGAATGACGGGCGAGGAGCTCTTTCAGAGATGGCTGCCGAACCAGGCCCCCGCCCTGATCTTCTTCGAGCCCCAGACCAGGGACCTCGAAGGACCGACGGTACAAGCCATCGGCGCCGCCACCGACGACCGTGGCGTCGCGCGGATCGAGTTCCGTCTCGGAGGAAAGCTGGTCGGCGAGCAGGTGCCGGCCCTCCAAGCCGAATCGGGAGAGATCCCGCGGAACGTCCGCTTCGCGCGGGAGTTTCCGCTGGAGAAGGGACCGAACGAGATCACGGTCACTGTCCTCGACACCTCGGGGGTGAGGACCACCGAGACCTTGCGCCTCAACCGCAGGCTTCGCTGGTTCGAGACGCAGCTCTTCCTCCCGTCGGCTTTCGGCCTCGCCGTGACCTTCGTGGGGGCGGGCTTCGCCGTGCAGCGAGCGAGACGTCGGCGGGCGGTGCGGAACCGCTTCAACCCCTACATTGCCGGTGCGCCGGTCCTCTCCGATGACATGTTCTTCGGTCGCGGCAAGCTCCTGACGCGGATGATGAACGTCCTCCACCACAACAGCCTGATGATCACCGGCGAGCGCCGCATCGGAAAGACCACGTTCCTCTATCACTTGAAGAAGGCTCTCGAGACCGACGAGGGTGGAGACTACCGCTTCTTTCCGGTCTTCACCGACCTGCAGGGCGTCCCTGAATCAGGTTTCTTCCATGCGGTCATGACGGACGTCGTGGAGGGCTTGAAGCTGGCCTCGACGACCCAGGACTCCCTGAGGTTCCGCGTCGAGGAGGACGCCTACGACGGGCGAGACTTCGGCCACGACCTCCAGCGGGTCATCGAGGAGCTGAAGAGCCGGACCCCAAAGCGGGTCAAGCTGGCGCTGCTCATCGACGAGGTGGACGCGCTCAACGAATACTCGGAGCGAATCAACCAACGGCTACGCAGCATCTTCATGAAGACCTTCTCGGAGCACCTGGTGGCCATCATGAGCGGCGTCGGGATCAAGCGGGTCTGGAACAGCGAGGGAAGCCCCTGGTACAACTTCTTCGACGAGATCGAGTTGACGGCGTTCACGCGGGACGAGGCCGAGGCGCTCATCCGGACCCCCGTCGAGGGCTACTTCCGCTACGACGCCGAGGCCGCCGAGAAGATCCTCGCCTGGAGCGAGCTCAAGCCCTACGTCATCCAGAAGTTCTGCATACACGCGGTCAACCGGATGCTGGAGGAGGGACGGACCGTCGTCACGGCGCGCGACGTCGAGAGCGTCCACGAGACCGTGCGCTTCGACGGGCCGGGTGAGACGGCGCAGGGCGCCAGCTCGGCGGAACGGCGCTCCGCGGAAGTTGTGGCAGACTAGGGTAGAGAGCCATCGTGCGGAATCCATTCATCGCCGGCAGTTGGGTGCGAGCCGACAACTTCTTCGGACGGTCGTCCCTCCTGCGGAACGTCCTCGAAGGAGAAAGGGACTCTCTCTGGGTCGTGGGAGCGCGCCGCCTCGGCAAGACCAGCCTGCTGAAGGAGCTCGAGTACAGGGTCCAGGGGAGCGGTGACACCCCGTTCGCAGCCCTCTACTGGGACCTCCAGGGAAGCGCCGACGCCCGCGGTCTGGCCGACAGCCTCCTCGGGAGCGTCGAGGACAGCGAGTCCTTTCGGAGAGCGAGCGACGTTTCGGTGGAGAGCCTCGAGGGCCTTTCGGTTGCCGATATGCTCACCACCCTCGTCCGTCGCACGGTCCGGAGCGGGTGGCGCCTGCTGCTTCTCGTCGACGAGGCCGAGGAGTTTCTCACCGTTGCGCGAACGGACGCCGGCGTCCTCCCGCGACTGCGCCGCGTCTTCCAGAAGGGACCGGAGGTGCGCACGGTCTTCACCTCCACCAAGCGGCTGGGGCGAATCGACGAGAGGACGGATTTTGCGACGTCCCCGTTTCTCCAGGGCTTCATTCCGCCTCTCTACCTGACGCCCCTGGCGGAACCCGAATGCCGCGCCCTCCTGGCGCGGGGCCGCTTCGCCGACGATGAGATGGCTCTCATCATGGAGCGAACCGCGAACCACCCGTTCCTCGTACAACTCATCGCGAGCCGCCTTTTCGAGAGCCACGATCTTGCGGCGACTCTCGACCAGGTCGCGGCCGACGAGATGGTCGCCAACTTCTTCTCGGTGGACTTCCAGACGCTGGAGCCGCGGGAAAGGCTGATCCTCGTGGAGGTCGCGCGGGAAGGGCAGCGCTCGCGGCGGGAGCTGGCCGTCCTGGCCGGCGAAGGGGAAGAGGCCTTGGAGCCCGCGCTCTTCGGTCTCACCATGATGGGATACCTGGCCGCTGACGACGGTCGATACGTCGTCGGCAATTGGTTCTTCGAGCGATGGCTGAGGCGAGTCGCCGCGGCTCGGACCTCCGAGCCGCGGCCGGTCTAGTCTGGACGGGGCGCCGGCCGGCGCCTGAGGGGAGAGCGCCCGTGATCGTGGGTGTGAACCGGGTTTACGAGCACGGGGGGCGCGAGTACCACATCCAGGCCGAGGATCTGGGCCTCGAGCAGAAATGCTTCGAAGTCCGAGTCTATGATCAGGGCACGGTCCTCTGGCGCAAGCGCGTCCCCTACGAAGAAGTGGCCGACAAGGGCCTCCCCAAGGCCGACTTCGAAGAAGCCTTGAGAGCGTTGATGGAGAAGACGCTGCACACGGTACAGGCGGCCATCGCCAAGGGGAAGATCACGGGCTGACGCCTCAGGTCCGGATTGGGCTGACCCGCCTGGACCTCGGACGGGGTCGCCTATCGGCGCCTCCGCCGGCGTGGCCCGCCGTGGGGACCGTCGCGCCGAGGTGGTGGTGGTGCCTCGGCGTCGTCATTGGCGGCTTCCTCGGGCGGCGCTTGAAAGAAGCGGCGCAACAGAAGAGCCACAACCCTGTCTCGGTGCTCGTGGTCGGCCACGCGCCGTGCTATCGGGGAGAACTCGGCAAAGTCCTCGAGCGGAAGCGTCTGTCCCTCTGCGACGAGGCGCGCCACGATCCGCTCGACTTTCCGCGCCTCGACCTCGGCGTCCGACGGGACCGACAGCTCCCCGACGTCCACGTGATAGCGCTTCACCAGGCGGTTGAAGTTCATCAGGTCGTGGGCAGAGACGAGGCTGATGGCCCTGCCGCTCTTCCCCACGCGCCCCGTGCGGCCGGCGCGGTGGATGTACTGCTCCGGCGAGTCAGGGGTCGAGAAGATGAAGACGTGAGACAGGTCTTCGATGTCGATTCCCCGCGACGCCACGTCGGTGGTCACCAAATGGCGTATCTCACCGGCCTTGAACCGCGCCATCACCGTCTCGCGCTTTTTCTGGGGAAGGTCCGACGAGAGCATGGCGCTCGGCAGCCCCTTCCCCATGAGGAAGGTGTAGACCTGCCGCGTTTCTTCACGGGTGTTGCAGAAGATCATCGACGTGGCCGGGTTTTCGTACTCCAGGAGCTTGTAGAGGGTCGCTTCCTTGTGGAGTTTGGGGGTTAGGCAATAGAGGTGCTCGACCTCCTTGACGTAGATCTGGTCCTCGGAAAGAAGCACCCATTCGGGCTCGGTGAGGTAGTGGTAGATGAGCCCGCGGATCCCGAGAGGAACGGTGGCCGAGAAGAGGAGCGTCTGCCGTTCCGTCGGCATGTACTCCATGATCTGGCCCATCTCGAGGGCGAAGCCCATGTCGAGCATGCGGTCGGCTTCGTCCAGGACGAGCATCTTCACCGCGTCGAACTTGAGCGTCCGGCGGCGGAGGTGGTCGAGAACGCGCCCCGGCGTGCCGACGATCACGTGAGCGCCCGCCCGGATTCCCTCCAACTGGCGGTCCATCGAGTCGCCGCCGTAGATCGACTCCACCTTGATGCCGCGACCGCGACCGATCTCGGCGATCTCCTGGGCCACCTGTATGGCCAGCTCCCGCGTGGGGGCCAACGCCACCGCCTGCACCACGTCGCGTTCCGGGTCGATCTTTTCGACCATCGGAATCCCGAAGGCGGCCGTCTTGCCGGTGCCAGTACGGGACTGGACGACCAGATCCTTCCCCGCGAGCGCTCGCGGCACCGTCTCCTGTTGGCACTCGGTCGGGGCCTTGTATCCCTTGGCCTCGAGGCTGGCTAGGGTCTGCGCAGTGAGGTTGAGGGCGGCGAAGCTTCTCTCGGCGGCGATTTCCATTGCCGATCATTCTATAATGGAAGGCTTTATGAGAAGCGCATGAGCATCATCTGCACCCGCTGCGGCCAGACGGCCGAGCCCCCTTCCCCAGCCCGCGTCGGCCACATGGGGTCGGCAAAGGAGCAGATCCTCTCGGGGATCTGCTCCAACTGCTGGAAGGAATGGGAGGGGGTCGAGGTCAAGGTCATCAACGAGTACCGCCTGAACTTCATGGACGCGGAGCACCGCGAGATGCTGAAACGTGCCTGCGTCGACTTCCTGAAGCTCGCCCCCGAAGCATGATTCACGCCCTGGGCCTCACCAAGCGGTACGGGGAGCGAGTCTTGCTCGAGGACGTGTCGTGGCACGTCAAGAAACGGGACCGGATCGGCCTCTCGGGCCCCAACGGAAGCGGCAAGACGACGCTCCTCAGGATGCTGGCCGGGCTCGAAGGACCCGACTCGGGATCCATCCGCATGGCCTCCGACACGACCATCGGCTATCTCCCTCAGGACGGCATCGTCCACGCGGGCCGCAGCGTGTATGACGAGGTCGTCCTGGCTTTCCAGGAGCTGCTGGCCCTCAAGGCGGAGCAGCACGCCATCGAGGACGCCCTGGCCCACGCCACCGAGGACAGCGCGGGCGAGCACGACAGACTCCTCGAGCGCTACGCCGACGTGATGGAACGCTTCAAGCACCTCGGCGGTTACGAGATCGACGCCCGGGTCGCTGACGTTCTGAAGGGCCTCGGCTTCTCCCTGGCCGACCAGAAGCGGGGCACCGAGGAATTCTCGGGGGGCTGGCAGATGCGCATCGCCCTCGCGAAGATCCTCCTGGCCCGTCCCAACCTGCTGCTCATGGACGAACCCACCAACCACCTCGACCTGCCGGCCCGGAACTGGTTGGAGGAGTACCTGGCCGACTATCCGGGCTCCGTGGTTCTCGTCTCCCACGACCGCTACTTTCTGGACGCCACCGTGAAACGCATCACCGAGGTCGGTCTCCGCACGCTCACTGACTACCATGGCAACTATTCCAAGTACGTGGTCGAGCACGAGGCACGCATGGAGAACCTCCTCGAGTCCCACCGGCGGCAAAAGGAGGAGATCGAGAAGACCGAGGCTTTCATCAACAAATTCCGATACCAGGCCACGAAGGCCCGCCAGGTCCAGAGCCGGATCAAGGCCTTGGACAAGGTGGAGCGGATCGAGATCCCGCCGCAGCGCAAAAAGATTCGCTTCAAGTTCCCCGATGCCCCCAAACCGGGGCGGATCGTTCTCGACCTGAAGGGCGTGCGGAAGGCCTACGGCTCCAACGTGGTCCTGGATCACGTGGATCTCATGGCGGAGCGCGGGGATCGGATCGCCCTCGTGGGCCCGAACGGGGCCGGAAAGTCGACGCTCATGCGCATCATGGCCGGCGTCGACACCGCCGATGCCGGCGTGCGGACCATGGGGCATCAGGTCGTCCTCGACTACTTCGCCCAGGATCAGGCCGCGGTCCTGGGAACCACCCGCACGGTCTACGAGGAAATGTCCGCTGCGAGCCCCACGACGATGGTCCCGATGATCCGGAACATCCTTGGAGGCTTCCTCTTCTCGGGCGACGACGTGAGCAAGCGGGTCGCGGTTCTTTCAGGTGGAGAGCGCAACCGTCTGGCCCTCGCGAAGATGCTCTTGAACGCCAGCAACGTCCTCATCCTCGACGAGCCCACCAACCACCTCGATCTGGATTCGAAAGAAGTCCTGCTGGACGCTCTCGATGACTACGGCGGAACGCTGATCTTCGTCTCCCACGATCGCTATTTCGTCGACAAGCTCGCGACGAAGGTCGTCGAGGTGGGCGGCGGGCAGGCACCGCTCTATCCGGGCGGGTACGAGGACTTCCTGTACTGGAAGAAGCAGCAGGAGGCCGGCCTCGCGGCGCCGCTTCCGACTCCGAAGCCGAGGGCGGCGGAAGCAGCGCCCCCGTCGAAGGCCTTGCCAAAGCCGGTTGCCACGACGCCCGCTGCCCGCAAGACGGCATTCCCATCGTACGAGCGACCGAAGCCTTCGGCGGCGGCGCCGCCTCCACCACCGCGGGACCCCCTGGCGCCGCGACTACGACCGGCTGGAGCGCGGCCCCAACGCCAGGACTTCGAACGCGAAGCCAGGAAGAAGAAGGCCCGCATCGCCGAGACGGAAAAGCGGATCGCCGACAAGGAAAAGGCCGTGAAGGAACTCGAGGCCCTCATGGCCTCTCCCGGCTTCTACGACGACCGGGTGGCGGCCGACAAGGTGGTCGCGGAGCACAAGACCCTCATGTGGGAGGTCGGCGACCTCATGAGTCAGTGGGAGACGCTCCAGACCAGCGAGGTCTCAGGCTAGCGGCGACTCGCGTCGCCTCCGCGCCACGGGCCGCCCCCGCTCGGCCGCGCCTGGACCGAGACCGGCTATGCTGTCGGCCGAGCGGATGTTCACGAGCTGGCGATTCAGTCCGTACGCGCTGCCGTCCCTGACCGCGGCCGCGGTGTGCCTGGCGATGGCCCCGTCGGTCTGGCGGCGACGCCACACTCCAGGGGCGACCGCCTTCGTTGCCCTTCTCCTCGCCGTCGGAGGATGGTCCCTCTGCCAGGCGGCGTCCGTCTCAGCCACCGACCTCGCGTCGAAGATCCTCCTCGCGAAGATCCAGTACATCGGCATCGTCGCGACGCCCCTCGCCTGGTTCGTTTTCGCTGTGGCTTACACCGGCCGCTCCTCCTGGCTGTCGAGCCCATGGGTCGGCCTGCTGGCGGTGATTCCGGTCGCCACCCTCGGCCTCGTCTTTACCAACGAACGCCATGGCCTCATCTGGTCCAGCGTGGCGCTGTCGACCGAGGGTCCCTTCCCCGCTTTGGCCGTCCGGTATGGACCGTGGTTCCCTCTCGCCGCGGCCCATGCCTATCTCCTGGTTCTGGCTTCGACGGTGCTCACGGCGTGGACCGTCAGTCAGTCTCCGCACTACAGGCGGCAAGTGGTAGCCGTGGGACTCGCCCCCCTCGTGGTCTGCGTCGCCAACCTTCTCCACCTTTTCAAGCTCAGCCCGACGCCGTTCCTCGACCTGACGCCACTGAGCTTCGCCGTCGCCGGGGCGATCCTCGCCTGGAGCCTGCTGCGCCACCGGTTGCTGGAGATCTCCCCTGTCGCCCGAAACGCCATCCTCGACGGCATCAGCGACGGCGTCCTGGTCCTCGACGGGCAGAGGCGCGTCGTGGATCTGAATCGCGCGGCCCAGGGGATTCTGGGGCTCACGCCGGCCGCGACCATGGGCAGACCCTTGAGCAGCCTCGGCTTTCCGACGTTTCTCCCTGACGGCGCAAGTGCCGCTGCGGAGCCACGAGAGGTGGTTCTCGGAACGGATGCCTCTTCGCGAACCTTCGAGGTCAGCTCATCGCCGCTTCACCCAGACGACCCAAGGCAGGGCTCCTTGATCCTCGTGCTGCGAGATACCACGGCGCGCAAGTTGGCAGAGGATGCCCTGAAGCGGGCCAAGGAGGATCTTCAGCGCGTCAACGAGCAGCTCGCGCGGCTCGCCAATACCGACGCCCTGACGGGGCTGAACAACCGGCGCTTTCTCCTCGAACGTCTCGCCGAAGAGACCTCCCGCGCCCGGCGCTACCAGTTGGATCTCAGCGTCCTGCTCTTGGACCTCGACTATTTCAAACGTGTGAACGACACCCACGGACACCTGGTCGGGGATCGCGTCCTGGCGGCCATCGCGGGCGAGATCGAGACGCTGCGGCGACAGTACGACGTGGCCGGCAGACTGGGCGGAGAGGAGTTCGCCCTCATCCTGCCCGAAACGGACCCGCCAGGCGCGCGAATCCTGGCGGAGCGCGTGCGGGCCGGGATCGCCGCGCTCCGGCACCAGTCGGAAGGGCGCGCCTACTTTCGAATCACAGCCAGCGTCGGTATCGCGTCGTTCGCCCAGGACATCCGTGACGGAACGCAGCTCCTGAGCCTCGCCGATGCGGCCCTCTACAGGGCCAAGCGACTCGGCCGCGACCGAGTCTGCTCAGCGGAGTTTGGCGAGGAGGCCGGAGGCTAGATCCTGCCCGCCCGCTTGGCGGCGCGGGCCCACACCCAGTCCTGGACGCCCGGCGCCAGCGCGTTGAGCCAGACCAGGGCTCGCGACAGGGGAAAGGGATAGACCTCGGGGCGCGGGCGCTTCGCGCAGCGAACGATGGCTCGCGCGACATCCGCAGCGGATTGCTGCGGCCCGATGGCTCCAGCCGTCTTCCCCCCCGAGGCCCGCGCCGCCACGTCGCTGAACTCTGTCTCGGTGCCGATCGGGTGAACGGAGCAGGCTTGGACCCCTGTCCCACTCAGCTCGACGCGAAGAGACTCGGTCAAGCTGATCTGCGCCGCCTTCGTGGCCGCGTAGGCGGCTCCTCCCGGAAGGGATCGGTGCCCCACGATCGAGGAGACGTTGATGATGATGCCGTGCCCTTGGCGTCTGAAGATGGGGACTGCGGCGCGACAGCCGTAAACAGTGCCGAGGTAGTTGACTCGCATGAGGCGCTCGTAGGCTTCCGCCGGAACCTCCTCGACGCGGCCGCGGACGCCGTAACCCGCGTTGTTCACGAGGACGTCGAGGCGCCCGAAGCGCTCGACGGCGCCGTCCACGAAGCGCTGGACGCTCCTCTCCTCGGCCACGTCGACCTCGGTGATCAGGATCTCGGCGGCCATGGCGCGCACGACCTCGGCCAGGGCCTCGAGCCGATCGAGGCGTCGCGCGCAGACCGCGAGTCGCGCGCCCTCGCGGGCAAAGGCGATGGCACACTCGCGGCCGATCCCGGCCGAGGCGCCGGTGATGGCGACCACGGCCCCCTGAAGGCTACGCATTCCCACCTCGCGTCAAATCAAAGACCGAGTGTATCGAGCCAGG
>JBGPYB010000089.1:0-19655 GCA_041493035.1 Vicinamibacteria bacterium | reverse complement strand
GCGGGCAAGGAGGTGGAGCCCCAGGACCTGGATCTGGTGATGGTGCCCGGCGTGGGCTTTGCCCGGGACGGCGCGCGCATGGGAAACGGCCAGGGTTACTACGACCGGCTCCTCAATCAGGCGCGGCCGGCCGCGCCCTTGATCGCGCTGGCCTACGAATGTCAGATGTTTCCGGAGTTGGCGGTCGGCCCCCAAGACATCTACATGGACAAGGTGATCACCGAAAGAGCGGTCTACGAAGGCCGCGGGCGAATGGCGTGATGAGCCGCGCCCACGTCGAGGACACCTATGCCGAGGCGTTCAAGAGCCTGTACGCGGAAGTCCTGATCACCGCCCGGGATCGCACCTGGCTCGACCATGCGGTGAGCGCGGCCACCGGCAACGGCTCCTCCACCATCCTGTGCGACTGCGAGACGGGTCTCGACCGCTACGTGGGCCCCGGCGGGGACGAATCGTTTGTGACGCCGGATGGCCGCCCGGGGGCCATCGTCCAGCTCCACGTGCCCCGCTTCCGCAAGGACCGGGTAGAGGCTCTGGAGCGCTCGCTCCTGGTGCGGATCAGCCAGAACGTGCTCACTTGTCCGACCGCTGCCTGCTTCAACCTGCTGGACACTAATCCCTACTACAAGGTGGGGCGCAAGATCGCCTATTTTGGCGATGGCCACCAGTTCCGGGATGTGCGTCACGGCCGGCGAGTGTGGGTGGTTCCCATCCTCGGCGGCGAGTTCGTGGTGGACCGGCGCTTCGGCTACCGCGAGGGACTGATGGGCGGCAACATCTGGTACTTCAGCACGGACGTTGATTCCGCCCTCGCAGCCGCCGAGCGCGGTGTGGCTGCGATCGAAAAGATACCAGGGGTCATCATGCCGTTTCCCGGTGGCATCGCGGGCAGTGGGTCGAAAGCCGGGAGCAAGTATTCTTTCGCCGTCGCCAGCACCTACGAGAAATTCTGCCCCACCCTGCGGGATAGCCTGGGCGAGAAGTCCGGGCTGCCCGAAGGTGTCGGCTCAGTGATGGAGATCATCATCAACGGCCGGGATCTCAAATCCATCATCGACGCCACCCAGGCGGCGATCGCGGCGTCGCTGGAGACGCCCCACTTGGTCCGAATCTCTGCCGGGAATTATGGCGGCCGGCTGGGCAAGAGCTTCATCTACCTACACCCCGACAAGCAGCCGCCGCTCTAGCGAGCTCCGTTCAAGTCGACCGACCACGTCCTGTCTGCCAAGGCGAGGGTCAGGGTCAGGGCGTTGGAGCCCGACGGGTTGAGGCTGATCGTGAATGGATCGACTGAGGGGTTGGCGGTGCCGGGCCGCATGACCACTCGGGCGACCTCCGTGCCCGCAATTCCGGCGACCTTGTGCGCCCGATTCATGTTGTAGCCCTCGAGGTGGGGCCACAGAAGGCTCGCGGCACTCTCCGGAACCGAGAAATCCATCGCCTTCGCGAGGGCCCCGAGCTCGATCCCTGGGTCCGAGTTCAGAATGAGCGACCAGTCACTCTCCTGCGGGGCGGAGACGTAGACCGAATACTTGCCGGCGGCGACTATCCTTCCGCCGCAAGAGCGTCGGCTGCGAGAACAGCTAAACCCGCTGAGGCTGTCGAGCGAAAGCTCGCCTTCCGTCGTGAGGATCGTGACTTCGTCCGCGCCCGCCCGCCAGACACGGTCCTCGGGCAACTGGGCGATCAAGGATTCGAGGGAGCGTCCCTTTAGCTCGGGTCGCCCGTAATCGACCGTCACTCTCTTGCCCTGGATCGCTCCCTCGGCGGTGCCTCGCTTCGCGGCCTGAGCGTAGGCCGGGCCACAGAGAGAGGCGGCGACCAAGGCGCACGACAAGGCTCGTTTCATCAAGGATGAGGCGACACTATAGGCACCGGTTCGTACAGCGTCAAGATGGGCCAGCCCGTAGAGGCGCGCCGCCCTCTTGATTGAAGCGGGAAGCGCGCTTACGATCGGTATCGAGCGTGACCTTCAAGAAAAAGCTTGTCGTCGCCTTCTGCGTCATGGCCGCCGTGCCTCTGGCCGTCATAGGAGCCCAGGCCTTCTGGAATGTCCGCCAGCAGCGGGCGGGGCTCAGGCGGCTCCAGTTGAGCCTCTTGCAGGCGCGAATCTTCGACGAACTCGAGTCCTCGACGTACCGGAAGATCCGCAAGATCCGTGACTACTTGAGCGGCCTGGACCCGGCGGCCAAGAGCGAGTTCCGGCAGCTCGATGTGCTCAGCCGGTCGAAGATCGAGGAGTGGAAGGCGGCGACCGCGGATCGCGACCTCGCCCTCGTGCGGAGCTTCGAGGGGCTGGACGGGGAGGTCGTGGCTCTGGCGGAGCACGTGTTCTCGCTCTGCGACGAGGGCCGGTGGGAGGAGGCGACGGGACTGGTCCAGGTGGATCTGAACCACCGTCTTCTGCCGGCGCTCGACCGCGTCATCAAGACCATCTACGCCGAGGGTCGAACGCGGAGCATCGAGCGTGCCCTGAGCGACGTCGAGTCCATGGAGCGCTCGACCACCCTCGTCCTCGTGTTCGTCCTCGTGGCCGGCGCGGCCTTCAGCGCTCTTTTTTCGGTCATGCTCGCGCGCAACCTGGCTCGACCGTTCGAGCTGCTCAAGGCCATGATGGACCGGGTCGGCGAGGGCGAATTCGATCGGGCGCAGGCCCTCGACCTGAGGGGGAAGGACGAGATCGGCGACCTGGCCCGAGCGTTCGTGCGGATGGCGAAGCGTCTCGAGGGCGCGCAGGAAGACCTCCGGCACAAGATCGGCACATTGAGGGAGACGCAGTCCCAGCTCGTCCAGTCCGAGAAGCTCGCGTCGCTCGGCCAGATGGCGGCGGCGGTTGCCCACGGCCTTCGGAACCCGCTGGCCAGCATCAGGGCCGCGACGCAGCTGAGCCTGCATCGACTCCCGCAGGAGAGCCCGCTGCGGGAGCAGATGACCGCCGTGATCGACGAGGTCGACCGACTGGAGAAGCGCATCGTGCATCTGTTGGACTTCACCAAGCCAGTCGTCTACTCGCCGTCGCCCACGTCGGTGCGAGAGCTCGTGGAGAACGTCGTCGCCGTCTTCGACGAAAAGATCTCGAAGCAGGGCGTGTGCCTGCGCCTCGATCTCGATGCCCCTCTTCCGGAGGCCTGGGTCGATGCCGCGCAGGTCGAGCAGGCGATCATCGAGATCATGGCCAACGCCCTGGAGGCGATGCCCGGCGGCGGGTCCCTCGCGGTCGCCGCGCGGCCCCGGCCGCCAGAGGGCGATCGGGACGGCGTCCAGCTCAGCATCGAGGACACCGGCGAGGGCATTCCGCACAGTGCCCTGCCCCGGGTCGGCGAGCCCTTCTTTACGACCAAGGCGGACGGCACGGGGCTCGGCCTCGCGATCGCGAAGCGCTTCGTCGAGCAGAACAACGGGGAGTTCGTCATATCGAGCGTGGAGCAGAAAGGCACCGTCGTGACCATCACCCTGCCTGCTGGGGAGTCGGCCCGCTGATGCCGCGCTTCTCGATCCTGATCGTCGACGACGAGAGGACCCTCGCGCGATCGATCAAGCTCTTCCTCGAGGAGCAGGGGTACGAGGCGGAGGTCGCGAACGACGGCGACCGGGCCCTCGAGCTCCTGGAGAAGATGGACCCGGACCTCGTCCTTCTCGACCTCCGGCTCCCCAAGGTGAGCGGCCTCGAGCTCCTGAAGAAGATCCGTGCGCACGATCCCTCCATCGCCACGGTCATGATCACGGCTTACGGGACGATCGAAGGTGCTGTGGAGGCGATGAAGCTCGGCGGCTTCGACTACGTCACGAAGCCGATCGACCTCGACGAGCTGAAGCTCATCGTGGAGCGGGCACAGGAGGACCGGCGTCTCCGGCAGGAGGTCCGCTACTACCGCGCGAAAGAGGCCAGAGGCTTCGAGATCGCATCCCTCGTCGGCCGCTGCGCGGCGATGCAGCAGGCCCTCCGCGAGGTCGAACACCTCGCCTCGCTGGACGACGCGCCGGCGGTCCTGCTCACCGGCGAAACCGGAACGGGAAAGAGCCTCGTCGCGCGCGCGCTGCACGCGCAGAGCCGGCGAGCACGCGGCCCGTTCATCGAGATCGATTGCACTTCTCTGCCGCCGAGCTTGGTCGAGACCGAGCTGTTCGGCCACGAGAAGGGATCGTTCACCGACGCCAGGGAGTCCAAGATCGGGCTGATCGAGGCGGCGGAAGGAGGGACGGCGTTCCTCGACGAGGTCGGCGATCTCGAGCTTCCGCTCCAGGGGAAGCTGCTCCGCGCCATCGAGGAGCGCACGGTGCGGCGCGTGGGGAGCGTGCGGGACCTTCAAGTGGACGCGTGGATCGTCGGGGCGACGAACAAGGACCTCGCGGCGATGCTGGCCGCAGGATCGTTCCGGAAGGACCTGTACTACCGTCTCGCCGTCGTCACCATCCACCTTCCGCCGCTGCGCGAGCGGGCCGAGGACATCGGCCTGCTCGCCGAATTCTTTCTCAAGCGCTTGAGCGCCAAGTACGGCAAGCGCGTCTCGCGGCCGAGCGCGGCCGCGCTGACGAGCCTCAGGGACTACGACTGGCCGGGGAACGTCCGCGAGCTGAGGCACGTGCTCGAGCGCGCCGTGCTAGCCTCCCCGCCGACCGCGACCGAGCTCGATCCCGGCTCGCTCGGGACGCTGCCGAAGAGCAAGGCCGCGCGGCCGGTCGGTGAGACTCCGGCCTCCCTCGGGCCTTCCCCCCCCGAGGGGATCAGGCTTGCGGAGTGGGAGCGAGCGATGATCGAGCGGGCTCTCTCGGAGGCGCATGGAAACCAGACGACCGCGGCGCGACTCCTCGGAGTCACCCGAGACACCCTTCGCTACCGAATCGCGAAGTTCGGGATCATGAGGTAGGGATGGGTGGGGCATATCCCCCAACTGGGTGAAATGGCGCGCCCCGACGTCTTATCAACACTAACCCTATCAGCAGGTTACGGAATACCAGGAGTGGCACAGAACGTGCTTTAGTCTCAGCGTCGGCGAACTGACCGACCGAGAGGGGACAGATTATGGAATGGACGACGCCTGAGTTTGTCGAAGTGAACATGGACACCGAGATTGGCCGGTATCAGCAGGAAGAGGACAACCGCCCGTAATCGCCGCTGAACACCAAAGTCTAGCAGCAGCTCTTTGCCCCGGCCTGAGCGGCCGAGGCGGAGCTGTTGTGTGTGTGGAGGCCGGATCTTGCTCGTCCGAGTTCTGGGCTCTGCGGCCGGCGGCGGGTTCCCCCAGTGGAACTGCGGATGCCCGAACTGTCGCGGAGCCCGTGAGGCGAGCATCCGGGCGAAGTCGCGGACGCAGGAGTCGGTCGCCCTTTCGGCCGACGGAGCGGCTTGGTTCCTTCTGAACGCCTCCCCCGAGATCCGCCAGCAGATCGAGGGTTTCCCACCCCTGCATCCTCGTGCCCCACGGCACAGCCCGGTTCAGGGAATCCTGCTGACGAACGGCGACCTCGATCACTGCCTGGGGCTCTTGTCGCTTCGGGAGTCGCATCCGATCACCATCTATGCGACCGACGCCGTGAGGCGGGGATTCACGGAAGGCAACGTGCTCTATCGGACGCTCGAGCGCTTCCCGGGCCAGGTGACATGGCGCGTTTTGAAGCTCGGCCGGGAAGAGGAGTTGACGCTCGACGGCGGAGGATCGAGCGGCCTGACGGTCGAGGCAATCGCCGTTCCCGGCAAGCCGCCCATCCACCTCGAGGGTCTGGGACGACCGTCCGAGGCCGAGGAGAGCGTCGCCTTGAGGGTCCGCGAGCGGGCGACGGGACGGGTTCTCGCCTACGCCGCGGCCGTGGGCCGCATCACCCAGGCGGTGCGCGCGGCGCTGGAAGGCGCCAACTGCGTGTTCTTGGACGGCACGTTCTGGTCGGGCGACGAGCTGATCGCCGGAGGCCTCGGGACGAAGCGGGCCGATGAGATGGCGCATGTTCCCATCGGCGGGCCCGACGGAAGCCTGGAAGCCCTCGGGCGCTTGCG
This sequence comes from Vicinamibacteria bacterium, assembly GCA_041493035.1. Taxonomy (GTDB): domain Bacteria; phylum Acidobacteriota; class Vicinamibacteria; order Fen-336; family Fen-336; genus JBGPYB01. Next base: position 13,663 of record JBGPYB010000089.1, on the reverse strand, counting down.
GGCCGAGCGCAAGGTCTTCATCCATATCAACAACACAAACCCGCTGTTGCGCGAGGACGCGCCCGAGCGCGCGATGGCCGTTGCCGCCGGCTGGGAGGTCGCATGGGACGGAATGGAGATCGAGCTGTGACCGAGGCCAAGGCGCCGCTCGGCGGGGAGGAGTTCCTCGAGCGGCTGAGGACCGAAGGCGCGCGCCGGTATCACGATCAGCACCCCTACCACGTGATGATGCACGAGGGTCGGCTCACGCAGCTCCAGCTCCAGCAGTGGGTCCTCAATCGCTATTACTACCAGACGCGCATCCCGATCAAGGACGCGATCATCCTGTCGAAATCCGACGATCCCGCGTTTCGACGCATGTGGATCCATCGGGTCCACGACCATGACGGCACGCAGGAGGGAGAGGGGGGTCTCGCTCTCTGGCTCCGGCTGGCCGACGGCGTCGGGCTCGATCGCGAGGAGGTCGTGACCTGCCGCTCCGTGCTTCCCGGCGTGCGTTTCGCCTGTGACAGCTACGTCGAGCTGGTGCGGAGCCGGCCGCTGGTCGAGGCGGTCGCCTCGTCGCTCACCGAGTTCTTCGCCCCCGACCTGATGTCCCAGCGGATCCTGGCGTGGGAGAAACACTACCCCTGGGTGAGCCCCGACGTGCTCGGCTACTTCCGCTCGCGCGTCACGCGGGCGCGGGACGACTCCGCCGAGGCGGTCGCGTTCGTGGTGCGCCACGCGACGACCTACCCGGAGCAGCAGCGTTGCGTGGACGCGCTCGTCAAGAAGACGGAGATCCTCTGGCACCTGCTCGACTGCGTGTACGCCGCCTATGTCGATCCCGGTTGGGGCCGGCGGCCGTGATCGCCGCCGACGCACGGCCGCGGCTGGCGGCGAAGGCGCGGATCCGGTTCGATCGCCTGACGGAGCGCTACCTGTTGCTCTATCCGGAGAGGGGGCTCGAGCTCACCCCCACCGCAGCCGACATCGTGCGGCTCTGTACCGGAGAGCACACCGTCACCGAGATCGCGGGGCGGCTCGCCGACAAGTACCCGAAGCAGCCACGGGAGGCGATCGAGCGCGAGACGCTGGGTTTCCTGGCCACGCTCGCAGAGCGGGGCCTCGTGAGGTGCGACGCATGAACGAGGCCAATCGGCCGTACACCTTGATCGCCGAGCTGACCTACAAGTGTCCCCTGCGCTGCGTGTACTGCTCGAATCCGCTGGACTACGCGCGTCACGACCAGGAGCTGGACACGGAGACCTGGCGGCGGGTCTTCCGCGAGGCGGAAGCGCTCGGCGTGGTGCAAGTCAGCCTGACCGGCGGCGAGCCCCTCGTCCGGAGCGACATCGAGTCGCTCATCGAAGAGGCGCGGGCGCTCGATCTCTACACCAATCTCGTCACCAGCGGCATCCCGCTCACACGCGAGCGGCTGGCGGGTTTCCGCGAGCTCGGTCTGGACAACGTTCAGGTGTCCATCCAGGACGTCGCCGCGCCGGCGGCGGACCGCATCGCCGGGCTCCGGTCCTTCGACCGAAAGCTGACGGTGGCGCGCTGGGTGAAGGAGTTAGGGTTTCCGCTCACGCTCAACATCGTGCTGCATCGCGACAACCTCGACCACATCGAAGAGGTGGTCGCGCTGGCCGAGTCCCTCGGCGCCGACCGACTGGAGCTTGCCAACACGCAATACCTTAGCTGGGCGCTATTGAACCGCGCAGCCCTGCTGCCCGCCCGCGAGCAGCTCGACCGCGCGCGAAAGGCCGCGAGGGAGGCCAAGCAGCGGCTGCTGGGCCGGATGGAACTCCTTTTCGTCCTTCCCGACTACTACTCGGAATTCCCGAAGGCGTGCATGGACGGATGGGGCCGCCGTTTCATCCTGGTGAGCCCGGACGGCCTCGTGCTTCCCTGCCACGTCGCGCACACGTTGCCCGGGATCACGTTCGACAACGTTCGTGCGCACTCCCTCGAGGAGATCTGGCGTGAGTCTCCGGGCTTCAACCGGTATCGTGGCGAGGAGTGGATGCCCGAGCCGTGCCGGAGCTGCGACCGTCGCGCGATCGACTACGGCGGCTGCCGGTGCCAGGCCTTCCACCTCACCGGCAACCCCGCGGCGACGGATCCCGCGTGCTCCCTCTCGCCCGACCACCGGCTCATCGAAGCGGCGCGAGAACAGGCGGATCGCGAAGCCGGAAGCTCCGTCGAGCTCCAGTATCGTTCGACCTCGCAAGCTCAGCGGACGTGACGAGGCGAAACAGGGTGGACGCGAGCCTGTGGATCCTGCTGGCGCTGGTGGGCGTCGCCCTGATCGTAGCCCTCGTCAAGGACGCCTCGTTGCCACTGCGCGGTCTCGCCGCGAGCGCCAAGCTGTTCCGCGGAGTCTGGATCGAGCTGGCGCTGGGCTTCTTGCTGGCGGGACTGTTGGAGGTGCTGCTGCCTCAGCCCGTGATCTCGCGTTGGCTCGGCGCCGAGCACCCGGCGCGGGGCATCCTGGTCGGCTGGGGAGCCGGTCTCATCATCCCGGGTGGCCCCTACCTCGTGTTTCCGGCCGTCGCCAACCTCTTCCGGAACGGTGCGGCGCCCGGCCCCCTCATCGCGCTGGTGACGGCGAAGACGCTCGTCAGCCCGATCCGCATGTTGACCTATGAGGCGCCGCTCCTCGGCTGGCCGCTGACGCTCGCCCGCTTCATTCCCGGCGTGCTGCTGCCGCCGTTCATGGGGCTCGTTGGTCAGTGGCTGTTCGTGGTGTTCGCGGGAAAGTAGACTCGACGGTCTTAGCTCCGGCCCTCTTCCGGGCCGAGAATCCCGTGGGTCATCTCCACCCGCGACGGGTGGCGCAGGGTCTGATAGACCACACAGTATCGCTCGGTGAGCTCCACGACCTTCGCGACTTGATCCCGAGGCGCTCCCGTTTCCAGTTCGAAGCGGAGTCGTATGTCCCGGAAGCCGACGGGCGCATCCTTCACGACCCCGAGGGTCCCGCGGAAATCCAGATCGCCCTCGGCGCACACCGTGCCGCCCGCGATCGGCACGTCGAGCGCGGTCGCTACCGCCGTCAAGGTGACCCCGGCACAGGCAACCAAGGCCTCCAGGAGCATGTCCCCCGAACAGGCGGCAACCCCCGTGCCGCCCGTCGCGGGATGCAAGCCGGCTTCAACGAGAGCTTTTCCGGTCTCGACCTTGCAGCTCAGGCTTTCGAGCCCCAGCCGCCCACGGGCGGTAAGAGTGACTACGGCCGCCGCCGGGTCCTCTCGATAGCGGGCCTTGAGCGGGGCCTGGACTGCTCGCAACTGGTCTGGCTTCATCGATCCGCCTTTCGGCCTGGCCCGCACTTCCCAAAGTCTACACTGGGGGTCGTGCGCTCAATACCGTTGGGGCGGTGCGTGGGAGCTGGCGCAGCGGAACCCCAGGTCTGCGATCCGCCGATAGATATGGTTCGCGGTGGCGCGGTACGTCGTCCGCGCGTACCAAGCCCCGTAGTACCAACTCCCGCCGCGGTTGACACGTGGGCCCCTGGCGGTTGGATCCTCACGGCCATCACCCGGGTCGTACGGGTACGGCTTGTACAGGGAGGACGTCCACTCCCAGACATTGCCGGCCATGTCCAGCACTCCGTAGGGCGAGGGGCAACCGGGGTCGCTGCCGACGGCGGCCGTACCGGCCGTATATCCGGCATTCACCTGCTCAGGCTCGAAGCGGTCGCCGCAGGGATAGCGGCGGGCTCCTAGGCCGCGGGCGGCCTTCTCCCACTCCGCCTCTGTGGGCAGGCGCTTGCTCGCCCACGCGCAGTACGCCACCGCCTGGGCCCAACTCACGATGGTCACCGGGTGGTCCGCCTTCGTGGCGTCGTTCATGGCGGCGCCGGCCGGTAGGGAGCAGGTGCCCGCCTCGACGCAGGCGCCATAGCGGGCGTTGGTCACTTCCACACGGTCGATCCAGAACGCTTCGACCCGTATGCGCGCCACCGGTCGCTCGTCCGCGTCCGCCTCGGGATCGTCGGAGCCCATCAGGAAGTCGCCGCCGGGCACCGCCGCCATCTCCACCGGGTCACGCCTGCCGGAGCCGGCTCCCAGCGTGTCCATGCCGGTTCGCTCCGGGACCTCGGCCAGGCCGGCGGCCAGGAATACCGCCGCCACGGCGCTCGCCGAACCTGCGCTCCGCATCCCGGCCCCCCCTCGCCCAGTCGCGGCCCCGTTCGTACCCCTTGCCTGCGACCTACTTCACCCGGAACGCCGCGATGAACGTCGCCAGGTCCTCCGCCTGCCGGGCGAGATCAGCCGTGGCCTTGGACGTCTCCTCGATGGTTGCCAGGTTGTCGTTCGCGATCTCCAGGATGTTCTGCATGGCCTTCACCACCACCGCCCCGTCGCGCTTCTGGTCGGCGGTGGCGTGCAAGACCTGCTGCGTCATGCTGCTCATGTTCTTCACGGCCTGAACGATCAGCCGGCTCCCCTCGGCCTGCTGGCTGGTCGCGATGTTGACTTGGGAGGCGATGCTGTCGATGTCCCCGATCGAGAGCCGGATCTGGCGCCCCCCGAGAGCCTGCTCCTTCGTGGAGGACGTCACCCCGGCCATGACCGTGTTGCTTTCCTCGATGGCCTGACGGATGTACTTCGAGCCCGCCGCCTGCTCCCGGACGGCCGTCGTGACCTGCTCCGCCGAAGAGTTGAGGTCGGCGACCGTGCGCGACAACTCGTCCGAGGCGCGGGATTGCTTGGCCGTGGAGGTGGCGATCTCGGCCATGAGCTGGCTGGAGCGGGAGACGGACTCCAGGATCCGCCTCAAGGCGAGGCTCGCCTCGTCGGCGAGGCCAATGCCCGCCTTCGTCTCGGCGGCGCCGGCCTGGGCCGTCCCTACGGCGTCGGTGGTCTCCTCCTGGACGTGGCGAATCAGCTGGACGATCTCCTTCGTGGCCGCCACGGAGCGCTCGGCGAGCTTGCGCACCTCGTCCGCCACCACCGCGAAGCCGCGCCCCGCGTCCCCGGCTCGCGCGGCCTCGATGGCAGCGTTGAGGGCCAGGAGGTTCGTCTGGTCGGCGATGTCCTCGATGAGCTCCACGATCTTGCCGATCTCCTGCGAGCGCTTCCCCAGCCCCGTGATGACCCGAGCCACGTCTTCCATGACGCCGGAGATGCTCTTCATCCCCCCCAGGGTCTTGGCCACGGCGGCGTCACCCAGGCGGGCGTCCTCGCTGGCGCGCCGGCTGATCTTGTCGGCCTCCTTGGCGATGTTGGCGACCTCGATGACGTCCCCCCCCATCTCGGCCGTGGTCCGGCTGACCTGGGAGGCGGCCAGGCTCAGGACCTCGGCGTTGCGCGCCGCGGCCTCGATGGACGACATCATCTGTTGGATGGTGGCGGAGCTCTCCGCCAGGGTCCCAGCCACGGTTTCGAGGTTCTTGGCCGACTGGTCAGTGGAGACCGTCATCTCTTCGATGGTGGCCGACGCCTCCGCCACGCGGGCGGCAAGGACGCCGATCGATTTGGCCACCTCCTCGATGGACGCGCTCATCTCGCTGATGGAGCTCGAGGTCTCCTCGGCGTAGCTGGCCAGGCTCTGGGCGCTCCCCGCAACGGTCTGGATGGAGGCGGCCATCTGCTCCATCGATTTCGACGTCTCCCCCGCCGCTTGGGCCTGGGTGCGGGCCCCGCCGGTGATGAGCTTGGCGTTGGCGGAGATCTCTCCGGCCGACGAGGCCACCGTATGCGAGGCGGCGGTGACCCGCTCGACCATCTCCCGAAGGTTCTTGACCATCGTGCGTATCAAGTGCTCGATCCAGCCGACCTCGTCGCGAGAGAGGCTCACGATCTCGATGGTGAGATCCCCCTTGGAGACCTGGTCGGTGGTGACGCCCAGTTGCTCGAGGGGGTCGGCGATGAGGCGGGCCAGGAAGAACGCGAGGAGCAAGCCCAGCGCGATGGAGGCCACCACCATGGCCACGATGACCCCGCGGGCGTCCTCGCGGAGCTGGTGGATGGCTGCCGCGGAGAGCTCTCCGCGGCTGATCCTTTCCGCCAGATCGTCCACGGCGTCGAGCTTCCGGATCGCAAACCAGCCTTGCAGTGCGGAGGCCAGCAGCACCGGGGCGAATCCGATCACGATCTTGCGTCGAATCGTCAAGTTCCTGAAGATCTGCATGCGCTGTTTGACCGCCTTCCGTCCACCTGCCAGCGCCCCTGAGGAGCCAGCCCCAATGTGGTGCCAGCGTTCAGGGGCCACGCGGGCTGACCGCCGGAAGCTACAATTCCGTAATTCTCGAACTGCGGACCTTCGGCTAGTTGAACGTTCCCGAATGCTACTCCAAGCAAGACACAAAGCAAGACACGAAGCAAGACACGCAAGACACGAAACGCCCTTCGCGTCAGGGCTATCTCGCTCACTTGTTGCTGGAGTTGGTGGAGCTGATCGGGATCGAACCCATGACCTCGCGAATGCGAATGCCTGCTGCGGCCGCGTTTCGGGACTCGCGGACGGGCCCCGAACTCGGTATGCTGCCCGACGCCCGGGGAACTACTGACCAGGGGGACATGTGACCGCCAGCGACACGCCTCTTTCTGAGCCGACCGCCCCGAACGAGGCCTTCCACGCCCTGCTGCTGCTGGCCGAGCGCCACACCGGAAGGATCCCGCCCGACCTGCTCGTGCGCCATGTCCTCTCGGTCACGGCAAAGGCGGGCTGGCCGGTGCAGCGCGCCGCCCTCGAGGCGGTGCTCCGGCGGGTCGCGGCTGCGAAACAGGACGGGCTCGCCGTCGCCGCAGCGCCTCCGGGAGGCCTCGGCTCATTCACCACGCGTCGCAAAGGCTCGCACGAGCGGCCGTACCGGACCGTCCTGGAGCACCTCGAGCCGCTGCGCGCGTGCTGCAACTGTCGGGACTTCACACGTAACTCGCTCGGGCTATGTAAGCACGTGCTGACGATCCTCCCCGAGAGCCTCGCCTCGCGCCGGAAGCCCGCGACCAATCGCAAACAGCCGCAGGCGCCGCGCGTGCCCAGGCTCACCTGGGACCCCGTCCGCCCCCTGATCGGAACCGGCGACTGGATGGAGCGGGTGCGGCTCATAGGGTCAGGCGACGGCGCGCGCGGATCGGCTGAACCGCTCGCCCTGAACGGACGCTTCCGGCGCGAGACGGGCGGCGTGTACGCGCTCAAGGCCACGTACGCCGACGATCCGGAACGCCGGCTCGCGCTCGCCGAGGCATTGCTGGGCGCCGCTGGGCGCCCTCGTCACCTGGCTGCCGACGCCTCGCTGGTTGCGCTCCTGAAGCAGGAAAAGGAGCGGTGGGTTTCCGTCGTCCGCCGCCGGCCGGAGCACGCCGCGGTGAAGCAAGCGCTACGCACGCTCAAGCGACCGCTGTATCCCTATCAACGAGAAGGTGTCCGCCGCTTCCTTGCCACAGGCCGGCTTGTACTGGCGGACGACATGGGCCTCGGCAAGACCGCCCAGGCCATCGCTGCCGGCCACGTCCTGTTTCACGCGCAGAAGGTGGAGCGTGGCTTGCTCATCGTTCCTGCCAGCCTGAAGGACCAATGGCTGCGCGAATGGAGGCTCTTCAGCGATGTGCCGCTCGCCGTTGTGGAGGGCAGCCCCAAGGACCGTGCGGCAACATACCGCGTCGGGCACAGGGGCTTCCTGGTCACGAACTACGAGCAAGTGCTGCGCGACCTCGACCTCATCCAACGCTGGAAGCCCGACTTCGTCGTGCTCGACGAGGCCCAGCGGATCAAGAACTGGGCGACCAAGACCGCAGCTTACGTGAAGACGCTTGCGCCCGTCTTTCGCCTTGTGCTCACCGGGACCCCCATGGAGAACCGCCTCGACGAGCTGGCCTCGATTCTCGACTGGGTGGACGACATGGCCTTGGAGCCCAAATGGCGCCTTGTCCCCTGGCACGCGGAGTACGCGGACGGCAAGAGGGAGATCGTGGGGGCGCGCCACCTCGACACCCTGCGAGCCCGCCTCTCTGGCTGCCTCCTCCGGCGCGGGCGCCGCGAGGTGATCGAGCAACTCCCGACGCGCACGGACACCGTGGTGCCGGTGGCGATCACCGAGGCTCAGGCGGAGGCGCACGCCGAGCTGGACCTGCCCATCGCGCGCCTCCTCGCACAGGCACGGCGGCGCCCGCTCACGCCGGGGGAGTTCCTGAGGCTCATGAGCCTCCTCACGACCCAGCGGATCATCGCCAACGGCATGGCCCAGCTCCGGTTCGAGGACGTCTGGCCGAGCCTCTCCCGGACGGTACGGGCGGACGAGGGGACCCTCCAGGAACTGGCGAGCCCAAAGCTCGGTCATCTCCGCGACATCCTGGCGCAGGTCGCGGTGGCGCAGGCCCGGAAGGTCGTCGTCTTCAGCCAATGGCGTCGCATGCTGACGCTCGCGCACTGGGCGGTGAGGGAGGTGCTCGAGGGCGCCGGCCTGCGCGCCGCATTCTTCACGGGGCAGGAGACGGCGCGGCGGCGGACGCAGAACATCGTCGATTTCCACGACGACCCGGCCACTCGAGTCCTGTTCGCAACCGACGCCGGCGGCGTCGGGCTGAACCTCCAGCGTGCCGCGAGCTGCTGCGTCAACCTCGACCTGCCCTGGAACCCTGCCGTGCTGGAGCAACGGATCTGCCGGATCTATCGCCTGGGACAGAGACAGCCGATCGACGTGTACAACCTCGTCACGCAGTCGAGCATCGAGGCGCGGATCGCGGCTCTGCTCGCGGACAAGAGGGCATTCTTCTCCGCGCTCTTCGACGGCGAGACGAACGAGGTGCGCTTCGAGCGATCGTCGTCCTTCCTCGCGCGGCTCGAGAGGATGGTCGAGCCCGCACGCGCCCCGGAGCCGCGGCTCCAAGAGGACTCGCCCGAGGAACAGGCCACGGCCGACCGCGAGATCGACGAGCTGGTGGCCGCTGCGGACGAGCGCGGAGTGGCTCTCGCCGCTGCGCCCGACCCCGCGGCGGGGAGCGCGACCATCGGCACGAGCGTGGCGCGGCCGCCTTCGGCCGAGAGTGGGTCAGAGGCGCCGGCGGCAAAGGACGTGAGGGGACTGCTGTCACTGCTCAAGATCCATCGGCGCGACGACGGAGGCCTCGCCATCGAAGCTCCGGCCGAGGCCGCCGAGGGACTGGCCGCGCTCTTCGAGGGGATGGGGCGGCTCCTGCGAGAGGCCGCCAAGGCGCGAGAGTAGCCATGGACGATTCCTCTCCCCCTGCCGCCTCGATCGCCTTCTGATGCTACCTGGCGGCGCGGCTCTGGCGCGCCCAGGGCGTACCGATCGTCAAGGCGGGGAAGAGCAGGTACTACGACGCCGCGCTCGGGAACCTCGAGCGTGCTCGGAGGTGTTACGAGAGGGCGGGGCTTGCCGGCGAGTGGCAGGAGGTTGTCGAGAAGATTCGTTCCGAGCACCGCCGCAGAACGGGGTTCATGGCGGGGCTCGAGGAGATCGTGGCGGGCCCGGGCCCGACCGAGAAGCCGTCGTTCCTGGAGCGTGCGAAGGCGCGGTGGAGCTCGCGGCAGGCGCCGAGATGAGAGACACTGCGCACGAGGGCAAGATGGAGTTGAAGTCTCTGAAAGACATCCCGCCGTGGGACTGGCCCGCGGATGCGGGCGCCATGTTCCTCGACATCCTGCGAGACGGCCGAGCCGCCGGGCCCGATCGTCTTGTGGCGGCCGAGCTGGCAGGCGACTTCACCGTGATCAACGAGGGTCTCGTGGACGCGTTGCTGTCGGTCCTGCGCAGTGGTGCCGAGTCCGAGAAGCTGCGCTTGAAGGCGGCGATCTCCCTGGGCCCCGTCCTCGAGCACGCAGCCACGGATGGTTTCGAGGACGGCGCCGCTGTCCCGATCACAGAGCAAACGTTCAACACTGTCCAGGAGTCGCTCCGTGAGGTTTTCACAGACGCCGCCGTTCCGAAGGAGGTTCGGCGACGGATCCTGGAGGCATCGGTGCGCGCGCCCCAGGACTGGCACTTGGATGCGGTGCGCGCCGCCTACGGCAGCGACGACGAGGCCTGGAAGCTCACGGCCGTTTTTTGCATGCGTTTCGTCCGCGGGTTCGACGAGCAGATTCTCGAAGCGCTGGACAGCAAGAGCCCCGATATCCACCACGAGGCCGTCTCCGCAGCGGGTGAGTGGGGTCTGGAGGCGGCCTGGCCGCACATCGCGGCCCTCATCAGGACGGAAGGGACCACCAAGCCTCTGCTCCTCGCAGCGATTGGAGCTGTGGGCGCCACCCGTCCCCAGGAGGCGGCCGAGATCCTCGGTGAGCTCACCCTCTCGGACGACGAGGACGTCCTCGAGGCGGTTGATGAGGCCCTGGCCCTGGCCGAGGGGCCGTTGGACGAAGACGACGATCTGGGCCACTGAACGGTTACGTGGACGGACAGGCTCAGTCTCGACGCCGGATCGCTTCGAAGGCCGGCGTGAGGTCGCTTTGGCCCAGCGCTTCCTCGAGGAGCCGCAGGACCGATACGATCCTTGCTGCGTCCACTTCCCGGCCTCGAGCCCGCCACAGGCCGCGTGCGTCCTCGAGGTCCTTTGGCCGGCCGGCCAGGACCTTGGCGATGATCAGGTCTTCGGGGTCGATCGTCGGTACGCGCAGTCCCTCGATGTCCAGCAGACGGGCCCGGGCGAGGAACTCGTCCTCGAGCCCCGAGCCGGCGAGCACGACGTCGAGGGGCATGCCGCTGGCGACATGGACGAAGGGCAGCACACGCGTGCGGTGCACCAATTCGGGATCGTCCGCCCGAAGGTCGAAGCCGGCTACCCGCATGTCGTCGACGAAACGTTCCGGCGAGTTGGGCGTCAGTCGGAGGGTGACGTCGACGTCGGCACTCAACCGCGGCACGCCGTAGGCCACCACGGCCTGAGCGCCGAAGAGGTACCACGGTCCCCACCGGGGCAAGACCCCGACCAGCGCCGTCAGGACGTCAACGGCTGCGGGGGCGACTGGCACGTCCTAGAAGCTCGGAGAGCCTTATGTGAGCCGCGAGATCATCGCGGCGCTCCTCGTCATTGGGCCAACCGGGGTTCTGCCTAACGACCTGGCGCCGCAGCTCGTCCGCGATCCGCAGGCCTTCGATCGGCCCCAGTCGCGCGATCCGCGTCGCCCAGAACGCGTCTTTCGATTCGCGCGCGGCCGCCCAATCCCGCGACACGTAGCTCCAGATCTCCTTCGTAATCACTCCGTCTATTCTAGCGCTTCCGACTGCGCGCGTAGCGGACGGCTCGCTCGACCGGGGGGGGCACGCGGCAAGATGGGGTTGTCAGGGCTTCCAGGGGTCTACGAGGTTTACGCCGCAGCCCTCGAAGTCAGCCAGGTTCCGAGTGGCGATGCCAGCGCCCGTGGAACGTGCGATTGCCCCGACCTGGGCGTCGAAATGCGAGATGGGACGGCCGGCGCGTCGCCGATCGGAAGCGATCTGAGCGTACGGCGGGGCCGCATCGGTGCCGAATCCGAGGATCCGGCCGCCGAAATCCTCCAGGAACATGGACTTGGCTGCCGCCTCGAGCGCCCGACGACGTCGACCCTGTGGAAGAAGCATCAAGCCATGGAGGACCTCCGCTTGCGTGATGCTGGTCGTGTAGAGACGCGCCGCCGGCTGAGTTCGGAGTGGCCGGGCCATGCTATCGTTCGGGCGCAGGAGCTTGAGCCGAGCAGGCTCTACAAGAAGCCGGAGAACGCTCTCGCCGATCACGTGGAAGGAGAGCGGCGCCCGGCCAGGAGGATTCCCAACCATCATGGGACGGCTTACCTCTCATCGCGTCGTCAACATCGCCGACCTCCGGCGGCTCGCCAAACGCCGCCTGCCCCGAGTCGTTTTCGACTACATCGACGGTGGGGCCGATGACGAGATCACCTTGCGCGAGAACTCCCGCGTGTACGACGTTGTGACATTTCGCCCGCGCTGCGCCGTGGCGATCCCGAAGTGCGATCTGCGAACCACGGTGCTGGGGACCACGCTGGAGCTTCCGATGTTGTTGGGGCCTGTGGGCAGCACTCGCATGTTCTATCCACGCGGCGAGGCGGTGTCCGCCCGCGCGGCCGGCGATGCCGGGACCGTCTACACCCTGTCGACTCTGTCGGGAACGACATTGGAGGAGGTCAAAGCCGCGTCAACCGGACCTCTCTGGTACCAGCTGTACCTCGTCGGCGGGCACGACGTCGCGAGAGCGACGATCGAGCGCGCACGCGCGGCGGGGTTCTCGGCGCTCGTGGTTACCATCGATACGCCGGTCGCCGGGATGCGGGAGCGCGACCTCCGAAACGGCACGAAGCAGCTCCTCACACGCAGACCCTGGTCGATGCTGCCCTTCGTTCCGCAATTCCTCGCGCGCCCAGGGTGGCTCGCGGGATTCCTCGCGGACGGCGGTCTGATGACGTTTCCCAACGTTGTGCTCCCCGATGGCCCGATGTTGTATGCCGATGTCGGCACCGCTCTCGAGGAGTCGATGGTGTCCTGGCAGGATCTCCGTTGGATCCGGGAGGCCTGGAAGGGGCCGATTGTCGTCAAGGGTGTTCACACGGGCGAGGACGCTCGCCGAGCGGTCGACGAGGGAGCGAATGCCCTCGTCGTGTCCAATCATGGTGGCCGCCAACTCGATGGTGTCGCGCCGACGCTGCGGATCCTGCCGGAAGTCGTCGCGGCAGTGAATGGGCGGGCCGAGGTCCTCGTGGACGGCGGCATCCGGCGCGGCAGCGACATCGTCAAGGCGCTGTGCTTGGGAGCACGGGCCGTGCTCCTGGGCCGCGCCTACGCCTACGGGCTCGCGGCCGGCGGTGGCCCCGGCGTGGCGCGAGCCCTCGAGATCCTGCGGACCGACCTTGTTCGCACACTCAAGCTGCTTGGCTGCGCATCAGTGGGGGAGCTGGATCGTTCCTTTCTGGATCTCCCGGCGGATTGGCCGGCCCGATGACCGCAGAAGACGTGCTCAAGGAGGCCCTTGTTCAGAGGACGACCTATGTGATCTCCAAGCGTCCGGAGCGCTTCATGAAGTCTGCGAGGATCCCTGTCATGCATCGCGGCCAATCGTAGCGCGGCCATAGAATACCGGTACTTCCATGGCCCTATCCCCGGCGCTCGGCTCGGCCCGTACGAAGTCCTCGCTCCGCTCGGCGCGGGCGGGATGGGCGAGGTCTACCGGGCGCGGGACACCCGGCTTCACCGTGAGGTTGCGGTCAAGGTTCTGCCGGAGGGTGTCTCCCAGGATCGGGATCGGCTGCGCCGGTTCGAGCAGGAGGCGCTCGCCGCCTCCGCCCTGAACCATCCCAACATCGTCACTGTTCACGACTTCGGCTCGGAGGGCGGAGCTCCCTACGTCGTCTTGGAGTTGCTCGAAGGCCAGACGCTGCGCGAGCGGCTCTCGACGGGGCCCTTGCCCGACGGCAAGGCAATCGAGTACGGCGTGCAGATCGCCAACGGACTGGCCGCGGCTCACGAGAAGGGGATCGTTCACCGGGATCTCAAACCCGAGAACGTGTTCGTGACGCGGGACGGTCAGGTGAAGATCCTCGACTTCGGCCTGGCGAAGCTGACGCATCCGGAAGGAAGCGCGGGGCCGCTGACGGAGGCTCCGACGTTCACGGCTGTGACCGAGCCGGGCGTCATCATGGGAACTATCGGCTACATGTCGCCGGAGCAGGTGAAGGGCCTTCCCGCAGACGCGCGATCCGATCTCTTTTCGTTTGGCGCCAT
>JBGPYB010000065.1:0-25262 GCA_041493035.1 Vicinamibacteria bacterium | reverse complement strand
GTCGCTCCTCCCGTCCACGGTTGCTCCCGCCGCCTGCTCCGGTGACATGTAGGAAGGGGTCCCGAAGAACTCGCCGACCGTCGTGAGCTGCGACGTGGGGACCTTGGCGATGCCGAAGTCCATGATCTTCGGATCCCCCGAGGGGAGGACCATGATGTTCGCGGGTTTGACGTCCCTGTGGACGATGCCGGCCTGGTGGGCGTGGTGCAGCGCCTCTGCGACCCGGCCCGCGACCCTGAGGGCCTCACGCCATTCGACGGCGATTCCGCCCGCCGTCATCTCGGACAGGGTCTTGCCGTGGAGGTACTCCATTGCAATGAAGACCGTCTTGGCTTCGGGATCGTGGCCGATGTCGTGGACGACGACGATGCCCGGGTGGGAGAGTCCGGCCGCGGTCCGCGCTTCGGCCATGAAGCGCTTCTCGAAGGTCTGCCGATCCTCGTCGGAGATGGCCCAGGCGAGTTGAACCGTCTTGAGCGCGACGGCCCTGCCCAGGGCCGGATCGAGGGCGCGGTAGACGACCCCCATCATTCCCCGGCCGATCTCGTCCTGAATCTCGTACCGACCCAGTCGCTTCGGTTGAGGTCCGCTCACTCTCGGTAGCCTTCCGAGCCGTCGCCTCGCGGCGCGGCTCTCGCAGCGCCTAACCTCGGGACCGTTCCCGGAGATAGGCGATGATGCCTGGCAGGAGGGAGAGGAAGATCACGACCGCGACGACCAGATGAATGTTCTTCTCGATGTTCGGGATGGTCCGGCCGAGGAAGTAGCCGGTGAGGGTCATGCTCAAGACCCAGGCGATTCCGCCCACGACGTTGTAGGCCGCGAAGCGCTTGTAGGTCATGCTTCCGGCCCCGGCTACCACCGGTGCGAAGGTCCGGATGATGGGCATGAAGCGGGCGATCACGATGGTCTTGCCGCCGTGGCGTTCGTAGAAATCGTGGGTCTTGACGAGGTGCTCGCGCCGGAAGAGGAAGGAATTGGGACGGTTGTAGAGGGTCTGGCCGGCCCGCAACCCGATCCAGTAGCCCGTGGCATCCCCGACGATCGCGGCGGCCGCCAAGGCCAGATTGAGCCAGACGATCTCCAGGTCTCCCCTCGCGGCGAAGAGCCCCGCGGTGACCAAGAGGGAGTCCCCCGGAAGGAAGAAGCCCACCATCAATCCCGTTTCCGCGAAGACTACGAGGATGAGTCCCGCCATGCCGCCAAGACGGATCAACTCCGGGACGTTGTAGACGGTGCGGAAGAACGCCTGAACGAGATCCAACGCGATTCCCTCGTTTCGGATGGTCAGCGCCTGTCGAAATGCGCCATTGTAGCATCGGGCTCCGAGGTTGACCGCGGCCGGCGGCGGGCGTAGCCTCTTGCCCGATTCTGGCCCGGATGCGACCTCCCTACGCCCTGCTTTCGATCGTTCTGGCCCTCGTCCCCCTCGGCTGCCGCAAGCAGCCGGTGGACCTCGCCCCGCGGCCGCTCCGCGTGGTCCTGGGCAACGAGCTCACGACACTCGACCCTCAGGTGGCCTTCGACGACGTCTCGGGCGCCGTCCTGGAGAACATCTTCGAGGGGCTCGTGAGGTTCGACAAGGATCTGCGGGTGACGGCGGGCCTGGCCCTTCGATGGATCAACCCCGACGAGACCACCTGGCGCTTCTTCCTGGACCCCGAGGCCCGCTTCCCCGACGGCTCGTCGCTCCACGCGAGCGACGTCAAGTTCAGCATCGAACGGCTCCGAGGCTTGCCGACTTCCGAGCTGACCGGCTTTGCCCACCACGTCGTCGCGGCGACGGTCGTGGACGACCTGACGATCGACCTGAAGACCGATACCCCCATCGCGATCCTCAACAGCCTCGCCTTCATCCCGATCATGAGTGAGGCTCACGTCCGCGCGGTCGGCGGCAAGGTGGGGGAGTCTCCTTTTGGGACCGGGCCCTATCGACTCGAGCGCTGGGAGCGAGGGAAGTCGATCGTTCTCGGTGTCAACGAGCATCATCACCCAGCACCCCCCATTCGGCAGGTCGAGTTCATCGTGGCCCACGGCGACAAGGCGCTGCAGGCCGCCATCGTTCGAGAGAAGCCGGACCTCACCCTCTTCGCGGACCGGGGTCGTCTCGTGGAAATGCGGCGCGACCTCCCTCGCGGTCTGCGCATCGTCGAGGCCGAGGGCCTGGGCGTCTTCTCCGCTCTCTTCAACGTGCGGCCCACCCTGGTCGCTTCGGGTGCGCCGAACCCGCTTCGGGACGTCCGGGTCCGTCGGGCGTTGGCTCAGGCCACAGACATCTCCGAGATCATTCGGGGCGCGATTGCCGGATCGGGAAGGCCGGTGGGGCCGCTCGTCGCCCCGCAGGTCTTTGGCTTCGACCCCACCCTGGAGCCGATCCCCTTCGACCTCGCCGCGGCTCGCGCGTCCCTGGCCGAGGCGGGCCAAAAGCCATTCGACCTCTCCATCGCCGTCGAAGGAGGGCTCCCCCATGCCGTGGAGGAGGTTCTCGCCAAGCAGTGGAGGGCTCTGGGCATCCGTGTCTCGCTCCGCGAGCTTCGTGCGGCCGAGCTGACCGCGGCTCTCGACCACGGAGCCTTCGACGTCTTCATTCAAGGCTTCGCGTGCACGAGCGGCGACACCAGCGAGATCCTCGGCTTTACCCTCCACAGTGCGGACCCCGCGCGCGGCTTCGGCATGGGGAACAAGGGGGCCTTCCGCCATCCCGAGGTCGACGCGATCGCCGAGGAGAACCTCCGTATCTTCGACCCCAAGAAACGCCTCGACATGCTGCAGCGCTCCCTCAAGATCGTGTCGGAAGAACTTCCCCTCCTCCCCCTCTACGCCGGGAACGACATCTACATCGTCTCCGACGAGTTGCGCTGGGTCCCGCCCGTCACGGGCCTCGTCCGGGTCAGCGAGATGTCTCTCGCTCGCGCCGAAGCTCGCTGACGGCGGTCCGTCTCACGCCACCAGGACTGGGCAAGGTGCGTGGCGGACCACGCGCTCGGTGTTGCTGCCCACGATCCGGTCTCCGAGGCTGTCGTGGCCCCTTGTCGACATCACGATGAGGTCAGCCTTCTCGACGCGGGCGGTGTGACAGATCCTGTCCCAAACGCTTCCCTCGTGGACTTGGGCCACGAGGGAAGCGCCGTCAAAGTCGGCTTGGAGGAAGGACCAGAGCGACGCCTCCGTGGGCACCACCGGCAGCTCCACTGCAGGAATCCCCGATAGGGTCGCCAGGCTCCTCGGCGAGACGACGTGGATGCCAACCACTTCCGCGCCGAAGGTGCGCGCAAAGAGTGCGGCCATGGGGAAGGCGAAGCGCGAGACCGGCGACAGGTCTGTCGGGACCAGGATCCGTCGGTAGGGAAGGACACCGCCGTGGTCGGGCTCGCGGACGCAGAGGATCGGCCGGAAGGAGCGCTGGACAACCCGCTCGGTCACGCTCCCGAGGAGGGCGTGAGCGAGCCCCTCGCGCCCGTGGGTGGCCATGACGGTCAGGTCGGGCCGCAGCGTTCGGATCATGTCAAGCACGCCGCGGGATGCGGAGCTGTTCCGCTCCAGGACGACGCTATGCTTCGCCGTCAGCGTCGCGGCGCGCCGCTCGAGACACTCTCTCGCCAGTTTCTCGGCGTGGTCCCAGACCTCGTGGCCGTGGGCGAAGGCCCAATGGGCGAAGCGGTGGTCCGGGACTTCGGCCACGTGGAACATCGTCACCGACGCTCCAAAGCGATCGGCGAGGGAGCGCACGTGCTCGAAGGCCTGATCGGCCTCAGGGGAGAGGTCGGTCGCGAAGAGGATCTCTCGAATCGAGACCATGGGTCGGCCTCCCATCGCTCTCCCGCCGCTTACTGCGACCCTTGGGCGCCGGGGTATGCCAGGTTGAACACCAAGGTGACCGTCAGCAGGAATTCGGTCGGCTCGCCGTTCAGTAGTAGCGGCTGGTAGCGCCACTGCCGTACGGCGGCGAGGGCCGCTTCGTCCAGCAGCGGGGCGCCGCGCAGGACCGTGGCCGTCTTCACGTTGCCGTTCACGTCGACATGCGCCTCGATGATCACAACGCCGGTTATCCGAGCCGCGCTCGCGAGCGGGGGATACTCGGGAGTGACCTTCCTGAGAAGCTTGGGTGCAACGATCGCCCCGCCCACGCGAACCACCTTCGGCGGTGGTGGAGGTGGAGCGAGGGGAAGACCGCCGACGACACCGCCGAGAACGCCCCCCGGCACGCCTCCCTCCACGCCGCCGGGGACGCCCCCTTCCACGCCGAGGTCGATGCCCGGCTCGGGCCTGATCTGGTCGGGTATCTCGATGGGCGCCACGAAGCGGGCGGCCTCGATGGGCTGCGGCCGGGGCACGACCACCCGCACGCTATGGGCGACAGCAGCCGGCGGTGGTGGCGGGGGCGGTGGGGGAGCCATGTCGACGGGGGCCACGAAGAACGCGCGCGCCGTGGCTCCAGGCTCAGGCATGGCCTCGTACAACAGGATCGGGAGAAGGGCCACGGCCGCAATGAGCACCGCGTGAAGCGCCATGGACGTGGCCAAGGTGGTTGCGAGGCTGCGTGTCCGCGAGCGGGGCTCGCTGAGCACGAGGCTGTGGAAGCGGAAGGTCTCCGGGCGCCACGCGGCATGGGCGCCCAGGAGGCCCGCCACCTGGGTGGTCGGCAGGAGTTGCTGTGCGTGTCCCATGGTCCTCCTCCTACCGCTCGGAACAACAATCGGCGTGCCAACGAACCGGGGCCTGTTCGCAGCGTTCCATTGTGCTGCGCGGCTTCGTCGCGAAGGAATTGCCGGTGTCGACGTGCCGACCCCGGCTTTTTTGCGGCCGCCGTCTCCCGCGCGCGGGGCGACGGGGGCGAACGGTCTGGCACCCTGCTTGCACAAAATAATGAAGAGGAGGCTGCCGATGGATCGCTCCGCCGCCTATCGGGATGCCATTCGACGGCGCGTGTGCTCTCCGTGCCTGGACGGTCGTGGAGACGGCACATGTGGGCTGTCTGGACGAGCCTGTGCTCTAGACGTACACCTGCCCCGGGTCGTGGAAGCGATCCTGGCTGTCGACAGCCACCGCATGGACGACTTCATCGCGGCCATCGAGGCCGAGATTTGCGCAGACTGCGAGTCGCCAGGATCCGGCGGCACGTGTCGCCTCAGGGAGCAGGGGGACTGTGCCCTTTCGACCTACTTGCCCCTCGTGGTGGACGCTGTCGGGGAAGTCCGCCAGTCCCTGACAGACACCCCGATTCGCTCCAACTGAACCATTTGAATCATTGCTTGGTCCGAGGTCGACCATTAGTCTCCGGACGATGAGAACCAAGGCCGCTGAGCCCGAAGTCGGCGCCTACCTGAGTCGTTCCGGAGTCGCGCTCCTCCTCGGGGTTTCCCCTAACACGGTGACCCGCTGGGCGCGGGAGGGGCGTCTACCATCGCAGCTCACGCTGGGTGGGCATCACAGGTTCGAGCGCTCGGTCATCGAGAACCTCCGCGCCGAGATGCGCCGGGCCGGCCCCGACGCGTCAGCCGGCACGCCGCTTGCTCGAAAGTAGTAGCATCTCGGATCGTTGCGCAAAGACACAAGGGGGGTGGTGATGAGTGGACACCGGATGGTCGTACCCCTCGCCGTCTTGGGTTTCCTGGCAGTCGGCGTCGTTTCCCGCGGGCAGACCGTCGCGGTGACGGCGCCGAAACCTGAGACCCACGCGGCGTTCGATGTCGCCGACTGTAAGACCTGCCATGAGGAAGCGGTGACGGCGGTCCAGCGGACGCGGCACGGCGGCCTCGAGCAGCAGTGCGCCTCCTGCCACGGTCCCTTGGACGAGCACCTGAAATCGAACCTCGAGAAGGGGGAGCCGGGCCCCGTCATCAAACTCTCCAAGGCCTCGGCCGGGGACATCAACAAGACCTGCCTCGGCTGCCACGAGAAGGCCAACCAGGCCAACTGGGCGGGCAGCACTCATGACCGCCGGAAGCTGGCCTGCACCTCCTGCCACTCGATTCACGAGTACAAGTCCGATCACGCGCAGCTCAAGACGGCTCGTGACTCCGAGAACTGCTTCACCTGCCACCCGGCCATGCGCGCCAAGAGCCTCCGCACCTCCCACCACCCGCTCCGCGAGGGGAAGATTGAGTGCGCGAGCTGCCACAACCCCCACGACTCCACCCGCCCCAAGATGATCAAGGCCGAGTGGACCACCGAGCTCTGCCTGGGCTGCCACACCGAGAAGCGGGGACCCTTCCTCTGGGAGCACGCTCCGGTGCGCGAGAACTGCGTGCTCTGCCACGATCCCCACGGCTCGAACCACGACAAGCTCCTCGTGGCGAAGCTGCCGTTCCTCTGCCAGCGCTGCCACCTCAACACGCGCCATCCCGGCACCCTCTACGACGGGACCAACAGCGCCTCGGGAGTCAACATCACCAACCGCGCGGTGGAGCACGCCTGCAAGAATTGCCACCAGAACGTCCACGGCGGCAACGCGCCCTCTGGGCCGTACCTGGGGAGGTAGCCATGAAGCCCACGCTCTTCATCGCAGCGATCGTGACCTTGGCCGCCGCAACAGGGCCGCTCCCGGCTACCGCCGAGGACTTCCAGACGGGTGAGGTCAACCTCGGGGTGAACCAGCTCAACGTCGACACCGACTCCTCGAAGTTCCTCGAATACCGCGACGTCCCGAGCGGTGTCGTCGCCCCGTATTTCCGGTTGTTCGGACAGAAGGGGGACTTCCGGTACGACTTCCTCGGGTCGAACATCCGGCAGGACGACCAGCGCTACCGCGTGAAGCTGGGCAACGACAAGATCCGCGTCGAAGGTGACTACAACGAGATCCCGCACCGCTTCGGCAATGATGGTCACACGCTCCTCCAGGAGACGAGCGAGGGCGTCTGGCAGCTCTCGAACACCCTGCAGGGGGCCTTCCAGGGAGCGATCACCGCGGCGCCCCGCCCCAGCGTCAACTACGCCTTTCTGAGCAAGCTCGTGGGGCCCTCCCTCGACGCAGCCAACCACGTCGACCTGAAGCTCGAGCGCGAGCGGGGGAACGTGGCGGTCCGCCTCACGCCGACGAAGGCCTTCGACGTCCGCGTCACGTACTTCCACGAGCGGCGCGTGGGCGACCGGTCGGCCTCCGGAACGTCCTTCGGCTTCGGCAACGTCGTCGAGCTGCCGGAAACGGTCCACTACGTGACCCAGGACTTTGGTGCCGAGGCGCAGTACAACGGCTCCTGGGGCGTCGTTCGTGCAGGCCTCCACTACAACTGGTTCAACAACGGGATCGAGAGCCTCTCCTTCGACAACCCCTTCCGGGTCACGGACTCGACCGACGCTTCGGCGTACACAGCCCCTGGCTCGGGGTCCATCGGCGGACCGTCCCACGGCCTCATGGCGTTGCCTCCCGACAACAAGGCCTGGGTCGGCAACGTCGGCGCGACCTTCAAGCTGCACGAGCCGACCCGCACGCGCCTGAACGTTGACGCGTCCTACGGCGACTTCACCCAGGATCAGAGCCCGTTCATCCCGTACACCACCAACACCGCGATCACGCCGACCAGCAACCCGGCGGCGCCCTTCGTGGCCGCCAATCCCGCCAACCTGCCGGCCCAGCACCTGGACGGCAAGATCAAGCGGACGTCGTTCGCCGCAACGTTCACGTCGCGCCCGGCCGACAAGCTGTCGGTGAACGCCCGGTTCCGGCTCTATGAGACGACCAACGACACGACCCGGCTCTCGTTCCCGGGCTACACCCGCTTCGACGGCGTCTGGGAGGCGATTCCCCGCATCAGCGTTCCGTACGACTACAAGAACCAGCGTTTCGACGCCACCGCGAACTATGACTTCGGAGAGGTCACGCTGGAGGCGGGCTACCGTCACACCGGGTTCGACCGTTCGTACCGTGAAACCGAGAAGACGAAGGAGAACGCCTTTGTCGCCGCGGCCATCCTCCGCGGCGGCAGTTGGGCTCTCCTCCGGGCCAGCTACGAGAAGGGCACCCGAGGCTACGAGGGCCTGGAGATCGAGCGCAGCGAGGATGGTTCGCAGGTCAAGCCCGGCGCCCCGGCCAACCTTCTGGCCATCCCGGCCGAGGGGGGCGGCCCGGTGATCGAGAAGACCTATGCGAGCTTCGGCTGCGGCGGCTCGCCGTGCAACATAAGGTTCGATCAGGCCCACAAGAAGGTCGACAAGATCGGCGCCAACCTTCAACTGACGCCCGGCAACGGCAACGCGACGTTCGCCGTCGGCTACTTCCGGACCAACGACGACTACGACCAGAGCCGCTACGGTCTCCTGAGCGCCAAGTACGACACCGTCACCGTCGAAGCCGACTGGAGCCCGGGAGAGAAGACCAGCGTCTACGCTTTCTACACCTATGAGAAGCAGGTCGACGCCCAGAGGGGGCGCCAGAGCGGCGCCGCGGTCTCCTTCACCACGCTGGACGACTGGACCTCCAACGTGAACGACAAGACGAACTCGTTCGGGGCCGGTGGGAAGTTCACGCTGAAGCCGGAGAAGTGGTACCTGGACCTCTTCGGGCGCTACCAGGAGGTCAACGGCAACAACGACATCGCCTCACCGACCGGCGGCGCTCCGGAGCTCGCGCGCCGCCCCCTTAAAGTGGGAATCACCGGGATCCCGGCGTACGACGACACCAAGATCTGGACCCTGAACGCCGAGCTTCGCTACCAGTTCGCCAAGGCGTGGACCTTCGGGCTCGGTGGCTTCTACGAGGAGTACACGATCAGCGACTCCAACAGCCTCGTGAACCAGCACTACGTCCCCGGCTCGTTCTTCCTGGTCGCCAACGATGGCGACTACAAAGCCAAGGTAGGTTACGTTCGTGTCAGCTATCGCTGGTAGGATCAAGCTGCACTGGAGGGGCACTGACATGAGGACCTCTCGTAGGGCGCGGTTGCTGATCGTGGGCGCGGCGGGTGCATGGCTCGCCCTGGGCGGGGTCGCCTCGGCGACGATGCCGATGCAGAAGAAGGCGAAGGAGCTTGGATTCCAAGCAACGAACTGCCAGTACTGTCACACCGACAAACTCCCCAAGAAGGAAAGCCACGAGGTGAACGACCGCGGAAAGTTTCTCGTGGCCGAGAAGGAAAAGCTGAAGGCCAAGGAGATCGACGTCTCCTTGCTCAAGAACTACGTCGAGAAGAAGTAGGCGTCTCGGCGCAGCCTAGGATCATCAGCGTTTCGGCGGGGCGGGCCCGGCGGTTGGGTCGCCCCGCCGAAGGTTTGTGAGGGCCAATGTCGCTCCGGGAACGGACCAACTCGATCCTCCGTCCGGCCGTTTTCTTCGCCCAGAACCCTGTCACGCTCACGGGCGCCGTTCTCACGACGAGCTCGGGGATCACCCTGGTCCTCTTCTGGCTCCGAGAGATCATGAGCCGCGGCCCCGTTCATCCCTACGCGGGGATCCTGCTGTACCTCGTTCTACCGGGCGTCTTCCTGGCCGGGCTCCTTCTCATGCCGGCAGGCATCTTCTGGCGGCGCTCCCGGCTTCGGGCCGGCGGGACGGTTCCGGCGGAGTACCCCCACGTCGACATGGGAAGCACGGTCCTTCGAAGGGGGCTCTTCCTCCTCGCCGGTCTGACCGGCGGGAACGTGGCCATCATGGGGACGGCGTCGTACAAGGGCCTCGAGTACATGGACTCGAAGGAGTTCTGTGGTCAGGCCTGCCACACCGTCATGGAGCCCGAGTACACGGCGTACGTCGATTCGCCCCACTCCCGCGTGCCCTGCACGGGGTGCCACATCGGCCCCGGGGCCTCGTGGTTCGTCCGTTCGAAGCTCTCGGGATCTCGACAGGTCCTGGCCGTGAACCTCGGGACCTACTCGCGCCCGATTCCCTCCCCCGTGAAGTACCTGAGGCCCGCGCGGGAGACCTGCGAGCAATGCCATTGGCCCCAGAAGTTCCACGGGGACCGGTTCGTCGTGCGAAGCAAGTTCCAGGACGACGAGAAGAACACGCGCCTCACCACGGTGCTCGTCTTGAAGGTCGGCGGGAAGGGTTGGAAGGGGGCCACGGGTATCCACGGCCGCCATCTCGACGACAAGGAGCGCATCACCTACGTCGCCACCGACGCCCGTCGACAGGTGATTCCTATCGTTTCGTACGTCGACGACCACGGCGAGGCGGTCGAGTACACTTCGACCGACGTGAAACCCTCGGCCGAGGAGCTGGCGAGAGGCGAGCGCCGGCAGATGGACTGCATCGACTGCCACAACCGCCCGAGCCACGCCTTCGAGATGCCTGAGAGGGCGGTCGACCGCGCCATGGCCGACGGCAACATCAGCCCCGAGCTTCCCTGGGTCAAGAAAAAGGCCGTGGAGCTTCTCCGGGCCGACTACCCCGATCGCGGGACGGCCGAGGCTCGGATCACCTCGGGACTCGTGGACTTCTACAAGAAGGAGCACCCCGACACCTTCCAGGCGCGCCGGGCCCTCGTCGAAGCAGCGTCCCAGCGGCTGGCTGCCATCTATCTCAAGAACGTCTTCCCGGGGATGAAGGTCACGTGGGGCGTCCATCCCAACAACCTCGGCCACGAGGAGTTCCTGGGGTGCTTCCGTTGTCACGACGACAAGCACAAATCGGCCGACGGGCGGACGATCACCCAGGACTGCGACGCCTGCCACAGCGTCCTGGCGATGGAGGAGTCCAACCCGAAGGTGCTGGCCGACCTGGGCCTTGAGTAGCCTCCTCGTCGTCCTGATCTTTCTGCTCCCCGTGGCGCCGTCCGCCACGGCGGACGCCGACTGCGTCGCCTGCCACGGCGACAAGGGCGAGCTCAAGCAAGAGAGCGTCCACGAGGGTCTCGCCTGCATCGACTGCCACGCGGGCGCGGGCGCCAAGGGCCATCCCGACTCCGGGAAGATGCCCCACGTCCAATGCGCTTCGTGCCACGAGGATGTCGACAAGGACTACCGCCAGAGCGTCCACGCTGAGCTGCATGCCCAGGGGGATGCCGCGGCGCCCGACTGCGCTTCATGCCATGGCCCCGCTCACGAGATCCTGCCGGCGAGCAACCCGGCCTCCCGGACCGCGAAGAGGAACCTGCCGGAGACCTGCGGCGCATGCCACGCGAACCCCGACTTCCTTGCCAAGCACAAGGTTCCCTTCGCCCGGCCGGTCGAGACGTATCGGCTGAGCGTCCACGGCCGGGCGGTCCAGAAGGGGGATGCAAAAGCGGCCTCGTGCTCCGACTGTCACGGTAGCCACGCGATCGTTCCTGCCCGCAGCGAAAGGTCGCCGATCCACCACTCGAACGTGGCGACGACGTGCAGCAAGTGCCACGTGGAGATCGGCAAGGCCTTCGCTGGCAGCGTCCATGGCGAGGCGGCGGCCCGCGGGGTTCGTGACGCTCCCGTCTGCACCGACTGCCACGGCGAGCACGAGATTCTCGCCCCGGCCGAGGCGGGCTCCCTGGTGAACGCGGCCCGCGTCTCGACCGTGACCTGTGGGCGCTGCCACGGCGACGAGCGCCTCGCCCAGAAGTTCAACCTTCCCGCCGACAGGGTCGCGGCCTACAAGGACAGCTTCCACGGCCTCGCCCAGCGGTCCGGCTCTCAGACCGTGGCCAACTGCGCCTCATGCCACGGCATCCACAACATCCTGCCCTCGAGGGACCCCGGCTCGACCGTCCACCCGGCGAACCTGGGGAAGACGTGCGGCGCCTGCCATCCGGGCGCCGGGCAGCGTTTCGCGATCGGGCGCATCCACTTTGGCGCCGGGACGGCCAGCGAGCACCCGGTGGTTCGCGCGATCCGGATTCTCTACCTCTGGCTCATTCCCTTGACTCTCGGCTTCATGGCGATCCACAACGGCCTCGATTTCGTCGCGAAGCTCGTTCGCGGCGCCCCCGGCGGTCGCTCGGGGCAGCGCGTCCCCCGGATGAACCGGCATTTTCGTATCGCCCACGGTCTGACCGTCCTCAGTTTTCCCGTGCTCGTGGTGACCGGCTTCGCTCTCAAGTACCCCGAGTCCTGGTGGGCAAGGCCGCTCGTGGCGTGGGAGGGAGAGGCGGCGTTCCGTGGGGCCGTCCACAGGATCGCTGCCGTCGTGCTGCTCCTATCGCTCCTCTATCACGTCGTCCATCTGGCGGTCTCACGTCGCGACCGCTCGATCCTGCGTCAGCTGATGCCGGCCCTGGGCGACGCGCGAGCCCTCTGGGGCACGTTCTGCTACAACCTCGGCCTTGCGAAGGAGCGCCCCACCTTCGGGCGGTTCAGCTACGGCGAGAAGATGGAGTACCTCGCGTACATGTGGGGCTCAGCGGTCATGGCCGTGACCGGGTGCCTTCTCTGGTTCAACAACATCACACTGGCCTATCTGCCGAGCTGGGTGGCCGACGCGGCCACGGCGACTCATTTCTACGAGGCCGTGCTGGCCACCCTCTCCATCCTCGTCTGGCATTTCTACATGGTGATCTTCGATCCCGCGGTCTACCCGATGGATCTCTCGTGGATCACTGGTCAGGCGTCTGCCGACCATCTGCGCGAGACCCGGCCCGAGTACTACCGCGAGCTGGTCAGGAGCCTGGAGCCCCCCGCGTCCACGCCAGCGGCTCCAACGGAAGCCGCGCCGTTGGCCGGTCCCGACACGAAGGGCCCGCCCGACGAATAGCCGAAGTTCCCTGGCACGCGGCTTGTACCTCCTTGCGACAATTCGATCGTGACGGACGAATCAAGCTGAATCGATGCATTGTTTGCGTCCGGGCTCGACGGCAACGAAGGACTTGCAGGAGGTCGCGTGACCATCGCCAGCTGGCTGGTCGATATCGAGGCGGGACGAAGCGATTCGGTGCGGGAGGCGCTCGAAAGACACCCCGGCATCGAATGCCGCAGCGAGGTCCGCGGTTCCATCGTCGTCCTCACGCAGGCGCCGGCTGCCGACTGCGGCCTTCCAAAGCTCCACGAGATCCTCTGCCGCGTCCCGGGCGTGCGAGGCGCCGACCTCGTGACGGCATTCGACGACGACGGGGGCCGTCCTCAGCCCGCTCGCTTGACGTAGATCTCCCGCGGCCACCTCGGGGTCGACGGCCAGCGTCGGCACATCCTTACTGGAGCGCCGACCGTGACGACACGAAGGTCCGGGAGGACTCCCCGTGGGTAGAGCAGCGCGGCAGCAATTGCGCGGGCACTGGATGCCCGCGCAGTTCGTGCGGCCTTGGTCCTCAGAACCGCGGCATCACCTGCCAAACAGTGCCGGCACGCCCTTTGCCTCAGTCAGGGGACGAAGTGAGGTTCTCGGGCACAGACGATTCGACGGGAGCACCATCGAGGAGTTGCGTGGCGCTGTCGAGCGCCTGGGAGCTTGGAGTGAGGCAGTGGGGTGATCGGCGAGGCCGCTCGCAGCCGAAGCAGACGCAGGCATTGAAAGACAACGGATTGAAAAACAACGGAAGGAGCAGGGTATGAGCATGTTTGAAGCTGCTTGTGGCAACGCCCAAGGGCGACGCTCGGTCGCCGGCGCGGCGCGCCGGCTGTGGCCGGCGGTCGCATTCCTGTTGACGTTCGTGATCGGTTCCCCCGCGTGGGCCATGACCAACTTCGCGCGCAAGTACAGTGTCTCCTGCGACTACTGCCATCTGCGGATCCCGGCGTTGAACGAAACAGGATACAAGTTCCGCGCAGCGGGATTCCGCCTTCCCGATGACATCGGCAAGGACGATGAGAAGAAGTTCGAGCTGGGCGACTATTTCGCGGCCCGGATCCAGGCACGCTATGACACCCAGGTCACGAACCAGCCCAACGGTGCTCCCGGCGCCAACTTGCTGCCGAGCGGCGCTCCGGGGCCGCGCACGACCACGAACGCCTTCAGCTTCATGGAGGCCACGCTGTACCCACTGACGGGCGCTTGGGGAAAATACCTCGCCTCGGAGTCCGAGCTGTCGGTTTCGCCGGAGGACGTGTTCGAGATCGAAAACGCCTACGTCCGCTTCGTGAAGGGGAACGCGGAGAAGTTCTTCACGGCACGAGCCGGCATCTTCCATCCCTGGGAAGGCTTTGGAGCGTCGGACCGCCCCTATTCAAACGCCCGCACGCTCTTCCAAACGAGTCCGATCTCGGCCAAGGGCACTGCTGTCCCGTACGTTTACCAACCCTGGGGCTTGGATGAAGCGGGTATCGAGGTTGGGGGAGACATCCACAGGCTCTCTCTGCGTGCGGCCGTCATGAGCGGCACGATCGTGCGGTGGGAGGATGAGTCCCAGGCCTTCATAGCGTTCCCGGCGCAAACGGGGCCGTGGAAGGGCGCAAACCAGGCCATCTCGGCCCTCAGCAAGCCCGCCCAGTCGAAAGCACACAATACTCCCGACTTCTCGGCAAACGCCACCTACATCCTCCATCCCAACGGCGGCGGCATCTCGTTCATCTACTACCACGGGAACGTGTCGACGCCTACCTCGTGCGATGACGGCCGAAAACTCGGCCAGAAGGACCCGATTACGGGTGCCGTCTGCGGCGGACCGGAGGTCGACCCCACCCATGTCACGGAGTTCCGCAACAACTTCGATCGCACGGCCGTCTACCTGTCTTATCCGTTGGGCAAGCGCTTCCTCCCGCTGGGCGGCTTCAACTACGGCAGCGACACGGCCGCAAACCTCACGAAGTTCAACAGCAAGGCCGCTTTTGCTGACGGTGTGTTCTTCGTCAGCGAGAAAGTCGCTGCTGGCGTCCGGTACGACTATTTTCACCCGAACACAGTGAAGCTGAACACGCAGTGGGCGGTCACGACGTACGTCAACATTGCGTTCCAGAACGGCCTCCAGGTGATCGCGGACTACCAGCACAGGGACTTCCAGCTCGACGCCGTCAACCACAGGAAGAATGACACCGTCCAAGCGCGGCTGATCTTCATCAAGTAGACTCCACCGCTTGCCCGGAACGCCTCGGCCTTCCGGGCAAGCGACGGGTTCCGGCCTGTGTCGAGCGCACCACCGATAGAAAACCTCGCGGCGTTGGGTAAGATCTCGTATCTCACACGATCCTCGCACGGCGCCCCGGGTGCCGGCGACTGGATCCCGGAGGAGAGAATGAATCGATCGAGAGTGTGGATGACTCTGGTGGCGGTCGCCTTGGTCGCGTCTGGCGCGGCATTCGCTCAGGACGCCGCCAAGGTCGCGAAGGGCAAGGCCGTGTTCGCCGACCGGAAGTGCAAGACCTGCCACTCTGTGGCCGGCGTGGGCAACCCCAAAGGATCCCTCGACGGGGTGGGCGACAAGATCACCGCCGACGAGACAAAGCAGTGGCTGAACAATCCCAAGGAGATGGCCGAGAAGGCCGGCGCGACGCGCAAGCCTCCCATGAAGCCCGTCGCGAGCCTGCCGGCCGCTGATCTGGACGCTCTCGTGACGTACCTTCAGACGCTCAAGAAGTAGTGTGGTCGCTCGTCACGGTTGCCCTCGTCGACGGGGGCCGCCGTGACGGAGCGGAGCTCAGGCGAGTGACTCGGGAGGAGACCGTGGCGACACGCAGAAACGTCCTGAACTGGTTTCTGGGGACGTCAGCGGGGGCGATGTGCGGGTCGGTCGTCTACCCGGTCCTGCGCTATCTCGTTCCGCCCGAGGTTCCCGAAGCTGCGACGACCCGAATGGTGGCCGGGCGGGAAGGGGAGCTGAAAGCCGGCGAGGCCAAAGTGTTCCCCTTCGGCGCGCGGCCCGCCATCCTCGTACGGACCGTCGAGGGTGAATACCGCGCGCTGTCGGCCACCTGCACTCACCTGAATTGCACCGTCCAGTACCGGGCTGACCTCAAGACGATCTGGTGCGCGTGCCACAACGGCATGTATGACCTCGCCGGGCACAACCTCGCCGGCCCGCCCCCGCGCCCCCTTGAGAGCTACAAAGTCGACGTGGCGCGCGGCGAGATCGTGGTGTCGAAGGCATGAGTGCCCTGGTCCGCGCGGCGGCGTGGCTCGAGGAGCGGGTCGGCCTCTCCGCCTTCGCGGCCCTGGCTCGCGAGAAACACGTACCGGTTCACCGGCACAGCCTCTGGTACTACCTGGGCGGCATGACCCTTTTTCTCTTCGGCATCCAGGTGGTCACGGGAATCCTGCTCCTGCTCTACTACCGGCCGTCCTCGGGCGAGGCCTTCGAGAGCGTCCAGTTCGTGATGGCCCGGGTGCCTTTCGGCTGGCTGATCCGGTCCATCCACTCGTGGTCGGCCAACCTCCTCGTCTTCGTCTTGTTCGCCCACATGTTCAGCGTCTTCTTTCTCCGCGCCTACCGGAAGCCTCGGGAGCTGACCTGGCTGAGCGGGATGCTGCTTCTCTTCCTCATGATGGCCTTCGGCTTCTCCGGCTACCTGCTTCCGTGGAACACCCTCGCCTTCTTCGCGACGCAGGTGGGCACCGAAGTGGCCGGTCGCGTCCCATTCGTCGGGGGCTTCGCGCTGCGCCTTCTGCGCGGTGGCGACCAGGTCACCGGCGCGACTCTGACCCGCTTCTACGGATTCCACGTCGCGGTGCTTCCGGCGCTGACGACCCTCCTGCTCGGGGCCCACTTGCTCCTGGTGCAGCGTCACGGGATGAGCGTGCCGCCGTCGGTGGAGTCCGAAGCGAGGCGCACCGGTCTTCGCGTCCCGGAGCTGCCCTTCTTCCCGAACTTCCTCCTGCGGGACGCCGTGGGCTGGTGCGTCGCTCTCGGGGCGCTCGCCGGCCTCGCGGCCTTGGCGCCCTGGGAGCTGGGCGTGAAGGCCGATCCTTTCGCTCCCGCCCCGGCGGGGATTCGACCCGAGTGGTACTTCTGCTGGATGTTCCAAACGCTCAAGCTTCTGCCCGCCCGCATCCTGGGCGTCGACGGCGAGCTCGTGGGAATCCTGGGCTTCGGCCTCGGCGGCCTCCTCTGGACGCTGGTACCGCTCTTCGAGCGTGAGGGCACGAGCGATCGGCTCCGCCGCGCCATCACCGTCGCCGGCGTTCTCGTTCTCGTCTACATGACGTTCATGACCATACAGGCGTACTTGCCGGAGAAGCACTGATGCGGTGCTGGGGCGCCGTTCTCACCCTGATCGCCCTGGGGCGCGTGGCGGCCGCGGCAGAGCCCCCCGCCAAACCTTCGCCCGCTCCTCGCACCGCCTGTATCGAGTGTCATTCGGAGCTCGACGGCGACGAGGGGGAGCCGGTCAAGCGAGCCGCAGACGACGTGCACTTCCAGAAGGGTCTCTCCTGCCACGACTGCCACGGGGGCAATCCGGCGGCCGACCCGGACGACGTCGTGGCGGCGCACGACGAGCGGAGGGGCTGGAACCGCCCGAGCCGGGTCGGCATCCCGCTTTTCTGCGCGAAGTGCCACGCCGACGCGGGGTTCATGAAGCGCTTCAACCCGCAAGGCCGCGTAGACCAGCTCGCCGAGTACCGCACGTCGGGCCACGGCAAGCGCAACGCGGCCGGAGACGGAAAGGTCGCCGTGTGCATCGACTGCCACGGCGTCCACGGGATACGGGCCGTCAAGGATCCGGCTTCGCCCGTCTACCCCACGCACGTCGCCGAGACCTGCGGCCGCTGTCACGCTGACCCGAAGCTCATGCGGCCCTACGGCCTCCAGACGACGCAGCCCGCGGCGTACAAGTCGAGCGTGCACGCCCACGCCCTCTACGAGAAGGGCGACCTCGCGGCGCCGACCTGCAACAACTGCCACGGGAGTCATGGTGCCGCGCCGCCCGGGCTCCAGTCGGTGGTTCAGGTCTGCGGGACCTGCCACACCCGCGAGGCCACCCTGTTCCTTGAAGTGGAGAAGAAGAAAGGGCTTAACCTCGCGTCGTGCATCCGGTGCGTGGTCTGTCATGACAACCACGCCGTGCAGGCGCCCGTCGACGAGATGATCGGCGTGGGGCCGAAATCCACCTGCACGAGCTGCCACAAACCCGGGGACACCGCCTACGATTCCACTCGGGCGATGGCGGCGGCCCTGGACGGCTTGAAGGCGCGCCACTCCCACGCCCAAGACCTTCTCGATCGAGCCGGCCGCGCCGGCGTCGAGGTCGGCTCCGACGTGGTGGCCCTCCAGAAGGCCGGGGATCAGGTCATCGAGCTGCGCGTCTTGGCCCACAGCTTCGACCGCGAACGCTACCTGGCCAGCGCCAGCACGGGGCTCGCCGCAGCCGATGCAGGAGTCGCGGCCGGCGACCGGGCCTTCCGTGAGCTGAAGCAACGGCGCCTGGGGCTCGCGGTGTCGCTGGTCGTCATCGCGGCCGTCGTTGCCGGGCTGCTTCTCAAGATCCGCGAGATCGAAGGTGCCGGGCCGGGGCCATAGAGCCGAACCCCGCCTGGGTGCGAGGCCGTCCTCAGCCCGCTCGCTTGACGTAGATCTCCGCGGCCACCTCGGGGTCGACGGCCAGCGTCGTCTCTCCGAGCCTCAGGACCGCGGCCGGGCTCCGCTGATCGAGACAGACCGTCGCCCCCGGAACGAGCCCCATGTTGGCGAGACGCACCAGCTTGTCGCGTTGTCGGGGAGCGATGTAGACGATCCGCGCGGGCTCCCCGAGGGGGATGCGGACGAGCGGCTGCACCAGGGGTTCGAGGGGCGTCGTGAGGGTGCGACAGCAGGGACCCGCGGGAATGGGCTTGGCGTGGGGGCACGTGGGAGGGTGGCCGAGAAAGGCGCAGATCGAGTCGGTGAGCGCGGCGCCGAGGACGTGCTCCATGACGCACGCCGTTCGATTCACCTCGGCGTCGTCCCGCACCTCCAAGACCACGGTGAACAGGACCTCCGCCAGCCGGTGCCGGCGCACCTGCCGCTCGGCCAGCGCCCGCCCTTCTTGCGTGAGGGTGACACGACCTCCCTCCACGCGGGCGAGGCCTCGAAGCGAGAGGTGCTCGAGCGCTTCCTCCAGTGCCACGACCTGCGTCGTGCGGCGCAGCTCCTCGAGCTCGTCGCGCCCCTGCTCGGAGAGCGTCCACAGCTCCTCGGCCACCTCCTCGATGTCCTGGTCGGCCATATCACGGTCGTGGCTCATGGCATCTCCTTCTGGGCCCAGCCCCACCGCAGGAGCCGCCCGATCCAGGTGGCGATCCGCGAGGAGCCCGGGAACGTGTAACCACAGTGAGGACAGCAGACGATGTCGCATCCCCCGGCGAGCGGGCAGGCGCTGCATGCGCGCTCGCCGGGGGTGAAGCGAGAGCCGCACAGTGGACAGACGAAGGTCACGTCGGCCGACCGAGATCCCTGCGGCGTCATAGGGGGAGGGCCAGGGCGCGGAGGACGAGGTTCAGGACCGCACCGACGCCGAGGGCGAACGGGAAGACGAAGGCCGCGATGGCGAGGGCCGTCCGCCATCCCCGCTCCTTCACGATCATGAAGAAGTTGGCGACGCAGGGAATGAAGAGCGTGATCGTGGTGAGGGCCACCACCGCCTGGATGGGATCGAGACGCCCTTCACGAGCCATCTGGTAGAGGCCTGCGGCTCCGAAGTCGCGTCTCAGGAAGCCCACCACGAAGGCGGGCGCCGTCTCGGCGGGAAGCCCCAGCCCGCGTCTCAGGAGCGGCTCCGCCCCTCGCTCAAGCACGCCCAGGAAATGCAGCCGGTCGGCGACGTAGAGAAGCAGAGTCCCCAGGACGAAGAGGGGGACCGCTTCCCTCAGGTACCACTCGATGCGGGCGAGGGTCTTCACCACGATGTTCCCCGGCTGCGGGACGCGGAGGGGTGGCAGTTCGAGGATGAAGTCGCTGCCGTGCCCCGGCAGCACCTGGGCCGCCAGCTTTCCGACGGTGAAGATCACCGCCACCACCACCCCTGCCCAGATCGCGAAGCCCAAGGGGGACCGGCCGCCGAGCATCGCCATGACCACCGTGAGCTGCGCGGAGCAAGGGACGCCGAGAGCCAGGAGGAGGATGACGATGAGGCGCTCCTTGGGCGTCTCGAGGATGCGGGTCGTCAGCGTCGCCATGGTGTCGCACCCGAGCCCCAGGACCATCGGAAGCACGGCCTTGCCGTTCAGCCCCATCCGCTTGAAGACCTTGTTGACCATCACGGCCAGCCGCGGCAGGTATCCCGAGTCCTCGAGGAGGCCGAAGGCCAGGAAGAAGGTGCCGACGATGGGAAGGACCAGGGCCAGGGAGTAGGTGAGCGCCATGGTGATCAGGCCGTACGGACCCACGAGCAGATCCCGGACCGGCGCCCACGGGATCGTCCGCTCCGCCAGGGCCGTGGCCCAGGGGTTCAGGAAGCGGCCGAAGAGGCCCTCCTCCAGGAGCTTCACGAGGGTCCCGGCGCCCAAGACCCCCACGAAGAGATAGCAGGCCACGAGCACCGCGAGAAGGATGGGGACGCCCGCGATGGGGTGGGTCGTGGCGCGCTCGAGGCGTCGGGCGAAGCCGCTGCGGCCCTTGCCCTGGGGGCGCGACATCGAGCCGTTGGCCAGGCGAGTCGCCTCCCGGACCCGGGCCTGGCTCACGACGTATGCGACCGGCTCCGTCCATTCCCGCGACACTCGCTGGCGGATCTTCTCGAGGGTCGCCATGTCCGTGTCGGGGAGGCGCGCGCTGAGCCACGGCCCCAGGCTATCGTCGCCGGCCAAGGCCATCACCGCGAGGGAACGCCGCGAGATGGGGGAGTCCGGAAGGAGGGGAACCATTTCGGCGATCCCCCTCTCCAGCGCCTCGGGGTAGGCGACGCGGATCGGGCACCTCCGGGCCTCGGAGAGAGCGTCCTTCAGGCGTGAAAGCCCCTCGTGACGGATGGCGACCGCCAGAACCACCTCGACGCCGAGTCGGCCAGCGAGGCCCTCCGCGTCGATCCCCAGGCCGGAGGCTGTGGCCTCGTCCATCATGTTGAGGCAGAGGACGAACGGCAGCTCCATCTCGGCGAGCTGCAGGGCGAGGAGGAGAGTACGCTCGAGGTTCTTGGCGTCGCCGACGGCTACCACGGCGTCGTGGCCCCCGAACAGGAGGATGTCGCGGCTGACCCGCTCGTCCTCGGAGGACGGGATGAACGACGCCGCGCCGGGAGTGTCCACGACGCGGACGCGCTGGCCGCCGACGGTGGCGAAGCCGGAGGAGAGCTCCACCGTCGTTCCCGGGTAGTTCGAGACGGTGACGTAAGTGCCGGTCAGCGCTCCGAAGAGGGCGCTCTTGCCGACGTTGGGGTTGCCGACGAGGACGACGCCCCCACTCACCGCTCTCGCCAGCTCTGGAGCATGAGCATGTAGTTGGCGCGCTCGTACACCTTGGGGTCGGGGCACGCCAGGAGGTTCATGCTGCCGCGCATCTGGGACAGGGATTCGTACTCGTGCTCTTCCATCCACCATTCCATTTCAGCCCGGACGGCCTTCAGGTGCCCCGGACCGTTGCGGAGGAGCGCGGAGACCATCTGCACAGCGTGCGCGCCGGTCATGATGGCCTTGACGGCGTCGAGGGCCGTGTGCACGCCGCCCGTGATGGCCAGAGACGCCGAGACCCGGCCCGACAGGACGGCGAGCCAACGCAGGCGTAGCGGCAGCTCGCTCGAGTCGGAGAGCTGAAGGGAACGCGACACCTGGAGGTCCTCGACGTCGATGTCGGGCTGGTAGAAGCGGTTGAAGAGGACGAGACCGTCGGCCCCCGCCTCGTCCAGGCGCGTCGCCATGTGGGCCATGGATGTGTAGAAGGGGGACAGCTTCACCGCGACGGGGATGTGGAGGGAGCGCTTCACCTCGCGCACGATCCGTACGGCCCGCTCCTCGATGGCTTCGCCGGGTTCCTCGGGATCGGTGCCGAGGACGTAGAGGTTCAGCTCCAGCGCGTCGGCGCCGGCCGCTTGCATGTGGCGGGCGTACTCGAGCCAGCCGCCGAGGGTGGTGCCGTTGAGCGACGCGATCACGGGAACGCCCACGGCGGCCTTGACCTTCGCGAGGTGCTCCAGGTACTCCTCGGGGCCCAGGACGAAACGGTCGGGAGCGGGGAAGTAGCTGAGGGCCTCGGCGAAGGACTCGCCGTGGACCTCCGTGTGGAGGAACATCGCGATCTGCTCGCGGGCGATCTGCTCCTCGAAGAGGGAGTGCATCACGATCGCGGCGGCCCCGGCGTCCTCGAGACGCTTCACCGTGTCGAGGTCGTCCACCAGGGGCGAGGCCCCGGGCATGAAGGGGTGAGGGAGGCGGAAGCCGAGGTACGTCGTCGAAAGGTCCATGTGGTCCTCCGTCAGGCCTTGGCCGGGGCCTCGGTCTCTTCATCGATCTTCGGGATGGTCACGCCCGCCAGTTGCTGGTAGACGGCGTAGTGCTGCGCCGCCTGGCGCTCGGCCATGGCCAGCAGGCGCTTGAAGCGCTCGGGGTCCAGCTTTTCCACCATCCGGAAGCGCGTCTCCTGGTTCATGTAGTCGCGAGCTCGCATCTTGGGCGGGGGCGAGTCCAGCCTCAGAGGAGGCTCGCCCGCCGACACCCGCCGCGGGTCGAAGCGGTAGAGGGGCCAGATCCCCGAGTCGACCGCCCTCTTCTGCTGCTCGGCCCCCAGGGCCATGTCGTAGCCGTGGGCGATGCAGTGGCTGTAGGCGATGATGAGGGAGGGCCCGGGATAGGACTCGGCCTCCAGGAAGGCGCTCACAGTCTGGACGTCCTTGGCGCCGAAGGCGATCCGCGCCACGTAGACGTTGCCGTAGCTCATGGCCATCATCCCGAGGTCCTTCTTGGCCGTCTCCTTTCCCGCCACGGCGAACTTGGCCGAGGCGCCGAGGGGTGTCGCCTTCGACTGCTGGCCGCCGGTGTTGGAGTAGACCTCGGTGTCGAGGACCAGGACGTTGACGTTGCGCTCGGTGGACAGGACATGGTCGAGGCCGCCGAAGCCGATGTCGTAGGCCCAGCCGTCACCGCCCACGATCCAGACGCTCTTCTTGACGAGGTAGTCGGCCAGGAGGCCCAGGCGCGAGGCCTTCGCGCCATTCACCTCGCCGAGGCGCGCCTTCAGCGCAGCGACCCTGTCGCGCTGCGCCGCGATCTCGGCCTCCGTCCCCTGGTCCGATTGCAGGATCTCGCGCGCGAGGTTGTCCCCGAGCTGGGCGGCCATCTCCGTGAGAAGCCCTCGGGCCTGAGCCACGTGGCTGTCGAGAGCGAGGCGGAAGCCGAGGCCGAACTCGGCGTTGTCCTCGAAGAGGGAATTCGACCAGGAAGGGCCGCGACCGTCCCGGTTCGTGGTGTACGGGGTCGTGGGGAGGTTGCCGCCGTAGATCGACGTGCAGCCCGTGGCGTTGGCGATCATCGCGCGGTCGCCGAAGAGCTGGGTGAGGAGCTTCAGGTACGGTGTCTCGCCGCAGCCGGCGCAGGCCCCGGAGTACTCGAAGAGCGGCTCCAGGAACTGGGTCCCCTTGAGGTCGAGCTTCATGGTCTTCCGGTCCGCCTCGGGGATCTCCAGGAAGAAGGCGTAGTTCTCCCGCTCGCGCTCCAGGAGGGGAGGCTGCGGGACCATGTCGATGGCCTTGTGCTTTGGCGCCGACTTGTCCTTGGCAGGGCAGACCATCACGCACAG
This sequence comes from Vicinamibacteria bacterium, assembly GCA_041493035.1. Classification (GTDB taxonomy): domain Bacteria; phylum Acidobacteriota; class Vicinamibacteria; order Fen-336; family Fen-336; genus JBGPYB01. Next base: position 1,854 of record JBGPYB010000065.1, on the reverse strand, counting down.
GCTGCACCCTGTGCAGTCCTCGGGCGCCACCTGGATGGTGTACTTCTGTCCCTTCAGCTCCTGGGACTTGAAGTCCACCGACAGGAACGAGGCCGGAGCGCCAGCCAGGGCCTCGGGGGCGTACACCTTCGCGCGGATCGCCGCATGGGGGCAGACCATGGCGCACTTGTTGCACTGGATGCAGAGCTTCGCGTCCCAGGCCGGGATCTCCACCGCGATGTTCCTCTTCTCCCAGCGGCTCGTTCCCATGGGCCACGTGCCGTCCACCGGGAAAGCGCTCACCGGCAGGAGGTCTCCCTTGCCCGCGGCCATCACTGCCGTCACACGCTGGACGAAGTCCGGGGCATTCCCCGAGAGGATCGGGGGCCGGCGTCGCGCCGTCGTGATCGCGGCGGGAACGGGAACCTCGTGGAGATGGGCCAGGGTCTCGTCGACGGAGGCGAAGTTCCGCCGAACGACCTCGGCCCCCTTCTTTCCGTAGGTCTTCTCGATGCTCTTCTTGATCTGGGTCAAGGCCTCGTCGCGGGGAAGGACGCCCGAGATGGCGAAGAAGCACGTCTGCATCACCGAGTTGATCCGCCCGCCCATTCCCGTGTCGCGGGCGACCTTGAGCGCGTCGATGGTGTAAAGCTTGACCTTGCGGTCGACGATCTCCTGCTGCACCTCGCGGGGAAGCTGGTCCCAGAGCTCGCTCGGCGCGTAGGGCGCGTTGAGCAACAGGACGGCGCCGGGAGCCGCGTAGTCGAGGACGTCGTAACGATCCAGGAATCCGAACTGGTGGCAGGCCACGAACTGGGCCCGCCGGACGAGGTACGCCGAGCGGATCGGCCTCGGGCCGAAGCGGAGGTGGGAGATCGTCATCGCTCCCGATTTCTTGGAGTCGTAGACGAAGTACCCCTGGGCGTGGTTGTCGGTTTCCTCGCCGATGATCTTGATGGAGTTCTTGTTGGCCCCCACGGTGCCGTCGGCACCGAGGCCGAAGAAGACCGAGCGCACCACGTCGTCCGGCTCGATGTCGAAGTCGGGATCGAAGGGGAGGGACGTGTGGTGGACGTCGTCCACGATCCCCACGGTGAAGTGGTTCTTCGGACGTTCCTTCGCCAGCTCGTCGAAGACCGACTTCACCATGGCCGGGGTGAACTCCTTCGACGACAGGCCGTAGCGCCCTCCGACCACCGTCGGCATCTTCGCGAACCGCCAGGCCGGGGTCCCCTCGGCCTCGCGCAGCGCCGTGACGACGTCCAGGTAGAGGGGATCGCCGATGGCGCCGGGCTCCTTGGTCCGATCGAGCACCGCGATCGCGCGCGTGGTGGCCGGCAGCGCCGACACGAACGCCTCCACCGAGAAGGGGCGGTAGAGACGCACCTTCAGAAGCCCCACCTTCTCGCCGCGGGCCGTCAACCAATCGACGGTTTCCTGGGAGGTCTCGGCGCCCGAGCCCATGAGCACGACCACGCGCTCGGCCTCGGGGTGGCCGACGTAGTCGAAGAGGCCGTAGTGCCGCCCCGTGAGGCGCGCGAAGCGGTCCATGGCATCCTGGACAATCTGCGGGCAGGCGGCGTAATAGCCGTTTCCGGCCTCGCGGGCCTGGAAGAAGGTGTCGGGGTTCTGGGCGCTGCCGCGGAGGACCGGGTGGTCCGGCGTGAGGGCGCGTTCCCTATGGGCCCGCACCTTCTCCTCGTCGATCATGGCGCGAAGGTCGTCGTCGGTCAGCTCCTCGATCTTCGCCACCTCGTGGGATGTCCGGAAGCCGTCGAAGAAGTGGAGGAACGGGATGCGGGAGCCCAGGCTCGAAGCCAGGGCGATGGCCGCGAAGTCGTGGGCCTCCTGGACCGACGTCGAGGACAGGAGGGC
>JBGPYB010000249.1:0-4739 GCA_041493035.1 Vicinamibacteria bacterium | reverse complement strand
GCCAGCTCGCGGGCTTGACGTGGGTGTGTGTGGTTTCGACGATGTGCAGCCCGCTCGTGTGAAGGGCGTAGCGCAACTCCGCGAAGGTTCTGAGGCCGATGTGGTGCAGCGGATGACGCGACGCCTCATTCAAAGGCCGCGGATCCTGATGAAAGAAGCCGCTGCCGAAGAAGCGGACCCGCGACCGCAGCGACACGGTGTTCGGCGTCGTGAGGACCAGCGTGCCCCCGGGAACGAGGACGCGGTGCACCTCGCGCAGGAAGCCGAAAGGGTTCTCGAGATGCTCGAGCCCCTCGACCGAGAAGACGGCGTCGAACTGTTCGTCAGGCCAGGGAAGGGGCTCGTTCAGGTCGGCGGCGGAGAAGTGTTCGGGGCCGACGGCGGCGGTGGGCGCGAGGTCGGCGCCCCACGCCTCGAATCCACGCTCGGCAAGCGCGTGGGTGAGCGCCCCCGCACCACTCGGCGCATCGAGAACTCGGGCGCCCGCCTTCAGCGGTAGCAGCGAGGCACGCCTCAGAACGGCCTGCTGAATGATCGAAAGGTCGGAGACACGGCGCGAGCTCGGAGCCATGAGGCCGGGACTATAGCCGATCACGAGCCTTCGGATTTCGTCCCGCGCCCATCTGGTTCTATGCTCACCCTGTCGAGCCGAGCAGGACGAAAGACCCCATCAGGAGGAGCCATGAACCAGGACAACGGCGCCGTCAGGACCGCTCTCGACTATCTCGACTCTCATGTCGGCGATTTCCAGAAGACCCTCGTCAGCCTGTCCCGCATCCCGAGCGTGTCGGCCGACGGGTTTCCGCCCGAGGAAGTGCATCGCTCCGCCGAGTGGGTCGCCGATGCCCTGCGCGATGCCGGCGTCGAGAACGTGCAGATCCTGGCGATCCCGGGGGTCCACCCTTACGTCTACGGCGATTGGCTCAAGGCACCCGGCGCTCCGACGATCCTTCTGTACGGCCACCACGACGTACAGCCGCCGGGGCGTCCGGAGAAATGGCTTTCGCCCCCCTTCGAGCCGACCGAGCGCAAGGGCCGCTTGTTCGGCCGCGGCACTGCCGACGACAAGGCCGGCGTCATGGCCCACGTGGCCGCCGTCGCGTCGTACCTCAAGTCGCAGGATTCGGTGCCGTGCAACGTGAAGTTCGTGATCGAAGGCGAAGAAGAGATCGGCTCCGAAAACCTGGGCGAGTTCCTGAAGCGCTACAAGGGGATGATGGCCGCCGATTTCATCGTTCTCTCCGACACCGCCAACTTCGACACCGGCATCCCCGCCCTCACGTACCAGCTTCGCGGGATCTGCCAGGTGGACGTGGAGGTGCAGTGCCTCGAGCGACCCGTCCACAGCGGCATGTGGGGGGGGCCGGTGCCGGACCCGGTGCAGATTCTCTCGAAACTCATCGCCGACCTCACAGGCAAGAACGGTGAGATCAACGTTCCCGGTCTCTACAAGAAGGTGGCCAAGCCGACCGCGAAGCAGAAGGCGCGCCTCCACAAGCTCCCGTTCAACGAGGCGAAGTTCAAGCGCGACGCCGGAATGATGAGGGGGATGGCGCTCGGCGGCGAGAAAGGCTTCAGCGTCTACGAGAAGATCTGGACGCGGCCGTCGCTCACCGTCATCGCCACCGAGTCCCACGCGATCCTCGGCTCCTCCAACCAGATCGTGGACTCCGCCCGCGCGCGCCTCTCGCTGCGCACCGTCCCCAACATGGACGGCAAGGAGGCGGGGCGTCTGCTGGTGAAGAAGCTCACGAACAAGCCTCCCTACGGGGCGAAGATCACGGCCAAGGTCAACGGAAACACTCCCTGGTGGACCACAAACCCCGAGGGGCCGGCCTTCGAAGCCGCCCGCCGCGCTCTGAAGGCCGGTTTCGGCAAGGAGACCGCCATGATCGGGGCCGGTGGCTCCATCGGCTTCGTCGGTCCTTTTGCCACGACCCTTGGCGGTGCCCCGTGCCTGCTGATGGGCGTCGAAGACCCCGCGTGCAACGCCCACTCGGAGAACGAGAGCCTGCACCTGGGCGACTGGATCAAGTGCATGCGCTCGACCGTCTACCTCTACGACGAGCTGTCGCGCGTTCCGGTCAAGAAGCGGCGGTAGCGGCCCGGTGGCCGCGGGTTCTCGCGGGTGGAGTCAACTGAAGCGGGCGATGAGAACGTGAGTCTTGGGGTCTGATGGCTGGGTGCGATGCACGGAAAACACTTCGCGACTGGTTATCGAGTCGCCGCCAACTGGGCGCCGAGCACATGCGGCCTTGGGCTACCTGAACTAGCAGATTCTGAACACGAAGTCGGGAGCCGTCCAGGTCTCGAAATTCAACTACGCCTACGACAACGCGAACCAGATCACGAGCTGGACCCAGCAGTCGGACAGCAGCCCGGCGAAGCAGTACACCCTCGCCCACGACCACGCGGACCAGCTCCACGCCCACATCTGTGACAAGGCGAGGATCTCATCGGCGCTCTTGGTCCAAGGCAAAGGCCTTCGGATGGCTGTGATCGAAGAACCGCCGGCGAGCGTGAAATGGGCGGGAAAGTGGGAATAGCGAAGCAAGGTAGACTATGAGGGTAATGGCGACGGCGAGAGCGGCGGTGGCAGCCTATCCACACATCGAGAAGACCCCCGGAGTGTGTGGGGGGAAGGCCTGTATCGAAGGAACGCGTATCCGTGTTCTCGACATCGTGGGCTTGCGCCGACGTGGCTTCGAGCCGGAGGAGATGCTCCGCATGTACGCAGCACCTCTCTCGCTGGCCCAGGTCCATGCCGCTCTGGCGTACTACTACGACCACCCGGATGAGATCGAGACATCGATCCGCGAAGGCCGAAAGCTCGTCGCTCGAGTCCGACGCGAGCAGGCGCATCTTCTCAAGCAGCGCCGCGCCCGGTAGTGGCCCGCCGCTTCGCGGTCTTTGCCGACAACCACGTCCAGCAGGCGGTGGTGGAGGGGCTCCTCGCCCAGGGCTGGGACGTGAAGCGCGCCATCGACGCTTTCCCCGAGGGCACTGACGACGATGTCCTCTTCGACCACGCGGTAAAGGAAGGCCGCGTCTTCGTCACCAACGACGAGGACCTCCTCGTAGTCGGTCAACGCTGGTTGGAGAACGAGCGTCTCTTCCCAGGGCTCATCTACTGGCACGAAGAGGACTACGCTGCCATGACGACGGGGGATATTCTGCGCGCTTTCGCGGGCCTCGCTGCGAAAGAGGAGCCCTTCGCCTACCCCATCCAATTCGTCACTCCTCCCGGAACACGCGCCGAGCGGCGGGTGCGCTTCAAGAGGCCACGCGGCCACGGGCGTCCAGAGTAAGTGTCACGCTCGCCGGTCAGGGGGACCAGGCCACCTCGAGGTCCTTGGTGAGGATTCCCCCGACCTCGAGGCCCAGACGCGCGGTCTGGCCGCTCTTGAACTCGCCACGCACGCGGCGCGACTCGTCGAATCCATCTCCGTCGATCCGGACCCGCACCGCGTGCTCGCCGGGGGCCACCTGGAGCACCTCCTTGAGATGCCCCTTCCGGGATCGGTAGACGAGTAACTTCCGGGTGACGTGACTGTCGAGCGACTTCTCCGCGACCAGCGCCTCGTCGATCCAGACGCGCAGGAAGCCACTCTTCAGCGGGTGCTCCAACGTGATCTCGAGACGCGCCGGCGGCACCGGCGTCGGGAGGAAGGGGAGACCGAACGGGAGGTGGAAGCCGGACGTTTGTGCGTGGCTTTCCTCGGGTTCCGTGGACGGGGGCTCGGTCGCTAGCGGCATCGTCGCCGCCGGTCGGACTAGATCCGGCGAACCCGGCGCCTCCCGATAGTGAAAGAACGCCGCGAGGGATGCGGCCAGAACGACGCCGCCGGCCGCCAGCCAGGCAGCGCGACGTCGCGGTGGAGGCGCAGAAGGGCCGGTCCCGCGCAGGTTCGGCGCGCCGGCCCTGCGCCAGAGGTCCGCCGTCTCCGCCTCCGCGATCGGCTCCACCGAAACGACGAGAGTCCCCTCGGCTCTCGGCGGCTCGGCCCAGCCGGCCCGATGGCGAGGTGTGCGTCCCTCACGGACGTCGACCAGATCCTCGGCAAAGGCGCTGGCATCCGCGTATCGGTCTTTCGGGGCCTTGGCGAGGGCGCGTCCGACGACGTAGTCCACGTCTCCCGGGAGTCCCGGAACGACCCGCGACGCCGGCGGAGGGTCCTGGCTTGCGATACGGGCCAGGATGGCGGGCACGCTGGGTGCATCGAACGCGCGCCGCCCGGTCAGGAGCAGATAGAGGACCGAGCCCAGAGAGAAGACGTCGCTCCTCCCGTCCACGGTCGCTCCCGCGGCCTGCTCCGGTGACATGTAGGAAGGCGTCCCGAAGAACTCGCCGACGGTCGTGAGCTGCGACGTGGGGACCTTGGCGATGCCGAAGTCCATGATCTTCGGATCCCCCGAGGGGAGGACCATGATGTTCGCGGGCTTGACGTCCCTATGGACGATGCCGGCCTGGTGGGCATGGTGCAGCGCCTCTGCGACCCGGCCCGTGATCCTGAGGGCCTCACGCCACTCGACGGGGGATCCGCCCGCCGCCATCTCGGACAGCGTCTTGCCGTGGAGGTACTCCATTGCAATGAAGACCGTCTTGGCTTCGGGATCGTGGCCGATGTCGTGGACGACGACGATGCCCGGGTGAGAGAGCCCGGCCGCGGTCCGCGCTTCGGCCATGAAGCGCTTCTCGAAGGTCTGCCGATCCTCGTCGGAGATGGCCCAGGCGAGTT
>JBGPYB010000104.1:0-17041 GCA_041493035.1 Vicinamibacteria bacterium | reverse complement strand
CATGTCGGAGGAGGTCAAGAAGGAGGCCCTCCGCGAGCTGGAGCGCCTCTCCAAGATGTCCCCGGCGGCCGCGGAATACACGGTCGCCCGGACCTATCTCGATTGGCTCGTGGTGCTCCCATGGGCCAAGCGCACGGAAGCCGAGATCGACCTCATCAAGGCGAAGGAGGTCCTCGACAACGATCACTATGACCTCGAGAAGGTCAAGGAGCGGATCCTCGAGTACCTCGCCGTCCGCAAGATGAAGCCCGACATCAAGGGGCCCATCCTCTGCTTCGTCGGACCTCCGGGAGTCGGGAAGACGAGCCTGGGGCGATCGATCGCGTCGGCCATGGGCCGCAAGTTCCACCGCATCAGCCTGGGCGGCATGCGAGACGAGGCGGAGATCCGGGGTCACCGCCGCACCTACATCGGCGCGCTGCCGGGTCAGATCATCCAGGGGCTGCGCCGGGCGGAGAGCAAGAACCCCGTCTTCATGCTCGACGAAGTGGACAAGCTGGGAGCTGACTTCCGGGGCGATCCGGCGGCGGCCCTCCTCGAGGTTCTGGATCCCGAGCAGAACAACACGTTCAAGGACAACTACATCGATCTCCCCTTCGATCTCTCCGAGGTTCTGTTCATCACCACGGCCAATATCCTGGACACCGTTCCGCCTGCGCTCCGGGACCGCATGGAGGTGATCCGCCTCGCGGGATACATCGAGGAAGAGAAGCTCCACATCGCGCGACGACATCTCATCCCCCGCCAGCTCGAAAACCACGGCATGAAGGCCGAGGACATCGCATTCGGCGACGAGGCCCTCACCAAGCTGATCCGCGAGTACACCCGTGAGGCCGGGCTCAGGAATCTGGAGCGAGAGATCGCGAGCATCATCCGCAAGGTGACCCGCAAGCGTGCCGAGGGCCTCGCCGAGACGGTCGCCGTCACCCCCGAGAAGGTGGAGGAGTTCCTCGGGGCTCCCTACTTCATGCGGGAGGAGATGGAAGAGCGGACCCTCATTCCCGGCGTCGCGATCGGCCTCTCCTGGACCGCCGCGGGGGGCGAGGTGCTCTACATCGAAGCCAGCCAGATGTGGGGGAAGAAAGGGCTGAATCTCACGGGCCAGTTGGGCGACGTCATGAAGGAGAGCGCCCAGGCGGCCCTGTCCTGGGTCAGGTCCCACGCCCGCCAGCTCGGCATCGAGGAATCGTTCTTCGAGCGCGTCGATCTCCACCTTCACGTCCCGGAGGGAGCGATCCCCAAGGACGGACCCTCGGCCGGGATCACCCTGACCACCGCACTCGTCTCGCTCCTGACGAGCCGCCCGGTGCGGCCGCGCGTGGCCATGACGGGCGAGATGACCCTGTCGGGTCGCGTCCTCCCCGTCGGAGGGATCAAGGAGAAGGTCCTGGCAGCCCATCGCATGGGCGTCAAGGAGGTCCTGATCCCGAAGCGCAACGAGAAGGCGTTCAAGGAAGACATCCCGGAAAACGTCCGGAACGACCTCAAGATCCATCTGGTGTCGTCGATCGAAGAGGTTCTGGAGCTGGCGCTGTCCTCCGGCGACCCCTACGACGTCATGAAGGATCGCGAGCGGTGGCAGCTCCGTCTGAGCAACTGAACCATAGTTTGGTTGTCGGGCCGCGAAGAGAGCGCGTATAGTCGACGGTCGGAGACATGAGTCCGACCGTCGTCGCTCTCGACAATCCCGTTCAGACCTACGCCTGGGGTTCCCGAACCGCCATTGCGGAGTTCCTGGGGCGCCCGAACCCCTCGGGAGGACCGGAGGCGGAGGTCTGGATGGGCACCCACCCGAAGGCTCCGTCGCGTGTCGTCGGCGGCGACCCTGAACAGACACTAGGTGGCCTGATCCAGAGCGCCCCCGAGGCGATGCTCGGCCACGGCGTCTCTCGGCACTTCTCGGGGGAGCTCCCCTTCCTTCTCAAGGTGATCGCCGCGGCCGAGCCCCTGTCGATCCAGGTCCATCCGAATCGGGAGCAGGCGCGCGCCGGGTTCGAACGGGAGAACCGGGCGGGCGTGCCTCTCGATGCTTTCGAGCGCAACTACCGGGACCCGAACCACAAGCCGGAGTTGGTCGTGGCTCTGACCCCCTTCGTCGCCCTCAAGGGGTTTCGCCCCTTCGGCGAGATCCTCGCGAGCCTTCGACCCCTGGGCCTTTCGGAAGTGCGAGAGCCCTTGTGCGCCTTCGAGAACGCCCCGAGTGCCGAGACGCTGAAGGAGCTTTTCGCGGCGCTTCTGTCCCTGGACGACGAATCCAGACGACGCGCGGTGGGGCGGGCCATCGAGGCTGCGGCGCGTCAGGACGAAACGCCGGCCGCGCGGCTGGCGATTCGCCTCCACGACAAGTACCGGGGCGACGTGGGCGCCCTCTCCCCCTTCTTCTTGAACTTGATCGAGCTGCGCCAGGAAGAAGGCCTCTTCCTGAACGCGGGGGAGCTCCACGCCCACATCGACGGGACCGCGGTCGAGATCATGGCGACCTCGGACAACGTCCTGCGCGGGGGACTCACGTCGAAGCACATCGACGTCGCCGAGCTGCTGAAGATCGGGACTTTCGCCCCAACGACGCCGACGGTCCTCCGCCCCGAGCTCGTCGCGCCCGGCGAGCGGGTCTACGAGACGCAGGCCGCCGAGTTCGAGATGGCTCTCATCGACGTGTCAGAGGCGGGGCACAGGTCCCGCTCCGACCGCGGACCTGAGGTGCTTCTGGGTCTCGACGGAAACGCGACGATCACCGCGAATGAGGCGACTCACTCCCTCGCCCGGGGACGATCGGTCTTCGTTCCGGCCGCCGTCTCGACGTACCACCTCGGGGGGAACGGCCGCGTCTGTCGGGCGAGCGTCCCGGCGGAGTCGCGGGTCTAGAGCCTGGGCACGGTCAGCCCACCGTCCACGAGCAGCACCGCGCCCGTCGAGTAGCTCAGGTCGCCGCGGACGAGGGCGGCCACCGCGCGACCCACGTCCTCGGGCGTTCCCCATCGGCGCTGGAGCAGGAGCCCCTCGTCGATCAGCCGGTCGTATTTCTCGCCGACCGGCTCGGTCATATCGGTGCGGATGAGGCCGGGGCGCACGTCGTAGACCGGGATGCCCGCCCTCCCGAGCCGCGTCGCCCAAAGGCGCGTAGCCATGGCGAGCGCCGCCTTGCTGAGGCAGTAGTCGCCGCGGTCGGGTGAGGCCACCGTGGCCGAGATCGACGTCACGTTGACGATGCATGCCTCGAAGGCTGGATCGGCCTGTCGCTCCGCGATCATCCAGCGGGCCACAGCCTGAGTGAGAAAGTACGGCCCCTTGAGGTTCGTACGGAGCACACGGTCGAAGCTCTCCTCGGTCGCGTCCAGTATGTCGGCCCGCGGCCGCGGAGCGACCCCGGCGTTGTTGACGAGGACGTCGAGCCGACCGAAGGTGCCACGGACGGACTCCAGCAGCCGCACTCGATCGCCGGCTTCCCCCACGTCGGCCGTCACGTAGAGCACCCGACCGCCGACCTGGCGCAGCGTGTCCAGGACTGGCGCCACCGCGTCCGCATCCCGCTGGCCGGCCAGGGCCAGGTCAAAGCCTTCTCCGGCAAGAGCCGTCGCTGCACCGAGCCCGATACCACGCGTTCCGCCGGTGACGAGGGCGACGCGGCGAGGGACGCTCATGCCGTCAGCTCCCGAAGAAGGAGTAGTAGGGCCCGTTCGTCACCAGGCGCTGGATGTAGAGGGCCAACTCGCGCAGATGGTAGTCCCCCCACTGGCTCGATTCTCCGCACGGGATCTTTCGTCCCGGGGGGAGGTAGTCCCATCCGTTGGGCCGATGGTAGACCGAGTGGAGCAGCAACCCGTGATGCTTCGGATCCGACGACAGATAGGGCGTGGCGAGCAGGGTCCGGGTGACCGTAAGACCGGCCTGCACGTAGGGGCGTGCCTCGGCGTCGCGTCCGGCCGCGGCCAGGACGTGGCCCAGTCGCAATAGCCCCTGAGCCGCGATGGCCGCAGCGGAACTATCGACGGGTTCGCGATCGTTGAACGGGTCCGCCGCTCGGTTGAGGTCGAGAGCCACGAGCCCCGGAGCTCCTGTGTCCCAGTACGGCACGCCATCGGGAGGCGTCGTCGCGAGGAACAGGTCGGCCGGAGCCTGGGCCGCCGCCAGCATCCAGCTCAGCACTTCCTGTCGTCCGCCAAAGGGGGCGAGCGCCTCCGCCGACAGTGTCTTGATGAACTCGATCTGCTCGGCGAAGCCGAGAAGTACCCACGCAAGGCCACGGGTCCAGGTCGTGAACGGGGAATAGCCTTGTTGCGTACCAGGGCAGCGGTACTGGCCGCCCGCCGCGTTGAAGAGGCTCTCGTGGGCGACGCGCCCACGGACGTCGTACGCGTCGCGCCCCGTCCCGTAGTACACGGCGTGCGTCGCGGTGGTCCAGGCGTGACGAAGCAGACGCTCCAGCAGCGAGACGCGACGGTCCTCCTCTTCGAGAAGAACATGGCCCAGGCGATGCGCGAGCGCCAGCACGCGCAGGGTGCGCATCGTGTCGGCGAAGAGCGAGTGGGCGCCGTTGAAGGAGTGGATGAAGCCCAGGCCATCCGCCGTCGGCGTCCAGCGACGCGCCTGGACGGCGCCGCTCACGCGGATCGCGAGCTGGTAGAGGTCCCGTTCCTTGGATTCCGCCTCGAATCGCCGCTCGCCCAGAAGCCGCCACAAGGCACCGTACGTGCTGATCGTGTTGAAGCCGTGATCGTGGACGCCCATGTGGGTGAGGTGCGCGGCCATACGCTGGAGGGTACGATCGCGACCCAGCTCCAGAAAGGACGCGTCGGCCGTGGCGTCGAACTGCAGCAGGGCGGACCCGAACTGGAACCCCTGGGTCCACTCCGTCCAGCCACGGGACGTGTATCGTCCGGCGGCGGTGAACACGGGGGATCCGAGCGTCGGATCCCAGTCCCGCTCCAGGGCCAGGATCTTCTCTCCCGAGAGCGCCCAGAGCCTCGCGATCGCCGGGGATAGGTCGGACGGCTGAAGAGCGTCGTCGATGGCGATCACGTGTTCATCCCCCGAGAGCCCTGCGTTGGGCCGCGATGACGCGGTCGATCCTGCGGTTTGTTTCTTCGTTCGGGATGCGGCGAGACGCCTCGGCGCCGTACCACGCGACCGATCGCGCCATCCCCTCGGCGAAGGAGATCCGCGCCTCGTATTCGGGGACGAACCGCTTGATCTTGGAGTTGTCGAAGACGACGCTCCAGGCCTTGTCCCCGAGCAGGCTCCCTCCGCGCTCGGGATAAAGCGCCGCGATCAGGTCGGAGGGGACGTGAACGATCTCCGCCTCGCACCCCGCGGCCCGCGCCATCGTGCGATAGATCTCGTCCCAGGTCAGGACTTCGTCGCTCGTGATGTGGAAGGCTTCTCCGAGCGCCTCCTTATGGCCCAGCAGGCCGACCAGACCGACCGCGAAGTCGCTGGCCGCGGTCATGACCCAGAGGGCCGTCCCGTCTCCGTGGCAGACAATCGGCAAGCCCCGGCGCATCCGATCGACCACCGTGTAGTCCTGGCCGCCGAATCCCGAGGGGACCCAGGCGGGCCCGTAGGTGTAAGACGGGCGCACGATGCTCACGGGGAAGCTTCGTTCCTTGTGGGCACGAAGCAGGCGCTCCTCGCACGTGATCTTCTGACGCGCGTATTCCCAAAACGGGTTCGCGAGAGGAGTCTTCTCGGTGATGACGTAGTGGGCAACGGGCCTTTGATAAACGCTGGCGGAGCTGATGAAGACATACTGCCCCACCCGCCCCCCGAAGGCCTCGATGGCCGATTCGATCTGCTCGGGCCGGTAACCGAGGAAGTCCACGACTGCGTCGGGCCGAAAGGCCTCGGCCGCTTGTCGCAGGGCGTTCTGGTCGTCCCGATCGCCTCGGATGTTTCGGACGCGCTCGCCAAAGAGGGAAGGGCTGCGGCCGCGGTTCAGGACGGCGACCTGGTGGCCCCGGTCCAGCGCCCGCTCGACACACGCCGAGCTGATGTTCCCGGTTCCACCAAGGAAGAGGAGCTTCATCGACGGGGCTCGTTCAACGCTCGAGGCGGATGTACGCTCCGCCGGGAATCAGATAGTGGATCGGCCACGTCTCGCGCAAGTCCTCCACCGTCTCCGCCCACGAGAAGGAGCGTCCCCCGGCACTCGCCGGAAGAAGCTCGACCTCCGGCAGCGCAGCGGCGATCGCCGCCGCCAGCGTGCGCGCGTCGCCGATCTCCCCCACGGCCACCCTCTTCTCCTCCAGCCTCTCGCGGCAAAAGCGCGCGGCGATTTCCGCATCCTCGATCATTTCGAGGAAGTACGGCCGACCCGTGAGGAGCGCATTGTAGGCGTAGTTGGCCAAAACACCGGAAATCGGGCTGACGTAGGCCGACGCATCTTCGAGAGCCGCCAGGGCCGGATCGTCGATCGACACGGCCTTGTAGCGCATCCGCGTCTCCCCCAGCCCGCGCGGGTCGAACGAGACCACGGCGTCTCCGCGCTTCAAGTCCTCCTCCACCTGCGGCCAGTCCTCGGGCCGAACCTTCCCGTCCAGACCGACCCGCAGGACGATTCGGGTTGAACGAGCACCGATACGATGGATATGGACCAGAGGCAGAACCAGGGATCCACCGTGGCGGACGAGGTAGCGGTCGATCCGGACGTCGCCCACGGTGGCACTGCCGGCTCCCTCCCAACTCGTCGGACCGAGCGCCTGCCTCCGCGTGCGATACAGATCTCCCACGCTGAGTACAGAGGCCTTGTTCCGACGATAGACGTCTCGAATGATCTCCTGGAGCGATCGCCCCGGGAGGTCGACGCGCACCTGGCCCGATCGCGTGCAGCGGAGTACCTCCGCGTCGAGGGGCGCCACCGCGGCCAGCGCACCCCCGGGGGGACGGTTGTTCCAGCGGTCCAGGAACGCAAAGGCCGCAGCCTGGTTCTCGATCGAATAGCGATGGTCATGGTAGCCCTCGGACGACGCGAAAAGGTCGCCATGACCGAAGGCTTTATAGAGAGCCGAGACCTCCCGCACCGTCTTCCGCGTTCCCTCGATCGGGTAGAAGTCCTTCACGGCCGCCGCCACGTGAACGGGGCGGGGATAGGCGAGAAGCAGGAGGCCCGCGTGGTCGATTCCGTCGGCGACCAGATCGGCCAGATCCTGTTCGGGATCGCTGTCGGGGTCGTCGAAGATGCGGACCGCCATCCGCATCGGCAGCGACGTCACGAAGCAGGACGGAGCGATGAGGCCGATTCGCTCGTCCAGGGCGCCGATCCATGTGGACTGGAAGCCGCCTCCGCTCGTCCCGGTGATCGCGACATGGGTCGCCTCCACCTCGGGTCGGGTCAGGAGGTAGTCGAGGGCACGGATGCCGTCCCAGACCATGAAGCGCACCAGGCTGGTGCCCGCGAGAGTCGCCAGATTCCCGAGGACTGCATGCTCCCCGCACACCAGGTTGTAACGGCTCTGTCCACGCGCAGCGTCCCAGTACTGGCTTCGTTCTCCCTGCCCGACCGGATCCCAGCAAAGGACCACGTATCCACGCTTGCAAAGGCGGACCGCGATTTCCTGATAGGCGGGATGAGCCTTCCCGAGGGGAGCGTGACCGCAGGCCAGGAGCACCGCGCGCTTCGCCCCGGCTGGAGTGTCAGGCACGTAGAGCAGCGCCGTGACGTGAAGGCCCGGCAGGCTCTCGAAAACGACCTTCTCGATCCGATACCCGTCCCGCGGAATCGTCCCCGTGATCCTGGGGTTGAGGGGCGTGCGCTCCCCGGGAAGGCCGCCGATGAGTTGCAATGCCTTCTCTCGGATCTCTCGCTGGAGTGCGACCAGGTCCGCCTCCGTCCGAACGCTCGCGAACCGCGCTCGCCGCGCTTCGTCCTGCGCCCAGGCTCGATCGAGCTGGTAGCGGAGGAGGGGCGTGATCCGCGGACCCGGATCGGCGGTGGGGAGGACTTGCAGCATCTCGGCCGTGGGCCGCTCGCCGCCCAACAGGGGCGAGGCTGCGGCGAAGGCCGCGAGCCAAGAGCCCACGAGCAGTCGCGTTCCAGGGGTCATCGAGGCTCCTCGAGCAAACCGCCGTACGCCTCCGGACGACGCTGCTTCAGGACCGCGCTCCGCCAGTCACCGATCCACGGACGCTTCATCTTCGCCCCGAGACCCGCCACGTGAAAGGCGACTCCATCCCCCACGCCTTTCCAGGTCTGGGCGCGGATCTCCCCGGCCGGATCGATGATGGCGCTTGCGACGTCGTAGCCTGCCGTCGCGACCCAGACGCCGTTGTCCATGGCGCGGGCGCGAATCTGCGTCAGATCCCCTCCCCAGGCTGGCGCCAGGAGCAGCTCGGCTCCCCGAAGGGTGAGCAAGCGTGCCGGCTCGTCGAACGCCGTGTCGTGGCAGATCAGGATCCCCACGCGCCCGAAGTCCAGATCGAGGGCCGCGTAGGCATCGCCCGGCGACAGGCCCGCCTCCACCTCGCCCACGGGCAGTTGCACCTTGCGATAGACACCGACGAGGGCGCCGTCGCGGCCCACCACGAAGGCGGAGTTATAGGTCAGGTCACCCGCGGTCTCGTAAGCACCGTAGACGATGTAGGCGCTGTGCTGCCGCGCCTTGGCCGACAAGACCTGGAATGCCGGCCCCTGCGGTGACTGCCCTGCTTTCTCGACCGAAAGGCCCGTACCGATCGACGTGATCGCCTCCGAAAGCAAGACGAGGTCGGGTTGATGAGCCGCGGCCCGGTCGATCAGAGCCGCAAAGGCCTCCACGTTCGCCGCCGAGGTCGAAGGGCCGGTCGGGCGCCAGTAAACCGTCGCGATGCGAACGGAACGCCCCGCGGGAGACCTCGCGGGCGAGAGCGACACCTCCCTGAAGGCGACTTCGGCGTCCGGCGCCCACTGCACGAGCAGACTGACCTCCACCGACGTGGCTCCCACTGGCGGCGTCAGGATCTCGTCGCATCGGATCGAGCGGGGCGAGGGCCCTGGCTGATCGGCCACGTACTCCGGGGCGACCTCTTCACCGACGCCGGGACCAAGCCACCGCACCTGGCAGACGATCTCGCGGCGCGGATTCACGAGGCCCGAAGCCTCTACGTCAGCGTGGAAACGATACGCGCTGCCGGGATCGATCGTGACCGTGCGGCGCCAGCCGCCGAAGACGTAGCGCCGGCCGCCTCCGGCAAGGCCTAGCCACGGGTCGCTCTCGGCCTTGACCACCGCGAAGATCGGAGCGAGAGCGGGTCGAGGCGACCATCGCGTCCACCCGCCGTCGCTCTCGGACCTGTCCCACGTAAGAAGCTCCGCTCCGGTGGCTCGGCTCGCCGGCGGCGGGAGAAGCGCAAGAAGCGCGAGGACCGCGGTCAGTCGGCCCATCCTCAGACTCCCTTGCGCCAGTCGGGAGTCGTGTACCACCCTTCGTCCTGGTCGATGCCGAAGGGTCCCTGGTTCAGGCGGTCCGCGACCCGCGGACCTGAACCGAAGTCATACCCCTGCCACAGGTGGGCGGGAACGTCTCCTTTCGCTGCCAGAGGCAGAGCCGACACGGCCGCCATCGCAGCCCCAGCCTTGACGAAGTCACGACGCCGGATCATGGGACCTCCCTACGGGTGTCGCCGTCGGGTTGACAGTCGAAGACGAAAGCGATTATAAGCTCTATACGCTTGTGTTTGTTTGTGTTTGCAAGCGTTTCGCGATGATTCTTCGCGAGTACCCATGGCCTACGTTCTGCGATTCGTCCAACGCTTCCGGCCTGCCGATGAGAGGGGTTTCCTGGCTCTCGAAGCGGAGTTCGCCGCCTTGGAGCGACGTCACCGCGACTTCCCCAAAGGACGACGCCTGCGACCGTACGCGGGTCGCGAGTCGGCCCACACCCTGATCTGGGAGTGCGAGTTCCCGAGCCTTCAGGCGGCACAACAAGGACTTGACCGCATCTCGTCCTCCCGCCAGCATGCACGATTGCTGAAGAAGCAGATCCCCTACTTCCTCGAAGCCTGGACGGAGATCTACGAGGTACTGGAGTTCGGCAAGTGACAGACGCGGTGCGCCCGCGGAACCTCCTCGAGTGGTGCCGCATTCCAGCCGACGCTCTCGCCACCCATCCCGCACGCAGGATCCCACTCCGCGTCGTGAAGGATTCCGCCGAGCTCGGGGAGACGATGGCTCTCGAGCTGGCGGACCTCGTGGCCGCGCAGAACGCCCGCGGCCTTCCGACCCGCGCCATTGTCCCCTGTGGACCGACCTCCTGGTACGCCCCCTGGACGCGGATCGTGAACGAACGTCGCCTCTCCCTTGGGCGTCTTACGGTCTTCCACATGGATGAATGTCTCGACGCCCAGGGGCGTCCCCTCCCGCGAAACCATCCGTACAACTTCCGGACATTCATGGAGCGGGAGTTCTACGGCGGGGTCCTCGCCGCGCTGAACGTCCCCGAGGGTCAACGCCACTGGCTTCTGCCGTCGACGATCGACCGAGTCGTCGCCGCGATCGACGAGGCTCCGGTCGACATCACGCTGGGCGGTTGGGGGCAGGACGGTCATGTCGCCTACAACCAGGCTCGCCGCCATCCCTTCCAGCGACCGACCCTGGAGGACCTGGCCGCGTCCACGGCACGCGTCCAGGAGAACAACCTCGACACGATCCTCGCACTCGCCCACCGGACCTTCGGCGCGGCCTACCAGTTCGTACCGCCCATGTCGGTCACCCTCGGCATGCGCGAGTGCCTCTCGGCCAGAAAGGTGCGCCTCTTCAGCGACACGGGAGCCTGGAAGCAGACCGCCCTCCGGGTCGCCCTCTTCTCGGAACCGACGCCGGAGTATCCGATCACCCTCTTGCAGGGCCACTCCGACGCGCTCCTCACGGCGACCCTCGAGACGGCACGCCACCCCATCGCCGAGCATCCGGAATGGGAGCTTTTCTGACCGAGGGAGTCCTTCCCCCCGACGGAGCGTGCCCTTATCGCAGGCTCGTCGGCGTCGGGGGAATCGGCACCGGGCTCTTCTTCGCCCTCGATGGGAACCACGACCTGGGGCGCAACGAGAGCCGCCCGGCACGACTCCTGGACGTACGCGACTACTGCAAGCTCCACATCATCGCCCATTACCCCGCGGTCCTCCTGGGCGCCACCGAGAGCGGCGAGCCGTTCCACGTGCTTCCGGTGGGCAAGGTCGGCGACGACGAGGCGGGCGCGCGCCTGCGCCGCGAGATGGCGGCGGCGGGTATGGACGTTCGGTTCGTCGAAGCCCTCGCCGGCGCTCCGACGCTGCAGAGCGTCTGCTTCCAATACCCCGACGGCAGCGGCGGCAACGTCACCACCGTGGATTCTGCGGCCTCGCGGCTCGCAGCTGCCGACGTGGATCGCGCCCTTCCCTTTGTCGATCGAGGTGCCATCGTCCTTGCCGCACCTGAAGTACCCCTGGCGGTTCGCCACCATCTCTTGCAGATCGGCGGCCGATCGGGATCACTCCGCGTGGCCGCCATCGCCTCGGCCGAGGCGAAGGAGGCCCTGGCCCTCGGCCTCTTTGCCGATGTCGACCTCCTGGCGCTCAACGAGGACGAAGCCACCGCGCTCACCGGCGTCGCCTTCGATGCCGAGAGGGCCGGCCGGTTGCTCGACGCGTGCGCGGCCTTGCTGGTAGCGGTCCAGCCTTCCATCCGCATCGTGGTGACCTCTGGTCCTGACGGAGCGTTCGGCTTCGAGCAGGGGCGCTGGCGACACACGCCGGCGCTGCCGGTAACCGTCGCGAGCACGGCAGGCGCGGGAGATGCTCTTCTGGGCGGCGTCTTGACTGGCCTCGCCATCGGCCTTGCCTTCACGACCACCGACGGTCCTCGACGAGTGCTGGGAGAGCGTCCTCTCGCCAGCGCCATGGATCTGGGCGTCCTCCTCTCCGCGTACAAAGTGACGTCGCCTCATACAATCCATCCCGGCGCCAGCCTCGGGGCGCTGCGGCGTTTCGCGCAGGCGCACGGGGTGACTGTCGGCGAGCCCATGAGCCGCCTCTTCAGAGGATCCGACGATGACCGATAGCCAGGACGCTGTCCGCGACGCTCGCCGCCTCCTGCGTCCCCTGCGCGACGAGATCGTCTCGCTGGTCCAGGCGCTGGTGCGGGTGGACAGCGTGGCGATTCCGCCGAACGGTCACGAGACCGCCGCCCAGCGGGTCCTGCGGAGCGCCCTCAAACCCTATCGCCTCGACGTGGAGATGTACGACTGCGCCTTCCTCGAACGGTCGCACCACCCGTACGTCCGTCGCGATCGGCACTATCGCGGCCGTCACAACCTCGTCGCCCGGCTCGCCGGTGCGGGACGTGGACGCAGCCTGCTGCTGAGCGGCCACATCGACACGGTTCCCACACGGCCCAATCCCTGGCGCGACAGCCCCTGGTCCGGCGTCATTCGGGGGAAGCGTCTCTACGGTCGCGGAAGTTGGGACATGAAGAGCGGCCTCGTCGCGCAGTTCGCCGTCGCCATGGCGCTGCGCAGGGCCGGCCTGCGTCTCGAGGGAGACTTGCTTTGCGAATCGGTGATCGACGAGGAGTTCGGCGGAGGGGGCGGAACTCTGGCCGGCCGTCTCCGCGGGGACAACGCCGACGCCTGCGCCATCGCCGAAGGGACGAACCACGAGGTCGTGCGCGCCACGCGGGGCGGACACGTCTTCGACATCGTCTGTCAGGCCGGCGACCCCATGGCCTACTTTTCGAAGGAGGAGGTCGTGAGCCCCGCGATACCGATGGGGCGCATCCTCGGCTGGATCGAAGGATGGGTCCGCGATCGCAAGAGAGTCGACCGGCGGAAGACCTACGCCCACTTCCCCGACCCCGCCCCTGTCCAGGTCTTGGCCCTCGAATCGAATCGGTTCGATCCCGACGTTCCGCTGAGCGTCCCCCTCGAGGCCCGGGTCCGTGTCTACTTCCAATTTCTGCCCCACGAGGACGTGCCTCGTGTGGTGCGGGCGATCGAAGCCTCCCTGCGCTCCTTCTGCCGAGCCGACCCGTTCTTCCGCGCCCATCCGGTCCGGGTCGAGCCCCTGTTCGCCCCACCGCTCCTCGGCCACGAGGTTCCGGCGGAGCACGCCTGGACCCGCTGTCTTCACGGCGCTGCGACGGGCGTCCTTGGGGATGAGGCTCGGCTCTCGGCCTCGGAGTGGCCCTGCGACGCCTTCCTTCCCCACCGCTATTTCAAGATCCCCACGCTCCTCTTCGGCCCGCGGGGGGCCGGGAGCCACAACGCGAACGAATACGTGGAGGTGCCCTCGGTCCTGCGCACGGCCGAGGTCTACGTGGCCGCGGCGCTCGAGTGGTGCGGGGGACGCTGAGCCGTCAGCCGCTCACTCCTTCACGAGGCCGGCTCGCGGGAGTTGCACGCTCGCCCGCCAGACCTCCTGACGTAGCGCGGTGAAGTCGTCGCTCACCATTGCCGTCATTGCAGATCCATCGTGGCCTCGGCCGTCCCGCCACCCACGACGTCTGCCACCTTCAACCGATAGGCCCCAGGCGCATCGTCCAGAGCCGTGGGGAGGACAAACGTTGCGGTCGAACCGTCGACCAGAAGGTTCCGCGCGTGTTCAGGGCGAAAGGCCCCATCGGGTCCGTACACGTGGCACCGTACGAGGCGTTTGGCCGAAGCGGGCACGACGTGGATCTCGAAGCGCACGTGCTCTCCGCGGGCCGCGGAAGGAGAGCCGGAGAGAGAGACGGCGGGACGGGACCCGCCGAGTGCCAGGACCATGCCATCGCCGGACACGAGGGACGTGCGCAAGCGGTCGGTGTGCCCGAGGAATTCGCCGGTCCGCACGTTCACGAGGTCCGACGCCCGGGGCAACTGGATCTCGACTTCCTGGGCCACCACGCTCCCGAGCTTGGAGTCGGTGTAGACCCGGACACCGTCGCGACCGTGCATCTCTTCGAGATCGATGGGCTCCTGGAGGAGGCCAACGATCTCGGCGTCGCCGAACCGGTAGCGCGCGATGCGCGTCGGCCCGACGCCGTGCCCTTTCCCGTCATGCACCCGCACCACGGGCCGGGCGCCAGCGTGGGCGAGGATCGCCGACAGCAGCGTGCGGGTGCCCGCGCCACCAAAGCGCTCCTTCCGAAGCTGCGGGTAGTGGTCGAGTAGCGCGTTGAGGTAGATGGCCCAGCCCTTGCCGACGGGGCGAGCAAAGACCGCGGGCGACGCGCCGATGGTGACGAGCGGCCGGCCGTCTCCGGCGACGACGTCCGCCTCGAAAGGGGCCGCGGCGCCCAAGACCGAAGCCTCCAGGCCCCACGCCTTTCCCTCAGGCGTGGGGGCGAGATCGCCCGTCCCACGCGGCGTCTTCAGGTTGCGTTTTTCCGAGGCGGGCGTACTCACTCCGAAGAGTGCGTTCAGAGCGCCAGCCGATTTCCAGGCGCAATGCTCGTCCATCAACCCCGGGGCCCCGTCGGCGATCACCGTCCCACCGGCCCGCGCGAAAGCCTCGATGGCCTGCGCCTCCTTCGCCGACATGGCCAGCGAAAGGGGCAAGACCACGACCTTGAAGCGAACCGGATCGAGCACCCCCGACTCCATCTCCGGGGAAGAGACGAAGTCGAAGGAGAGGCCGATGTCGGTGAGGGCCCGCACCCAACCGTCTCGGTTGGCCGGGAAGCCGGGGTCATCGTCGTCGTCCTTCTTCCCGCGATCGTGGAAGCCGAGGATCCCAGCGGCGTGGACGGAAGCCATCGAGTAGTGCACCGCGATGCCGTCACCGAGACGCTCCGACTCCATGAGCAGCTTCCCGACCCCTTCGAAGCGAAGCGACTGGAAGACCGCCCCCATGTCGCGCCCGGAGCGCGACCAGGTCAGGTCGGGATTCACCACCGAGTAGCTCCAGAAAAGGTTCGGGAAGAGCACCCCCTGGAGAGCCGCGCTCCAGATCTCGTGGCGCACGCCGACACCGCTGCGGCCGTAGCCGGTCCAGAAGCCGACGCGGGCGCCGGGCTTGGCGAACGACCGGTGCATGTCCCACTGGTTGCCGCCGTCGTAGGAGAGGAAGTCGTCGACGATCAGGTCGAGGCGGGACCAGTCGGCTCCATTCCACGGCGTCGTCACTTGAGTCCCGGAGAGGGCGATGTGCCCCAGCGGATCCCCTTCCAGGACCGCGTCGCGCACGGTCCGATACGCGTTCGCGAACGACACCTCCATATAGGTCCGGTGATCGGCCCACGGCGGAAAGACGCCCGTCTTCCGCGCCTGCTCGGTGGTGGAGGGCACGACAGCGCCCCAGTCCGAGTAGGCGGCTTGCCACGCCCGGTTGAGCGTTGCCAACGTTCCGTATCGACCTTGCAGCCACTTCCGGAAATTCGCGAGGGTATGGGGACCGAAGCAGAAGTCGACCGGGTCCGCGTACGACGTGAGAGAGCCCTCGTCTCCGACGAAGTAGTAGTCCATGTTGTAGACGGCCTTGTTGCGAGCGGCCGTCCGGCCGACGTCCGCGAGCGTGCGCAGGACGTCGGGATCGTCGAGGCTCGGGCTGCGGACGAGGAACTTCTTGTCGCCGGTCCGGCGGTAGAGCTCCTTCCTGGTCAGGTACTGGAGGGACGCCGCGTCCCCCGTCCGTTCATAGTCGCGTATCGCCTGATCGAGAGCCTCGGGCGCCGTCGGCCCGCGGTCGTACCAATAGACGCCGAACCAGCCGCGAGGGACCTCGAGGCTGTCGTTCACCTTCCCGCCCCAGGTGAAGCCGCTGTCCATCGCGAGATCGCGGAGCCGGCGCTGGCGGAGCGATGCCTGGAAGTGCCGCGGCGCCTCGAAAGAGAGGAGCCCCTGGTAGTCCTTTTGGCGTCGTTCTCTCTGGACCACGACCACCGGTTCCGCCTGGAGCTGGTCGATGATCCGCCCCTCCGCGACGAGGGATGCCGTCAGCGAGGCGCGCTTCCCGACGAAGTCGTCGAGAGCGTAGAAGAACGTCTTCTCCCCCGGCGTCTGCTTCTCCTCTCGGTGCAGGAGACGCCCCAGGTCATCGCGAACCTCGAGGCGCATCACCACGCTGCCCAGTTCTCCCGCCGCCCGTGTGACGACGCTCATGGTGTCGCCGACTCGGTAGACCCTCGCGTTCGGCTGCACCCCCGTCACCGTTGCGGCCTTCGGTACCTCGAAGGTCCCGGTTCCGAAGTCGAGGGTGGACCCGTTTGCGGCGTCGCGCACGATCACGTCCAGTGCCACGCGCCCTCCGGGCCACCCCTCCTTCGGACACAGGCTGCTCTCCGGCACACGGAGGCTCGAGGCGCCAGCGACCAGCGTCCGTCGTTCCTGATGGGCTCCAAGTACACCGCCGAACTCGCTCCGCGCCGTCACGTCGATCTCGACGTCGCGGGTCTGGTTGCTGCGAAGGTCGAGCACCAGTGCCGACGGCTCCTTCGCGTCCAGCCTCGGCGTCGCCAACGAGAGGCCGCTTTCCCGTCCAGCAGCCCAAAGAAGGCTTCGGACGAGAAGGGCGTATTGGTACTCCCAGTAGCCCCAGGAGACGTGCGCCTCCACCGGATCGATGGTCTCTGGCAGAAAGCCGTCCTCCACGTAGGAAAGAGCCACGACTCTTCCCTTTCCGTAGGTCTTCGTGGCCAGGATGGGCCGGCCTTCGGCCTGTATCAAGACGTCTCCGCGGGCTTCGTAGTTGTAGAAGCGACCGCCCGCGCGCCCCGAAGGGATCAGTTCGAGAGGCAGTCCCTCGGTGATGAAGTGACGTCCCGCCCGCTCCCACCGCGCCTGTGTGATCGCTCCCTGGTTCAACTCCGGATAGCCGCGCTCGCTCACGAGATCGTCCGGCACGCCGACGAGAGGCGACACATCCCAGATCCGCCGGTCTTCCTCAGCCTCATCCCCTTTGAAGGGATGCCCCTTCACGTCGCCGACGAAGGGGTGGATCAGCACGAGGCCCGCGCCCTCGCTGACGCGGCGCAGGATGGCATCGCGGGAGGCGCGGGTGAGCCGGGACCATCCGTTCAGCCCGGGTATCAGCATCACGTCGAAGCGCTTGTCGCTCGTCAGCTCCTGCTCGACGTAGCCGTAGACCGTCTGGAAGTCGTCGCGGTCGCCGCGGTATT
>JBGPYB010000229.1:0-5780 GCA_041493035.1 Vicinamibacteria bacterium | reverse complement strand
GGCGCTGCCCGACTTCGTCCTCGACAAGGTGCCCATGGTTCCCCTGCGCGGCGGCGAGTGGAAGCGCGGCCCCGGCCTTCTCCCGAAGGCCTTCCTGGAGCCACGCTACGACCATCCCTTCTTCCAGGACGCCTTCCGCGAGCTGAACGCTCTCCTGGCCGCCGAGCTCGACGGCGGTCCGCTCGTCGAGTACATGGACACCTTCGAGTACGGCTTCTGGGGTGAGGGCCATACCTGGCCCTTCACCGACCATCCCTTTCCGGACGGGGAAACGGCGGAGCGCACGTTCGTGCGCATGCTCGAGGTCCAGCTCGAGCACTGGAAAAAGACCCCGCTCGTCACGAACACGCAGCCGGACTGGAGCCGCGTCGGCAACTCGGAACTGCTCGACCGCACCATCCGCAGCCACAACTGGCTTCGAACCGACACCATCTTCGTCGAGAACGAGCAGATCGAGGCGCTCTCCAACCGGCCGCCCTGGGTGGCGGCGGTGATCGAGGTGGGGATGTCCGACGGCTCGCCGGAGTCGCTGCGGCTCGACGAGGGCGTCACTTACACCGACAACGTCATCGCCCACGTCATGGACGTGGGCGCCAACTACTGGTCGCTCTGGAACTGGCACGCGGAGAAGGCCGAGAACGTCATGAGCTACTACCGCCGCTACCCCGAGATGATCGACACCGTCGCCCGGCGCGTGGGCTACCGCGTGCGGCCCTCGTACGTCTGGCACTACGACGGCGGCGGGCGCAACGGGCTCGTGGTCGGCTTCGCCAACGACGGTGTCGCCGGCGTGCCCGGCGTGCTCCGGGTCGAGGTGACCAACGACGACGGGACGCTCCGGGTCGGAGGCGGCCTCGATCCCGGCTATCCGCTGCCGGGGAAGGTCCGGCAGGCCCGGTTCGCGCTGCCACCGGGGACGGAGTGGAAGGGGCTCAAGCTCAAGGCGGAGATCGAGGTGAAGGGCGTCCGCCACCCCGTGCGGTGGGCCTGTCACCAGGCTCTCGAAGAGGACGGCTCTCTGAGGCTGCGCCCCACGCGGGGGCTCGGATAGGGCTCCAGATCTTCGGGCCAGGAGGTGTTCGAGATGAACCGGCGAAACTTCGTGAAGGCAGGTGGGGTACTGGCCGCATGGACCGGGTTGAAGGGCCGCCAGGCGGAAGCCGACGTGCCCGACCACATGTGGGAGGGACATGACTTTGGACCGGGGCCGCGAGTCACCGCGCGGCTGAACCAAGGTCCTTTTGGTATCGAACAAGACGAAGGGTGGTTCACGATCGCGTCCACCACTCCCTCCCGCAAGCCGGTGAAGAACCGCGGCTTGGGGCTGATCGGCTATACCTGGGAAGAAAACGGCCCTTCGCTGGCTGCGCGCAAGGGACTCGAGACCCTGGAGCAGCACGTAGAGAAGATGGCCAGCTTGCCCTTTGTGGACGTCCTCTACATCCGGTGCGACTGGAGGGACGTGCAGAGCCGGCCGGGAAGGCTGGATCTGCATCCGATCTGGAAGCTGACTCGTGCCGCCGCCGAGGCTCACGACTTGAGAGTGGGATTCCGGGTGCAATTGTCGAGCCCCGACATCCAGCCCAAGAAGCTCTCCCTACCCGATTTCGTGCGCGAAAAGGTGCCGCTCGTCAACATCGGCCGGAAATCGTCGGAACGGCAGAACGACTTCGATTTCTACGAACCTCGCTACGACCACCCCGAGTTCCAGAAGGCCTTCCGGGACTTGAACGAGTTGTTGGCCTCGGAATTCGACGGACACCCCCGCATCGAATTCATGGACCTCATGATGTATGGGTTTTGGGGGGAGGGGCACACCAACGACTATCTCAATCCCTTTCCGGACTACCTGACTGCCGAGAAGACCATGGCGGGCATGGCTCACCTCCAGTTAGACGCCTGGAAGAAGACCCCTTTGGTTGCAAACACGCAGCCGGACATCAGCCGGACGGGCAACCGTGAGGTACACGATCTGGTGATGCGTGCCGGCGGCTGGCTTCGCTCGGACAGCCTCCTCATGGACGAGCCCATCCAGATCGAGATGCTGGCACATCGTCCCCCCTGGCTGGCCGTGGTCCTGGAGGAGGGACGCGGACGCCACTATCTGCCCGAGGAAGACACGCCGGAAAAGGGAGACTATCCCGGCTCCATCGGCGGTCCTCTAGACCGTCCCTTTCGAGAAGCAACGGCGCTTCATTCCCTGGACGTGGGCGCCAACTACTGGTCTCTTTGGACCGAAGCGGACAACCTGAAGCGCTTCCATGAAAAGTACCCCGAGTCGCTGACTCAGCTCCAACAGCGATTGGGATACCGTGTCCGGCCTTCCTGGGTCTGGCAAAGAAAGCGTTACGGCACTTCGGAGCTGGTCCTGGGGATCGTCAACGACGGTGTCGCCGCCGTGCCGGGAATCCTGGGGGTCTTCGTGGAGAGCCCCGACGGAAAGGTGAGAATCGGAGGAAACCTGGATGCCGGCTGTCCGCATGCCGGAAAGGTCCGGCAAGCTTCCTTCATCCTCCCGGCGGGGATGGACGGGCAACTGGTCGTGCTTCGGGCTGAGATCGAGATCCAGGGTGTGCGCTACCCGGTTCGTTGGGCCTGCGCTCAGCCAACGAGCCCCGATGGCTCCCTATCCATTCGGCTGAAGAAGCACGGCGACGCCAACTGGAGGAAGGGCGTCTAACTCGAGCTATCGGGGCTCGAACCACACGACCGCGCCCTTCTGGACGTCGGGCAGAACGAAGACGAGGTTGGCGTCCTGGCGCTGGCCCTCGACTTCCTGCGCCTCGCCGAGGAAGGGCAGGAACCAGGCCTTTCCGGCGCTGGCGGCGGGAAGGGTGACGCGGATTCCCTGCTCCGGGGCCTGAACGGCGTTCTGCCGCGGGACCAGACCCTTGAAGTTGGCGAAGAAGACGTGGAGCTTTCCGTCCACTCGCGCGATCTGGGTCGCCACCGACGGGGAGGCTTCGACGCGGACGCTCGAATCGGGCGCCAAGGCCGCGAGGAAGGCTTCGGCCCTCGAAGGATCCGCCTTCTCGAAGTCCCTTTCGAGATCGGCCACGTAGGCCTTCCCCGGGCATTCCGGGAAACGGGTCAGCGCCGGAGAAGGGGGCAGGCCGGCCGCGTCCACACCCGTGACGACGAGGCGCATGCCACGGGACACCTCCGCTCGGAGCGCGCCCTGCTCGGCGTCTCCGAGCATCCGCACATCCGGTAGCACGAGCGTCCCGCCCCGAAATGCCTCCAAGGTTCGTGGGGTCACGATCTGGAACTCCAGATGCTTCTGGAGCAACAGGATCAGGATGCCCTGGTAGGAGCGCAGGAATTCGTCCGAAAAGTAATTCCGCGTTGCTGGCGAGAAATACACGCCGATCGGATGGACGGGCTCCCGCGGCTCGTAGAGCGTCTTCTCGTGCTTCTCGATCCACTCGAAGATGCGTTTGCGTGTCGGCAGATCGTTGGAGCCGGACATCACGTGGGTGGCCGCGTCCCAGAAGTTCGCCCCGGCCATCACCTGGGACATGGCGAGGTTCATCATCGGCTCCGGCGGAGCGATGTTCTTGTCCCCGTCCCAGGAGTAGTTGAGGATCCAGGTAGCCTTTCCCTGGGCGAAGGCGCGGAAGGAGTGCATCCCCACCTGGTAGCGGAACCAGTCGAGGGGCGTGCGCGAGGTCGCCATGTGGTCGCCCCCGCCGAACTCGTACTCGTGGGCGATGGCGTCGGTCACGTGGTACAGCTCGTAGACGTCGGCGCCGACCACCACCGCCTCGCGCTCGATACCCGGGTAGATCTCGGGGATGGTCATGATCTTCGGGTTGACCGACTTGGCATTGCGATCGATCTCGCGCATGAACTCGGTGATCGTCTCGATCCGGAAGTCGACCCACTGGCGGAAGTGCGGGTCCGTGAAGTCGCCCAGCTTCAGGTCACGGCGGGCATCGAGGCCGGTCTTCCGCCGAAAGGCCTCGACCGTGTAGTCGTCGAAGCTGGCCCAGGAGTCCTCCCAGCCGTCGAAGTGCGTCATCCAGTACAGCACGTCCACGTACAGTCCGTCGATGCCCGTGGCGGCGATCTGGCGCACGCGTGTCATGTACTGCTCGCGCCAGGCCTTCGCGTAGGGCGAGATCCAGATATCCTCGTCGCCCTTGACGATCCAGAAGGCCGCGCCGCTCGTGAACGAAGCGACCTCGCCGGAGAGCTTGCGCTGAAGCCAGTCCGGGTGATCCTTGGCCAGGCTGTGGGCTGACTTGTCGGCGTCCTTGGTGATGCATTCGGTGGCGACGATGTAGACGAACGCGCGGTTCCCAGCCGCGTGCGCCTGCTTCGCGAGGTCCCGGATGGCGGCGAGCTTCGGCTCCGGGTCCAGGAAGCTCTCATAGCGGCCGGGGATGTCGTTGTCCACCTCGATGCCGAAGACATGGCTGTCGGTGGCGTCGCGCACGATCGCTGCCGCTGTCCCTCCCGGGAGGCCGTAGGCGCCGATCCGAACGCGGTGCGTCCAGTTCCGTGGCTCCGATGCGGCCGCGACCTCCGGCCGGGCCTCGAGCAGCAGCGACCCCTCGAAGCGTGCCGGAAGCTCGGCGCGCGGCCCCTGGATGCGGCCGAGATCGCGGCCGTTCACGTAGTCGGTGACGTGGTAGGCGCGCGCCTCCAGGCCGCGCAGCTCGAGCCGCCCGTCGAAGCGCTTCGCGAAGAACGCGTAGTAGAGGGCGTCGGCCTTGCGCACCACGTGGGCCTCGGGCCGATCAAAGCCGATGTCGTAGAGCCCGCCCACATACTCGCCCTGGCTGAGGCGTTTCTCGTCGTAGAGCCTGGTCCACTTCTCCCACAGCTGCTCCCGCTCCGCCGTCAGCAAGAGCTTCTTGTTCTTCTTCCCCGGCGCCCCGGGCCAGGCGAAGTTGGTCCCGATCACGCCGCCCACGCCGAACGTGGAGGCGAAGTCGGTTCCTCCCTCGCTCATCTCCACGTGGTCGCCGAAGTAGGCGAGGCGGTCGCCCGCGAGCGCCTTCAACGTCTTGCCCTTGAGGCGTACCTGCCAGGAGCTCTCCGGATCGGAGGCGACCAGCATGTTGAGGTAGGGCATGGTGAAGAACGAGTAGGCGGTGCCGCACGGGCAGACTTCGATCAGGGCGCCCGGCTTGGTCGCCTGGGCCGCGTCCCAGATCGATTTGAAGAACCCCGGGACGCCTTCGGCGGCGTCTTCCGGCGCCGCGTGAGCATGAGCGGGGTTGTAGCAGGGCGGCGCGGCGTTCAGGTGCTGGCCGTCGATCTTGAGGCCGTCGAAGCCCCACTGGCCGAGCGCCTTCTTCGCGAAGGCGGCCGCGTCCTCGCGCACCGGGCCGTGGGCGGGGCAGAGATAGTTGGAGTCCCACCAAGTGATCTTGCGCGGCGTGCCGTCGGCGTTGCGCAACAGCCACTCGGGATGGTCTCGATCGGTACGCGAGCCGGGATCCGCGGCGAGGGGCGCCCACCAGAGCTGGGCCTTCATGCCGGCCTCGTGGATGCGGTCGACGAGGGCCTTCATGTCGGCATCGCCCGCGGGGAACTTGCTCGCGACCGGAACCCAGTCGCCTTCGGCCACCTGCCAACCGTCGTCGAGGACCGCCCACCGGAAGCCGAGCCGCTTGGCGACCGGCAGCGTCTCGAACACCTGCTTGGGCGTGAAGTCGCGCCCGTAGCCCCACGCGCACCAGATCGGCTCGAAGGCGCTCGGCGGCGCCGTCGCCAGGCGAATCCCCTGCCGGATCATGAGCCGCCGGTAGTCCGCGAGCGCCTGGAAATGG
>JBGPYB010000015.1:0-45124 GCA_041493035.1 Vicinamibacteria bacterium | reverse complement strand
TAGACGAGGCCGATCACCTCGTCCCCCTGGCTCGACCCCGGAGTGAACAGCAGGGGAACGCAGACCGCCGAGCGGATGCCAGTGGAGATGACGCTTTCCTGGGCGCGGAAGGACGCATTCTCGAGGACGTTGGACAGGATGAGCGCCACCCGTTCCTCGATCACCTTCTTAGCGATGGAGCGGCTGACCTTCGTGATGGTCGCCCCTTCACGACTCCGCGACGCTTTGATCACGGGCTGCTTCGGGGTTCCCTCGAGGATCAGGATCGCGGCCCGCTCGGCGGGGACGGTTTTGAAGAGCAGGTCGAGGATCAGCTCGAAGAGCTCCGGCAGCGGCCGATGATTGATGAGGGCGCTCGTGGCCTGGGTCAGGATGGACAGGACCCGGTTCTGCCGTTGCAGCTCGGCCGGGTCGATGGAGGGCTTCGTCGCGACGTCGGACAGCTCCCTCGCCGGGAAGATCCGGGTCCCCATGGGATCGAAGCCGTCGTCGGTCTCGTCGGCGTCGGTCAGAGAGAAGGTGAGGAGGTGCTCCCCGAGGGTGATGACGTCTCCCTCTTTGAGGCGCGTCTCGCCTTCCAGGCGCGAGCCGTTCAGAAGCGTGCCGTTCTTGCTGCCCAGATCCACGAGGTAGTGGCCGTCGGGGCGCTGACGGATCTCGGCGTGATGGCGCGACAACCACTGGTCGGGGAGGAAGATATCGCTCTCCCGGGAGCGGCCGATGCTCACGCGCTCTCGCTCGAGGGGCTGTCGCCGCTTCTTGCCGTCCGCGGACTGGACCGTGATCTCGGGCATCTGCGGCGAGGATTCTACACCCGAGGGGCCGGCACCCAGGGCTGCGCGCGACGACCGGCCGCGCGGTCCTTCGGCCGGCCTAATGCCGGGGCTTGCGGCGCTTGAGGGCGAAATACCCCTTGCGTACCCGCACCTGAAGATCCTTCCGGTCGAGACGCAGCTCGATGTTGCGGAACGAGCCGTCGGCCGGGCGCTTCGGCGTATAGGCGAGAAGGTAGTGGTTGTGGAGCTCCTCGGAGATTCCCGAGAAGATGCGGCTCAAGTCGGCCACCTTATCGGGAAAGTACGCTTGCCCGCCGGTCTCCGAGGCGACTCGGTTGAGGAAGCCCCTGTTGGGGCCGCTGCCCATCCCTGCGCCGGGGTTGATGCCGACCGAATAGATGGTGGCCTCCACCGATCGCGCGTAGTCGATGACCTCCGGCTCACGGGTGCTGCTCGTGTTGTCGTCTCCGTCAGTGAAGACAACGAGCGCCTTTCGCCCCGTCTGGGTCTTGATCCGGTCCAGAGAGTAGCGGATGGCGTCGTAGAGACTCGTACCGCCCCAGGCCTGGAGGCCGTCGACGAACTGGGTCAGGCGATCGGCGTCTCCCGTGAAGTCGACGCTCCCCTTCACCGTCTCGTTGAAGCTCACGACGAGGGCCGAATCGATCTCCTCGAGCTTGTCCACGAAGCTCGTAGCGGCTTGTTGAAGGAGCGGGAGGTTCTGCTTCATGCTGCCGCTGGTGTCGAGGACGAGGACGACCGAGAGGGGGATCTTCTCCTCGCCCCCGTTGGCCTCGCGGAAGATCGACACCTCCTGGGGCACGCCGTCCTCCAGAAGAGTGACGTTCTGCGGCGTGAGGCCGCGGACGAAGTGCCCTCCCTTGTCGTAGACCACCGCCGTGACCGAGACGACCTCCACCTCGACCTCGAGGGTAAAAGGCTTCGGGCTCGGCGAAGGCGCTTGCGCGCTTGCCCTGGCACCCGCGAGGGCGAGGAGAAGCCCGCTCGCCAAAGAGACGGGTGAAAGCTTCAAGCGGTGACGGCCGCCCGTGATCGTGGCCGGGCCAGGAAGCGGCGCAGCACGAGGAATGCCACGACGAGAAAGGCCAGAGCGACAGCGACGGGGACGAGAACCGCCGTCAGGAAAAGGACGACTGTCGCGGCATCCTCCGCGACGCTCAGCGCCGGATTCGCGAGGCCCGCGGTGAATGCCGACGACGCCGCCCGCAGCGCCGTCTTGCCGGCGTGGGGGACGAGGGCCACCGGCGCTCCCACGGCGAGACCCAGGGCGGCTGATTCGATGGGATCGGCGATGCGCCCGAAGACCGAGGCCGCGAGCATCGCCCCTGCCGCTGGGCGCAGGACGGTCGAGAGCGCGTCGAGCGCGTGGTCGGCCGCCGGTATCTTGTCGCCGATCACTTCAATGGCCGTTGCAAGGGCGAAGAGGGCCAGCGCCTTGTTGGTGGACAGGAAGCCGAAGGCTGCGCCAAGGTTCAGCATTCCCGCTCGCGAAAGCACTCCGGCCATCAGGAGGGGAAGCCAGGCCCGGAGGCCGGCGCAGGCCGCAAGGGCGATGGCGAGGCCCGCCGTCGAGAGAACGTCGGCCACCACCAAATCACCCACGAGTCGAGGGTAGGTCCGCAACCTCGGGGAGTCAAGCCGACAGGCTATTGAGTCTTGGCTTCGATGAGAAACGTTTCGACGCCCTTCATCTTTTTCTTGCCGAAGCCTGAGAATTCCATCTTGCCCTGGTTCTGCCTGATCTCGACGATGGAAGGCGTCTCCGTCTTGAGGGTCACGTGGATGAGGCTGTCCACCAGATCGCGCCAGGCGGGGACGCTCACCGAGCCGTCGTTGGCCTGGTAGGCCAGCCGGAACCGCCGCTCCCCGGCTTTCTCTGCGGGAAGGTCGATCTTGAGAGCGATCCGGCCGGGGCGCGTTTCCGGGGGTTCCATATGCACGCCCGGGCCAGGCGAGAACGTCGTGTCACCCGAGGCAAAGCTGAACGAGTTCACGGTGGCCCCGGGGATCTCGGGGTCGAGTTTGTTGTCGACGTACCTTGCGATCGGCTCCTCATCCAGGCTGATCTGCAGCCGAAGGCTCGGATCCGCGATCTCCCCTTCCCGCCAGGCCTGCCAGAACGAGGCGCCGGTCACCACGACGACCAGGTGCACACCGCCGGAGGTCGTGGCCGCCGGCTGGCTGGGTCGAACGCTTGCGACTCCGTTGACGATCTCCTCCCGGCCGTCGTCGTGGATCACTTTGGCCACCCGGCCGCGGGGGACGGCGATGCGCCCGTAGGGCGTGTCCACTTTGTAGAAGCCTGCGGCCTGGGAGAGCGTTTTGCCCGTGATGCGGTCGCCGTCGGTCATGACGTAGACGTCGGCGACGCCAGCGGTGGCGCCGAGGAGAAGGGTGAGTGCCGCCCCCAGGAACCTCACGTCACGAGCCCGCACGTTCGACACCGCGTGGCTTCGCCGCCGGCAACGGCCTTGAAGTATTCGTCGAAGCAAGTCGAGTCCCCGCAGACCACGATGCCGCACTCGCACTCCCATCCCACCTCCGCCGCTGCCAGTTCGCGTCCGCAGTTTCGGCATTTCCGCGAGGTCCCGGAGTTCTCGTCGCTGGTTCTCGTCACGTCCGTCGCAGGATCTTCTTCAGAAGACCCCCGGCACCTGCGGGGGGAGTTTCGCCGTTGGCCTCCGGGTTGAGAGCACCCAGTTCCACCGCCGCGTGCTCGTGTTCCGGCTTCAACTCCAGCACCCTTTGGAAAGCGTGGACTGCGCGGCTCTTCAAACCGCTCGCCTTGTAGAGCGTTCCCAGAAGGAAGTGGCCCTCGACGTTGGCGGGCTCTTCGCGCACCACGGTCTGGAGCTGCTCCTCCGCCCGCTTGACCCACTTCGGGTTCTTCAGATACGACTTGGCCAGCAGCACCCGCGCCCTGTTGCGGATCTTCCCTTCCGTCTTGGGGAGCACCGGCTCCAGAAGCTGGATCGCATCCCAGTACTGCTCCCCCTCGAAGAGCTTGGATGCCCTGCGGATCGTTTCTTCGGCGATCCGCGCTTCGGCTTCGGGATCGACGACGGGCGTTTCAGGGGCAAGCAGCGTCCCTCCGATCGGGACTCGAGGAGTGCGCGAGGCGAGATCGGACTCGTAGCTCGAACGGCCGGCCTTGTTGCGCAGAACCTCGTACGCCGAGCCGAGCCGAATGAAGACCGCTTCGAGCTTGTCGGCCAGGTCGGCGAGCGCTGGATCGTGATGGGCGTCCGGATGGAAGCGCTTGGCCAGGCGGAAGTACGCTTCCTTGACCTGTGGCTCCGACGATGCCTTGGGTATTCCAAGCACCTCGAAATGGTTTTTCGCCTTGAGCCCGTCGAATGCTTCCAGGATCTCCTGACGCCTCGGGTCATCGGCTTTCGGGTCCCTGCCCACGGGAGCGGGTTCGGCGGCTTGGGCAACCACCGATGGTCCCGGGAGCGACGTCCCAACAGACGGAGCGGCAGGCGGGGCGGACGGAGCCTCGGCTGCCCGTGGCGCAGGCGCCGTGGCCCGTCTCGGCTCCGGCTTGGGCGGCGTCTTGGGCGGCAGCGGCAGATACTCGAGGATTCCTGTACACAGCAGGCCGAAGAGGCTCTTCATCGTCTCTTCGGAAGGGGCGGGGTTGAGTTGGATGATTTCGCGGGCGCTGGAGCTTCCGTCGACCCGTGACAGCACGTATCCGTCGGCTGGCGACAGGGTCACCTTCTGGAAACGCAGCAGCGGATCGGAAGAGAGGCCCAGGATACGGTCGATGCTACCGAGAGCGAAACGGACCACGTCGGGGTCTTCGACTCGTCTCACGGCCTCCAGGATCATTTCTCCCGTCGACACTTTGAGCGTCGTGTCCTGTTCGACCGGGGCGTCGGCGTCCGCCTCCTCGAAGGTGTAGCCTCCCTCGGCCCAGGAAAAGACCTTCAGCAGGATCTCGCGCACGTGGAGGGCCAGGGCATCCTCGAGTTGGTCTTTGGTAAGTATCCCCAGCTCTTGCAAGACGACGCCCAGCCGCTTCTTGTCGCGAAGGACGAACCCGGTCGCGCGTTTGAGGTCGGCGCTCGAGAGGAGGTCCTGGCGGACGAGCATCTCGCCCAGGCGCTCGTCCTTGACGTTGGTGTCGGCGTGAACGATGTTGCCCCTGTGGAAGCGTACGCTCCGTCTCTCCTCGCCGCGGGTGAAATTGAGAAGCCCCGACTTCCGACCTACATAGAGGTCCCGAAGGACTCCTGCGATCGACCCCTCGGAGACTGTTCCATTCATAACCGCATGACCCGCTGGAGATGACAGCGGGGAATATATTACACTCCCCCCGAATCCATGAGCGACGCTGACCGCCGACGTCATTCCCGGATCCGCCTCGACGGGCGCATGGTCGGTCGCGCCACCGTCATGGCCGAGTTTCGGGTCGTGGCCCTTTCGGAAACCGGAGCGGCCCTCGAGATGGAAATGCCCATGGCCCTGGGCTCCCGTTGCGATCTGACCCTCGACCTGGCTCAGGTGGCCGTCGACCTCCGGGGCCGAGTGGTCAACGTCGAGCCCCCCGCAACGGAAGGCGGCGCCTACCGCGTGGGCGTCGACTTTGAGGGCGTCGAGGAGGTGGACGTGGGTCTCCTCCAGTCGTTCCTGCAGCGGGAGCGAAAGGCGGAGAGATGACCGAGCCCCTTGCCCGTGGGACCGCCCGCGCCGAGGTTCCCGCGCGCCTTCTCGACCTGAGCCTCGGCGGGGCGCTGATGACCATCACGACGCCCCTGACCCCGGGCGCCATCCACGATTTTGCCCTCGAGCTGGACGGGGACACGCTCTGGGTGCAGGCCGAAGTGCGGCATTGCCGTCCCTACGAGCGCGGCGGATACCATGTCGGCGTGCAGTTCATCGGAATCGACCCGCGCGACGAACGCCGCCTCGGCGAGTACCTCGGCACCCACGGCCGCTAGGGACGCCTCGCGGGCCGCTTCAGCGCTTCTTCTTGGGGAGGGTCTTGAGCTCGAGGGGGTTGAAGTGGTGAACCAGCGGGATGTCGCGCATCGTGACGACGCCGGCAGGTGCCGCTAGCAGCTTGGGGATGCAGTTGACGGTGATCGCGGCCGTGGCGATGTCGCCAGCCACCCCCCCCGCGATGGTCATGTCGATCGGGGGTACGCCGTCGATCAGCACGTGGTCCCGCGGGGACTCGGCGCCGACGTACATCTGCAAGTCGAGGCTGATGGCCAGTTCCCCTTTGCGGTAACCGCGCGCCGACTGCTTGATTCCGGCGGCGGCTCCCGCCGGGATTCGCAGGTACTCGGTGTCGAGGTCGCGCGGCGCGATGGCCGGTTCCAGAGTCTCTTCGACCTTTTCCAGCTTCCAGCCGAGCCCCGCTGCGATCATGTGAACGGACTCGGGAAGGCCCACGTGACGCACCGAGCCTTCGGTCTGTGCCCGGCGAAACTGGTTCAGGTTGAGCCCCGCACCCACCTTGCGCTGGAGCGGCAAACGGCGGCTTCCCGCATCGACGACTCGAGTGACCGAGACCCGGTTCACCTGGGCGCACGGCGCCGTCAGCATCAGCACCAGCGCGTCCATCGTGTAGCCCGGGTTCACACCCGTGCCGAGGACCGACACCTTCTTCTTCCGGGCCAGCTTGTCCAGGTCGCGGAAAGCCGACTGATGCGCCGGCGTCGGGAAAGACATCTCTTCGCAGGTGGTGACGACATGGAGTCCCTTTTGGATGAGGAGAGCCGCCTGAGCCTTCACATCCCGGATCGCCGACGTCGTCGACAGGACCGCCACGTCCGCCTTCGTCTTGCGGAGCAGCCGGCCCACATCCGCCTGGACCTTGATCCGCATCTTCTTGGGCAAGCCGAGAACGACACCCAGGTCCTTGCCGGCCTTCTCCGGGGACAGGTCCGCGGCCCCCACGATCTTGAGCCCCTCGGTCTGGAGGGCCACCCGCGCCACCCCTTGGCCGATGGGGCCGAGGCCGCAGAAGATAACTCTGATCTCGCGGCTCAGCGTTCCACCTCGACGGCCTGGACTTCCTCCTCGGCTTCCGCGGCGAGGAGGACCGTCGATTGAATCGGCAGGAGCCCCGTGAAGTTCTTTCCGCCCGATTCGATCGTGACCTCGTAGAAGCCTTCGGGAGCCACGCGCACCAGCCGACCCTTGGCTCCCTTGGCTCCCAGGATTTCACTGTAGATCTTGATCGCGGCTTCGCGCTCGATCATCGGAAACCCTCTATTATCTGAACGTTACAGATGAGAGGCGCGCTCGGGCCGTCTGAGCGCCGCCCCAAGTGCGGCAGAGTGTAACATAAGTCCATGTCCACCCCGATCGATCCCAGCTTCCTGAGGGGCTCCGACCTATTCGAGAGCCAACCGGAAGAAGTCTTGAAGGCGGTGCTTGCTCAGGGGCGAGTCCAGGAATATGGTCCAGGGGCGGTCGTATTCCGTCAGGGCGACCAGGGGGACAAGCTCTACATCGTCAAGAGCGGCGTCCTCGAAATTCTCGCCGCTCCGGGTGACGGCAGCGAGGCCACGGCGATCGCCTACCTGGGCGCCGGAGAGGTGCTCGGTGAGATTGCCTTGCTCACGGGTTCCCCGCGCACGGCCACCGCCCGTTCCCCCGAACGCGCCGAGCTCTTCACCGTCGAGAAGCCGGTCTTTCTCGATCTCATTGTGACGCTGCCACACTTCGCACGGAACCTCTGTCTCGTCCTGGCGAAGCGCGTGGAACTCACCACGCTGAAGGTGCCGCGCTCCCTCGCAAAGCAACTCCAGGGCAACCTTCGTTTCTTCGACCTCGCCACGATCATCCAGACGCTGATCGGCTCCCATCAGACCGGAACCCTCACGGTCACCCACGAGGGCGGGAAACAAAAAATCGCCGAGATCTTCTTCTTCAAGGGGAACATCGCGCGGGCGAAATACCGGCAGCTCATTGGCGATGACGCCGTCTTTCAGCTCTTCCAGTCCCCCCTCGAGGGAGAGTTCTCCTTTGCCGGCCGGAACGTTTCCGAGGACGAGGTTCAGACCGACGTGACGCTTCCAGGAATCTCCCTTCTCATGGAGTCCGTGCGCCTCGAGGACGAGCTGCCGATCTTGCAACAGCGGGTCCCCGATCCTTCCAGGGTCTTTCGGCAGAAGGCGACCCAGCTCCAGTGGGAGGAGCCCGAAACGCTGGAGTTGGCCGTGGCCGTCTGGTCCCGGTTCAAGAAGGGGGCTTCCATCGGTGACCTGCACAAGGACGTGCCGCGCTGCTCCTACTACATCTACAAGACCGTCGTCGCGATGCTCGACGCCGGCCTCGTCGAGTAGTCCTAGAGCCGGCCGGCTTCGCGGATCTTCTGCTGAAGGAGGCGCCCTTCTTCCCGAGCCTCCGCGATCTCGTTGTTCAGCCGCGACATCCGCTGCCGCTTCGAGAGGAAGAGAAAGTTGGCGACTTCGAGTAAGGTCGCTGCGGCCACAGCGACCAGGAGAGCCTTCGAGAGGAGATCGACGCTGATCATCTGTTGCCTGAATGCGACAAGCCAGCCAGCATAGAGAATCCCGACGACGATGCCGTTGGCGCCCATTCCCAAGCTCAAGCGGGTCGCACGCAGGTCCTGCTCGAGGCGTGACACAAGCTGCTCGTTGGAGCGCAGGGAGTCCTTCAAGGGGGCTATGTCAGCGAGGACCAGTCGTAGCCCTTCGCCTCGCTGGACCTTGTGCCTCGTCCCGCAAGAGCCGCACTTGACGTGGTCGCCGTGGGCGTACGTGTCCGGAACCGCGATCTCGGAACGGCAGTTGACGCAGCGACCGCTCTGCACCACCCTCCTCTCCTCTCCCAACGGGAACTCCAGTGTTGTCTAAAGGATAGCAGAACGCGGTTGCGGTATAAAGTAGAGTAGGAGGGAAGCTCAGAGTGGCTGACGTGATAGTCATCGGGGCAGGGGTCGTGGGGCTCGCCGCGGCACGATTTCTCGCGGGAGAGGGCGTGAGCGTCCTCGTCGTCGAGAGTCAACGCGTGGGAGCCGAGGCCTCTTCCGCCGCCGCGGGAATCCTGGCCGCCCAGGCCGAGGCGGAAGACGAGACGACCCTGCTTCCCCTGGCCCTGGCCGGACGCGACCATCACGTCCGCCTCGCGCCGAGCCTCGAGGCCGAGACTGGAATCGCCGTCGACCACTCTCAGCGGGGCCTCTTGACCATCGCGCTGACCGAATCCGGCGCCGAGCAGCTCCTGGACCGGGCCGCCTGGCACCGGCGCCACCGTCTCGAAGTCGACGTGCTGGAACCCGACGAAGTGAAGGAAGCGGAGCCGAACCTGAACCCTGCTGTGCTGCGGGCCCTGTACTTTCGCGGAGACCATTGGGTCGACAACGTGCGGCTCACGAAGGCGCTGGCCGCCTCGGCCGTGGCTCGAGGCGCCTCGATCGTCGTGGGACGACCGGTCAGCGGTCTTGTCGTCGAGAACGGGCGCGTTGCGGGCGTAAGTGCGGGCACCGAGGTCTTCCCCGCCCCCGTCGTCGTGAACGCGATGGGGGCCTGGGCGGGACGGCTCCGTGGCGACCCGGCGCCTCCTCCGGTAGAACCCGTGAGAGGCCAGATGGCGGCTTTCGACATGTCGCCTCCTCTTCTGAGGCATGTGGTGTACTCGGGGCACGGCTACCTCGTCCCTCGTGCCGATGGTCGACTCCTGGCGGGGAGCACCATCGAGCGCGCCGGCTTCGACAAGAGCGTCACCGCGAGCGGTCTCCGGACGGTGCTCGCCACGGCCCTCGAGATCGCACCGGCCCTCGGCGATGCCCGGATCTCGGAGACCTGGGCCGGGCTGCGGCCAGCGACGCCCGACGGCCTGCCGGTCATCGGCCCCGGTGCGGTGCCGGGGCTCATCCATGCGGGCGGGCTCTATCGCAACGGCATCCTGATGGGGCCGCTGGTCGGGGAGCTTGCGGCGGAGATCGCCCTCGGCCGCCCGCCGCGGATCGACATCGGGGCGTTCTCCCCTGCGCGGTTCCGAAGGGCGGTTTGATTGCGTCGCCCGTGCCGGAGTGGGGTGAACCGTCTGCGAGGCGCTGCGCGTAGAGCGAAGGTCAGCGCGTCCTGACCCATCTCAGGATCTCGGGGAACGTCGGACGCTTGCCGTACATCAAGATCCCCACGCGGTAGATTCGAGCGGCGACCCAGAGCACGCCGGCAATCGAGGCCCCGGTCAAGGCGATCGAGAGTGCGATCTGCCACATCGGCGGGACCAGCACCGTGATGCGGAGGAACATGAGCAACGGCGTGAGCAAGGGGATGAGCGATAGGACGGTGGACAGCGTGCTGTCCGGTGAGTTGAGGACCATGGGGAAGAACATCACGCCCACGACGAGCGGCATGAAAACGGGGAAGGCCAGACTCTGGGCCTCTTGAGTCGTGTTGACCGAAGCTCCAACGGCGGCGAAGAGAGCGGAGTAGAGCAGGTAGCCCAGGAGGAAGTAAAGGACGAAGGCGCCCAGAAGAAGCGGGCTGACTTCGGGCATACGGGCCGCGCTCCCAGCGGCAACGCTCGCGCCCGCGAGCGACACGCCCGCCAGCGAAAGGACCCAGACCAGGAATTGAGTCAGCCCGACGGCCCCCACGCCTAGGAGTTTCCCGGCCATGAGTTTCGTCGAGGGGACGGCGGAGACGATCACTTCCACGACACGGTTGGACTTCTCCTCGATTACGCCTGTGAGGACCGCCTGGCCCCACATGAGAACGGTCGTGTAGAGCATCATCAGCAGAGTGATGGAGAAGAGGGCCGCCGCTCCTCGGTCCTCCCGCTCTCCTTCGGCGGTCAGCCGAATGGTCTTGAGATCCACCTTCTTCGTGAGGTCGCGAACCTTGACGGGGTCGAGCCCCGCTCCGGTCAGGCGGAGGCCCACAAGTGTGTCCGAGACCGCGTCTTCCATCATCCGCAGGTCGATCATGTTGCTGACGTTCTTGCCGAAGTACGACGCGCTCGCCTTCTGGAGAGAGTCCGCCGGGAGGTGAAGGTAGCCGTCGAGTCGCCCCTCGATCACGGCCGCCTTGAGTTCGCGCTCGCGTGTCTCGGGAGATCCCAAGGGCGGAGGCTCGATGACGAAGCGCGGGTTGTCGTCACGCCGGAGCTTGGTGAGCTGGGCCTCCACCGGCGCCGCCAGTGTCCCCGAGTCGTCCAGCACCGCCAGCCGGAGAGGCTTGCCTGCCTTTCCGGCCACGAGAACGGGAATGACCATGAGACCGCCCATGAGGACCGGCCCCAGCACCGTGGCGATGATGAACGCCTTGGAGCGGACTCTTTCCAGGTACTCGCGCCGCACGATGGGCCAGAGGCGGCTCACGCGACCGCCTTCGCGTTAGCCGTGACACGCTCCACGAAGATGTCGTGAAGGCTCGGTTCGACGATCTCGAACCGGCTCACCCGGAGACGCGCCGCCGCTTCACGCAACAGGATCTGGGGATCGGCGCCTTCAGTCATGCGGACCTCGACATAGCGGCCAAAGTCGGTCACGTTGGCCACACCGGGCGCGGAGGCCAGGAAGGAACCGTCGCCATCGAAGGCGAGGACCAGAGTGTTCTTGCCGTGCTCCTTCTTGACGTCACTCACTGCTCCGTCCAGGAGCTTCTCGCCGCGGTCGATCAGTGCGACTCGGTCGCAGAGGCGCTCGACGGTCTCCATCTGGTGGCTCGACAGAACGAGGGTCGTCCCCTGGCGCTTCAGGTCGAGGAGGACGTTCCGCATGTTGTCCATCCCCACGGGGTCGAGTCCGCTCATCGGCTCGTCCAGGATCAATACCTGTGGCTCATGGAGCACGGTGGCGATGAACTGCGCCTTCTGCTGCATCCCCTTGGAGAGCTCGTTGACCCTCTTTTTCGCCCAGTCCGCGAGGCCCAGGCGTTCGAGCCAGGCGGGAAGGCGCCTTGCGGCCTCCCGCCGCGTCGTCCCCTTGATCTCGGCCATGAAAAGGAGCTGCTCATCGAGAACCATCCTCGGGTAGAGGCCCCGCTCCTCCGGCATATAGCCGACGCGGTCCCGGGAGCCTGGGCCCGCCGGCGCGCCGAGGATCTCGATGGTTCCGGCGTCGGGCGCCAGTATGTCCATGACCATGCGTAGCGTGGTGGTTTTGCCCGCGCCGTTGGGTCCCAGGAGGCCGAACACGCTCCCACGCGGAACCGCGAGGGACAGGTCTTTGACGGCCTGGTGACCTGAGAACGACTTCGCGACGTGGGTCAGGCGAATGGCGTCGTCGGTGCTCAACGGAGGGCCTCCAGGAAGCGTCTTCCGAAGGAAAAGAATTGTAGGTCCGGGATCTTTCGGGGCTATGATTGTAGATCAACGCCATGCCCGACCAGGGGGCCCCGGCGCCCAGGTCTTTTCGGATCAGCCTTCAAGCCAAGCTCCTTGGCCTCGTCTTGTTCTGCGTCGCCGTGCCGCTCCTTTGGCTTGGTTGGTACCTCTTCCAGCGAAATCATGACACGCTCCAGGACAAAGTCCACGAGGCCCTGACCAACCAGCTCTTCCGCAAGTCTGCGGCACTCCAGGAGTGGGCGGAGCAGCGCCTCCACGAAACGTCGGCCTGGTCGTCTTCTTCCGTGGCCTTCGAGAGCGTCGAGATGCTCTCGCGCCCCGGCGCGGATCGGGAGCGCGTGCGCCGCGACCTCGTGGACTACCTCCACTCCGTGCTCGGCCACTACCGAGTGTACGAATCCCTGTTCGTCATGGACGTCTCGGGGCAGGTTCTTGCCGGGACCCGAGAAGAGCATCTCGAAGATTGGGGTCTAAAGCTTCTGAACC
This sequence comes from Vicinamibacteria bacterium, assembly GCA_041493035.1. GTDB lineage: Bacteria > Acidobacteriota > Vicinamibacteria > Fen-336 > Fen-336 > JBGPYB01. The sequence goes on along the minus strand of JBGPYB010000015.1, from coordinate 32,561 downwards.
CTCCCGACATCAAAGATCTCGAGAAGGGGCGACTGAGCCCCGTCCACCACTCGGACTACCTGGGCCGGGCGACCGAGCTCGTGTTGCAGCCGGTTCAACGCAGCGGCCGGACCATCGGCTACTTGATCGGACGCCTCGACCTCCGCGAGATCGACAGTCTCCTCGGCACGCCGGTCGACGCCGAGACCGCGTTCCTGCTGCCGCGCCTCGACGCCAAGGAAATCGAATCCCATCTCGTGACGTCGTCGGACCTCGCTCCCACCTTCTGGCTCGTGGATGACAAGGGCGACGTTCTCACCGTTCCCGGTAAGACTCCCCGCGGCGGCGTCGGGCCGTTCCCGGTAGCGGTTCCCGAGGACTCTCCCGTGGTCACCCCCGTGAAGGAAGGGACGCTTCCGGGCCTCGGTGAAACGGTCTACGGTGTCCGGCGCCTCGATTCGCCCCTCCAGGGATATCTCGCCGCCACGGTGACCCACGACGCGGCTTACAGCTCCTTGGAGAAATCGGGGGAGCGGCTCTTGCTCTTCGGGGGCTCGGCGTTTCTCCTGATCTTCGGCCTCACGTACCTGGCCGCCCGGCGGATCCTGCGTCCGATCATGCTGCTGGTGGACGGAGCCAAGAAGGTCAGCGCCGGGGAGTTCGTGGACCTTCCGGTGATCGGAGCCGATGAGATCGCCGATCTCACGGTCGCGTTCAACGAGATGGCCCACACCGTCCGCGACGGGCGTCACAAGCTCGAGGAAGCCCGCGACGAACTCTCCCGCTCGAACGAGGGGCTGAGGGAAGCCAATCGCGCCCTCGAGGCCCTGGCGATCACGGACGGTCTGACCGGGCTCTACAACCATCGCCATTTCCAGGACACTCTCGACAAGGAGATGCGGCGCTGCGAACGCGAGGGGCGGAACCTGAGCATGCTCCTCCTTGACCTCGATCACTTCAAGCAATACAACGACCGCTGGGGTCACACCGAAGGGGACGCGGCGCTCAGGCGTGTCGCGGGGCAGGTCATGAAGTCGATCCGGTCCACCGACATGGCCTTCCGCTACGGCGGAGAAGAGTTGGCAGTGCTCCTCCCTTCATGCGTCAAGGAACAAGCGACGGAGGTCGCCGAGAAGATCCGTGTTGCCGTGAGCACCCACCCCCACCGGCCGGGCCGGTTCGGTGCGCGCACGACGATTTCGATCGGCGTTGCTACGTTCCCCGAGGACGGCCGCGTTTCGCGTGCGCTCGTGGACACGGCCGACGCAGCGCTCTATGCGGCCAAGGCCCAGGGCCGTGACCGCGTGGTCCAGGCCGGAACCCACGGTCCGAGACCCGTCGAACGGTCGGAAACCGCAGGCTAGTCCAGCGCCTGAAGCCGGAGCTCGGCGATTCCCCAGGGCTTGTTCTTCCGGCCGACCTGAACCACACGGAGAGTCACGGCCCGCACCTCGGGGAGCAAGAGCACCTGGCTCGGCGCGCCCCGTTGCTGCGAGACGACGGGTCGCCCGGGCCGGAACGGAGCCCGCTCGAGCTTCGGCGCGCCTTCCGACGTGAAGATCTGGATCTCGTCGGCCGCTTCCTCGACGTCGTTCGGCGGAATGATCTCGATCCGCCCCAAGAGTCGTGGGCGCCTCAGGTCGATTTGCACCCAGTCGCCAGGCGTCTGAGCGCCCGCGGTTCTCCAGGCGGTCGCTGGATCGCCGTCGTGCACCGTCCTGAGTCGCTCGCCGCCCTGTGAGGCGGAGAGGCGCGCCTCGGCCAGAGGCACGGGCCGATATTGCGGTCGCAGGGCTTCCGGGACGGCGAAGATCCGGATCCGCCCGCCGGAGTAGCGTGTTTCGGGTTCGGCCACGAAGAGGCGCGTCATGGAGGCAATCCCTTTGCGGTCGCTGGCCGGACCGGTGACCACGAGATCCGCCTCCAGGGCCTGGATTCGCGTCTTGTCGCTCAGCGACCCGACGAGCAGCGTCTCGAAGCGATGCGGGTCGAGCCCGATCGCGGCGTTGGCCGTGGTCACGACTCGTCCCTCGGCGACATGGGATTCGATCCAGTCGGCGGCCACGTCCCGGGTGATGGGCCGGCGGATCGCCCGGACGTAGTCGAGGGAAGAGAGCAACGGGACAACCACTAACGCGGCGGCTACAGCGAGGAGCAGCGCTCGCCGACGGGCCGCCAGGGCTTCGATGGCCGGGCCCATCAGCAGCGCGGTCACTCCCAAGACCGGGATCAGGAAGCGGTCCTGGGTGATGGTGGCCGTCGAGAAGATCGCGACGGTGACGAGAGGCAAGACGAGAAGAGGCAACCACTCGCGCCACCGACTGCGCCCCACGACGAGGCCGGCGAGGGCCAGCAGAAGGGCGGGCGCCCCGAGAGCTTCGATGAGGGTCGTCGCGTAGGCCGCCGCGGTGCCGGCGGGTCCCAAGTCGGCCGGACGGTCAACGTAATGGAAGCTCAACTGGTCGTCCATTCCCTGGACCGACGCAGCCCCGCGGAGAAACGTGTAGGGGGAGAGGGCGGCAAAGGCGATCAGGGAGAGGATGGCTGCGAGAGCCATACGCCGGAGCTTCGAGCCGGGGGCCACGAGTCGCGCCACGACGTAGGACGGCGCCACGAGGACGCCTGAGAACTTGACAGCCGTCGCGGCGCCAATGGCCACGGCGGACAGCACGTCGCCGCGAGGGCCTTCGCCGACTCGACGGAACGCGAAAAAGGCCAGGAGCACCAGGGCTTCGAGGACGATGTCGGGCCTGACCTCGTGGGATACACGGACCTCCAGGGGAGACACGGCCAGGAGGGCGGCGACCACGAGGCCCGTCGCCGTCCCGAAGAGCCGTCGGCCCAGGGCGTAGGCGAGGGCGGTGTTCGCCACGCCAAAGAGCGCGACCAGGCATCGGGCGGCTCGATAGGCGTCGAGGTTCTGCTGCGGGTTGTCGACGAAGGCCAGCACCGGAGCCAGGACGTAGTAGAAGAGGCCCGGATACTGGTAGAAGCCGTGGTCGAGATCTCCACGGGCGAGCATGTGCGCCGCGTTCGCAACGAAGAAGCGCTCGTCGAGGGGCGGTCGATGACGCAGGCCCCAGCCGAGGCCCACGAAGCGCAGAGCCGTCGCGACAACCAGGATGGCGACGATTCCGAGTCGACGCGGCAATCGGCCTACTGAAGCAGCGGCCGGTAGACCCAGCCGTCCATCTCGGCGTACGTGACCTGGACCCAGTCGCCGCGGACAACCCTCGCCTCGACCGTCGCGCCGCGCGGGGCCTGCCCCACGATGGGCTCGGTCGTGCCAGGGGCTTTCCTGAGGTTGGCGGATTCCGACGCGATGACGTACCTCTTCGGCGCGGAGGTGTCGAGGGCCGCCGGATCGTTTGCGAGATGACGAGCCTGCTCCACCATCTCCTGGCTCTTCATGGCGAAGAAGGCCGCGCTGCTGAAATCGCCATCGAGAAGCAGCTGTTCCGCGTGGTCCAGCACCTCCTGACACCGCAAGAGGTTGGGGCTCCGCACCTTCTCGGCGGTCATCCGACGGAGGAGTATTCGTGCTTCCGCAATGGCCGACGAAGCCTCCGCTTTCGTCTGCCCTTTGATCTTGGCCTTCGTTCGGACGACCTCGGTCTCGGTCAGCTCCAGCTCCTTGAGGAGCAGGCCCACTCGTTCCTCGAGGCGGCGTTGCTCTTCCTCGGCGCGTCGCACCTGAGCCTCGAGCTCGCTCCGGGCCGTGGGCGCTTCCTCGACTCGCCTGGGGGGAGGCGCGGGCGGGGGCGTTGTCGCGACGGAGGCGGCCCATTCGGCTTCGGTCGCCGCGAGACGGGCCAGGGCCTGCGCTTCCTGGGCCGCGACCTTGTTCCGTGCGGCCGACGCCGACGCAAGCCCCTCGGCTTCCTTCAGATGGGCTTCGGCGCGCCCCAGCGGCTCGGGCGCTTTTTTGTCCGCTCCAGCCTGGCGGGCGGCATCGATGGCTTCCCGCGCGGGAGCCAGGTCGACCTTGGGGTGTGGAGCACCACTGCTGGCGCACGCCGAGAGAAAAAGGAGCCCGCCAACAGCGGGCAGGGCCAGCAGCATCGAAGATTCGGTCATTCGGATCATTGCTGTTCCAGCGAACAGCCAGTCTAGCACGCGCTTGGCGCCCCTCCGACCCTGACCTATGATGGCTGCGGAGTGGGTGGAGTGAATCTCATCAGCGTGGCCGGGGCGTGCAGTCGCTCGGGCAAGACCGCTCTCGCCGAAACGCTTCTGCGGGCCCTCAAGGCCGGGGCTGCTGCCGTGAAGTTCACGACCACCGACGACGTTTTCGAGCGCTGCCCGCGCGGGACCCCGTGTGTGGTCTGCGACATCGCGGTGCCGTACCGGATCATCGACGATCCCCGCGTCCTGGGTGAAGCGGGAACCGACACGGCCCGCCTCGGCGCGGCCGGCGCCCGTCAGGTTCTCTGGGTCATCGCAAAGCAAAACGCCGTCGCGGTCGCCTGGGAGGCCGTCCGCGCGCGGGTCTCGGCGGAGGATACCGTGGTGATGGAAGGCTCGACGATCGTGGACCTGGCGAGACCGAAGCTCTGTCTCTTCGTCGTCCACCCGTTCTTGTCTCCCGAGCGTTGGAAGCCCACATCGTCGGCGCTCCTCGAACGAGCCGATGCGGTCATCATCAACGTTCCGGAGAGCGAGCGACGGCGTCCGTCGCCCACCGTTCTCGCGGAGATCGCCCGGTTCCGTGGAAGCTCCGACGTGCGAGAAGGAGACGTGACGCGACCCTTGTCCGAGTGGGCCCCCGATCTGATCGAGCGCTTCGCCATCGCATCATGAAGATATCCCTTGCCCACAGCCCCGACAGCGACGACGCGTTCATGTTTTACGGCCTGGCCCGCGGGAAGGTGGACAGCGGCGACCTGGACGTCGTCCACACGCTGACCGACATCGAGACCCTGAACCGCCACGCAATGGAGGGGCGCCACGAGGTGACCGCCATCTCGTTCCACGCCTATCCCTACGTGGCCGACAAGTACGCCCTCATGCCGTGCGGCGGGAGTATCGGTGACGGCTATGGTCCGTTGCTCGTCGCCCGTGAGCCCCTCGATGCCGAGGCCCTCGTCGCCCGGACCGTGGCCGTACCCGGGACGTTGACGACGGCTTACCTGGCGCTTCGTCTCTTCGCTCCGGGAGTGAAGACGCGGGTCGTCCCCTTCGACAAGATCATGGACGAGGTCCGCGAGGAACGGGTCGACGTGGGTCTCATCATCCACGAGGGTCAGCTGACGTTCGGCGGCCAGGGTCTCCAGAAAATCGTCGACCTGGGCGCATGGTGGAAGGCGGAGACGGGTCTTCCTCTCCCGCTGGGCGGCAATGCAGTGCGCCGCGACCTGGGCCCCGATCTCATGAAGCGCTTGACGCGCCTCGTGCGTGAGACGGTCCGCTACTCGCTGGACCACCGGAAGGAGGCTCTCGAGTACGCGATGAGCTTCGCTCGAGGGATGGACCCGTCGGTGGTCGACCGATTCGTCGGGATGTGGGTCAACGATATGACGATCGAAAGCGGAGAACGCGGGCGAAAGGCTGTCGAGACCCTCCTCGATCGTGGCCACGAGGCCGGTGTCATTCCGAAGCGCGTTCCCGTGGACTTCGTCGAGGCCTGAGGGTGCCGCCCACTTCCGGGCCGTTCCCTGACGTCCCGCTCCCGAGCCTCGACGAACCGCCGCGCTCCCTCGCCGAGGTCTGGTCGAGAGGGCCGGCTCTCGTCCTGATCGGCCACCGGAGCTGCAAGACCACCCGGGAGACGCTTCCTCTCGTCGATCGCATCCATCGGCGCCTTACGCGAGGCACGGTCACAGCCATCCTTCAGGACGACGCGCCCACCGCCCGAGAGCTGGCGGCCGAGCTCGGTCTCGCCGTTCCGATCCGGCTCGAGGCCGATCCTTATCCTCTGGCGGACGCCCTCAACCTGGCGGTCGTGCCTACGATCTTCGCCCTCAACGAGAAGGGGGAGATCGCCGGTGTCTCGGAGGGGCTCTGTCGGGCGGACCTCGAAGCCTTTGCCGATCACCTCGGCGTGCCGGGCGCCCTGTTCCGGCCCGAGGACGCCAGGATTCCGCCGCTGAAACCCGGTTGACTTCCACGCGAAGCCTCGTCGAGGTGACATGGCCATCGCCCTTCTGACCCTCGCTCTCGTGGGCACAGTCGCCCTTGCGGCGACGATCGCACTCGGTCACAGCCTCGCCGCCCATGCGGTGGCGCTGTCCGTGAAGGCCCATTTCCTCGCGGCCCTGGGCGCGACGACGGTTCTCGTCATGGCCCACTCGTTCATCATGTTTTTCCTGATCGCCACGGGTGTCGAGCTGAAGGACATGGAGAAGGCGAGGGGCTGGGGAGACTCGTTCCGCCGCCGCACCGTGGCGTTCAAGTCGCAGGTCTTCCCCGCCATGACCCTCGCGATCCTCCTGGTTATGGCCAATTTCATCCTGGGCGCCGCGGCCCACACCCACGCGATCCCTTCCTGGCTCCACGGCATCGTCGCGTGGACGACCCTCGTCGTCTGCCTCGTGGCTCTCTATCGCGAGTACCAGGTCCTCGGAGCGAACAATCGTCTCATCGGTGAAGCCGCCGCCCGCCGTCGCAGCGAAAGCGCCTGACGGCGTCCGTCAGCGGGAGCGGACGAGTGAGCGGACGAAAGGCACTACTCCAGTCGTCGGAGGGCCCATAGGGCGTGCTCTCGGACGACGGGATCGTCGTCCCCGGCGAGGCGCTCGAGAAGCGGCCGGCGACCCTTGTCCCCCGAGTTGCCGAGCGCGACCGCGACGTTTCTCAGCAACCCACGCCGGCGTGCCCGCTTCACGGGACTTCGCCGGAAGCGCTCGCTGAACGCCGCGGCGCTCAGGCTGGCCAGCTCCGCGAGATCGGGCGCCATGAGTCCGGGGCGCGGTTCGAACGCCGCCTCGCCGGTGCGTCTTCGCTTGCGGTTCCAGGGGCAGACGTCCTGGCAGATGTCGCAGCCGAAGACGTGGCGGCCGAGCCCCGGGCGCTGTTCTTCCGCGATGTCGCCTTTCAACTCGATGGTCAGATAGCTGATGCAACGCGTCGCATCCAGGACGTAGGGGGCGGGAAACGCGGCAGTGGGACAGGCGTCGAGGCACGCCGTGCAGCTTCCGCACATGTCGGGCAGCGGCGTGTCGGCCTCCAGGTCCAGGTCCGTGACGACTTCGCCCAAGAAGAACCAGGATCCGTGCTCGGGGTGCAGAAGGCACGTGTTCTTTCCCCAGGCCCCTACGCCCGCCGCCGCAGCGTAGGCTCGTTCGGCGATGGGCCCCGTATCGACGTAGGTGCGGGAGCGGAACGAGCCGACGGCTTCGCCGAGGCGGGCGACAACGACATCGAGGCGCGCCTTCATGACGTCGTGGTAGTCGTCTCCCCAGGCGTAGCGGGCGATCCAGCCATGACCCGCTGGCGCGTCGGTGGAGTAGGGATGCGGCGTGTCGTATTGCAACGCGACGGAGAGCACGGATCGCGCCCAGGGAAACGCCACCCGCAGGTCTTTGCGGCGCTCGACCTGGGACGAGAGATACGCCATCGTCCCGGCGTATCCCCTGGCCACCCACTCCGCGAAGAAGGCCAGCTCGCGCGGGGCCTCGGCCCGCGCCACGCCCGCGAGGTCGAAGCCCGCCTCCAGGGCGAGCGATTTGGCGCGCACCGCGAGAGCGCGAGGCGTCAGGACGTGGGTGACGTGCGGAGACTCCGCAGCAGGGCGATCTCCTTCTTCCATGCGTCCAGCTCCCCGGGCGTCTCCAGAATCATCGGGATCCCCTCGAAGCGCGAATCGTTCATGATGAGGCGGAAGGTCTCGAGCCCGAGACACCCCTCGCCGATCGCCTCGTGGCGATCGAGGCGGCTGCCGAGACCCTTCTTCGCGTCGTTCAGGTGGACGGCGCGAACGGCTCGAATGCCTACGAGGCGGTCGAAGTCCGCGAGCGTTTCCTCATATCCGGCCGGTGTCGCGATGTCGTATCCGGCCGCCAGCAGGTGGCACGTGTCGAGGCAGACGCCCAGCCGCTCCGGGCGCCGGACGCGGCCGAGGATTGAAGCCAGATGTTCAAACCGGTGGCCGACGTAGGAGCCTTGCCCCGCGGTCACTTCCAGCAGCGGCATCACGCTGAGGCCGTCCGCGCGCTCCAGGACGTGGTCCAGGCTCTCCGCCACGGCCGCGAGCCCCGCCTCGTCACCTGCACCCATGTGTGCTCCGGGGTGGAAGATCAGGTACGGGATGCCGAGGGCGTGGCACCGCTCCATCTCCGCCAGAAAGGCGTCCCGACTCTTCGCGAGGACGTCGGGTTTCGGGCTTGCGAGGTTCACGAGGTACGAACCGTGAGTCACGACCATCCGGACGCCGCTGCCCTCCAGCGAGGCCCGGAAAGCCGCGGCCTCGTCGGGCGACACGGGACGCGACTTCCACTGCACCTGGTTGCGAGTAAAGATCTGGATGGCCTCGGCGCCGATCGCACGTCCGTGAGCGGCGGCTGTCGTGAGACCCCCGGAGGTGGGAACGTGGGCGCCGAGGAGCATGGTCACGAGCCCCCGGTGGACCAAGGCTCGTGGCACGATTATAGCTACGTTCTGAAATCATCGTCGCCCCCAAGGTCAGGAGGCCATGGCGCATATCGGCAGACTCGGTCTTCGAACCGGCCTCGTGTGGGCCCTCGCACTGGCCACGGCGTCTTGGGCCTACGCCGGCGACGCGCTCTCCACGGGGAGGGTGCGCCTCGTGTTGGGGGGCGAGGCCAGCGGCTCGGCGGCCTTTGGAGACGAGGGGTGGTTCAATGAGACTGAGTACAACCGTAGCGTCGTGCATCTGGCCCGCTTTGGAGTGTCGGCGGAGCTGCGGGTCGGAGAGCACCTGGCGCTGCTGTCCGAAGTCCGGAGTGAAAACCTCGATGCTCCCCAGGTTTACGCCCTCTACGTCCGGCTCCGCCCCTGGCCGCTCCGCTCGTTCGACGTGCAGGCCGGGCGGATACCGCCGGTCTTCGGGGCCTATCCCCGGCGCCGTTACGCCGCCGACAATCCCTTGATTGGCGAGCCGCTGGCCTACCAATACATGACGATTCTGCGGACCGACAGCGTGCCCCGCACCGCTGACGATCTCGTGAGCCGCCGCGGGGAGGGTTGGCTCGTGGGGTATTCCGTCGGGTCGCCATATCTTGCCCCTGGTGTGCCTCTCGTGACAGCCACACGGTGGGACACCGGGGTCGAGGTGCACGTCGGCTCGGAGCCCGTCGAAGGCGGTCTGGCCGTCACCCAGGGAACTCTTTGCGACCCTGAGAGCCGCGACGACAACAGCGGAAAGCAGGTGTCCGGGCGAGTGGCCGTTCAGCCCGTCCTCGGTCTCGTGCTCGGTGTCTCCGGCGCCCAGGGTGACTACCTCGCCCGAGAGGCGACTCGGTCCCTCCCGGCATACTCGCGAGGCCCGTTTCGCCAGCGCGCATTGGGCTTCGACGCCGAGTGGTCCCGGGGGTACTGGATCCTGAGGGCGGAGGCGGTCTGGTCGCACTGGGATGTTCCAGCCGTAGCCCCTCCCTTCGTACGGAGCCCGCTTCGCTCGACGGGGGCGTTCGTCGAAGGGCGCTACAAGCTGGCCCCGGGCCTCTACGTCGCTGCGCGCCTCGACCATCTCGGCATGAGCGAGATCGACGGTTCGAGTGCGCGAGTCTCCTGGGATGCGCCAGTCTCGCGGGCGGAGGCCGGCGTCGGGGTTTCGCCGCGGCACAACCTGTGGTTGAAGGCCGTGTACCAGCACAACTGGCGTGACGGTGGCGTTGTGCGGAGCCAAGGCGTCGGCGCTGCCCAGATTTCCTGGTGGTTCTAGGGTGGCGCTCTCTGCCGCGGCCGGTGCCGCCCTCGCCCTCGTCGCCGCGGCTGTTGCCGTCGCCGATCAGGCTGGCGACAAGGCGATATCGCGACCGGCTGGTTCCATCCGCGGGAAGGTCGAGGTTGGGCGCGATTTCGGCGCCGCCGAGCCCCGCCCCAGGATCTCGGACCTCGGCATGTCCGCGCGCCGAGATCCACCGAACCGGCGCCAGAGCGTCGTCTACCTCGAAACCGCTCCCCAAGGAGCCTTCGACGATCCTGGCACCATGCGAGCGAGCCTCGACCAGAAGGACGAAGCCTTCGTGTCGTACGTACTCCCTATCGCCGTCGGAACGATCGTCGACTTTCCGAACCGGGATCGGACGTATCACAACGTCTTTTCCCTCTCGCGAACCAAGAGCTTCGACCTTGGGCGCTATGCCCGCGGGCAGTCGAAGGCCGTGCGCTTCGATCGCCCCGGTGTCGTCCGTGTCTTCTGCGACATTCACTCCCACATGAGCGCCTACATCCTCGTCTTCGCTCACCGGTTTTTCGCCGCCACGGATGCCGATGGGCGCTACCGCATCGACGGTATCCCCCCCGGTACCTACGAACTCAACGTCTGGACCGACGGCAGCGTGCGCGAGACGCGGACTGTCCGGGTTCCCGAGAGCGGCGGCCCGGCCGAAGCGGACTTCGTGGTCCGATGAGAGCAGCGCCATGAGGCTCCTCGCGTCCCTCCAGAACCGCGTCTTCGTGGCGAGCGCCCTGGTTGCGGTTCTCTCCATCGCTTTCGCACTCCAATTCGTGACGGGCCGTGTCGCGGAAGAGGCGGAGAGGGAATTGGAACGCGGTCTGCAGCGGGCCGGGGCCCTCGTGGAGCAGAACCACGCGGCGCGGCTGGAGGCATTGACCCTGCTGGCTCGTCTCGTCGCCGACCTGCCGAAGCTCAAGGCGGCGGCCGAGACCGGCGATCCACCCACCGTGGAGCCCGTGGCGCGCGACTACAAGGCACGGGTCCACGCGGATCTCTTCGTCGTGAGAGGTCGCGGGGGAGAGACCCTGGCCTCCCTTGGCGCCCCCCCCGAGTTGGTGCGGGATCGCGCATCGCCTCGCTCGGTGGCCGGCGGCGGAGTGGACACGCTCCAGACGCCTCGGGGTGTCGTCGAGGTCGTCACGGTCCCCATCGCCCTCGGGCCCGACCCCCCGGAGATCGTCGGGGCTCTGAGCCTCGGCACCGCCCTCGACCAGGACCTCGCCCAGGAGTTCAAGGCCGTGACGGACAGCGACGTGGTCTTTGCCCTGGACGGTCGCGTCTGCGCCTCGACCCTCGCCGGCCCCTACGAGGATGCGATAGCGCGCGTCCTCGCCTCTCAGGGGATCGTGACCGTGGCCGTGGGGGAGAACGAGTACGTCGCCCTCCGCCATCGTCTCTCGTCGAGCACCGGTCCCGGAGTGCCCGTAGCGGTGATCCTCCGGTCGAAGACGGAGCGGCTTCTCTTCGTGCGGACGCTGCGGACGGGTCTCCTCGCCGCCGGTCTCGTCGGAGTGCTGGCCGCGGTTCTCATGAGCTACGTCGTTGCGAGGACCGTCACTCGCCCGCTGTCGGCCATCACGGCCATGATGCGGGAGATGACCGCGACCGGCGACCTCGCGCGCAAGATCCGGCCCGGCCGCGCGTGGGCCGACGAAGATGCCCGCACGCTCGCCGCGACCTTCGACAGCCTCACCGAGGCCATTGCCCGCTTCCAAGGCGAGGCCTCCCAGCGCGAGCGATTGTCGGCTCTCGGGCGCCTCTCCACCGTCATCGCCCACGAGGTGCGCAACCCCCTCATGATCATCAAGGGATCGCTCCGTGTCCTCTCGAGCCCGGGTGTTTCCTCCACCGACGTTCGGGAGGCCCTGGAGGACATCGATCACGAGGTCGCCCGCCTCAATCGCATCGTGGACGATGTCCTCGACTTCGCCCGTCCTGTGCGTCTCGAGTACGCTCCGACCGACGTGAACGCGCTTCTCGTGGATGTCGCGACGTCCTTCGACGTGGTGGGAGAGCCCCGTCGCGTGGTCACGACGGAGGCTCGGGACCTGGGGACGATCCTCGTGGACAGCGAGCGCTTGCGAACGGCTCTCGTGAACATCGTCGCGAACGCACTTGACGCGGTGGCCGCGCGGCGCGATGGGATGGCAGACCCCGTCGAGGTGCGGAGTCTTTGGATCCCCGGGGGGGGCGTCGCCGTGGAGGTGGAGGATCACGGTGTCGGGATCGAACCGACCGATCTGCCCCACGTCTTCGAACCCTACTTCACGACCAAGCGCACCGGCACAGGCCTTGGCCTCGCCATCGCGAAGAACGTCGTCGATTCACACGGAGGCATCCTCTCGGCCTTCGCTTCCGCCGGCGGCGGGACGCGGATAAGGCTCGAGCTTCCTCCTTCACCCCGGAGGGTGCCATGACAGGTGTTCGCGGGTCGATCCTCCTTGTCGACGACGAAGAGCGGATCCTGAAGAACCTGGCGCGGGCCCTTCGCGACGAAGGCCATGAAGTCGTGGCCACCACGAACCCCGACGAGGGCCTCCGTCTTCTGGCGAGCAGGCCCTTCGACCTCCTCGTCGTCGACAACCGCATGCCGGTGAAGACCGGTCTCGAGATGCTTCGGGACCTCGCCGCTCAGAGCCCGGAGGGCGAACGCCCCGAGGTCGTCATGATGACGGCCCATGCGACCGTCGAGAGCGCCATAGAGGCCATGAAGCTGGGGGCTTTCGACTACCTCCAGAAGCCTTTCGAAGTCGACGAGCTGTTGGTCGTCGCGGGTCGCGCCCTCGAACACCATCGGCTGAGGACTCAACATAGGTATCTGTTGAGCGAGCGCGAGGAAGACTTCAATCATTACGGCATCGTTGGCCGGAGCCGCGCGGTGCAGGAATTGATCCGAAACCTCGAGCTGGTCGCCCGCTCCAAGAGCACGGTCCTCATCACGGGAGAGACGGGAACGGGGAAGGAGCTGGCGGCCCGCGCCATCCACGATCGCAGCGATCAACGAGACATGCCTCTCATCAAGGTCAACTGCGCGGCCATTCCCGAGACACTCCTGGAGTCCGAGCTTTTCGGCCACGTGCGGGGGGCCTTCACCGGGGCGCAGAACAACAAGAAAGGGAAGTTCGCCCTGGCCGACGGCGGCTCCATCTTCCTCGACGAGATCGGGACCATGAGCACGTCAGTGCAGGCCAAACTGCTGCGGGTCCTCCAGGAGCGGGAGTTCGAGCCCCTGGGCGGCGAGCGCACCCAGAAGGTCGATGTCCGTGTCATCGCCGCGACCAACAGGGACCTCCGGAAGAAGGTGGCGGAAGGGTCCTTCCTCGAAGATCTCTTCTATCGCCTGAGCGTCATCCCCATCGAGATTCCGCCGCTGCGCGAGCGTCGCGAGGACATCCCGGGCCTCGCGGAGCACTTCCTGCGCAAACACGAGCAGCGTACGGGGAAGCGCCTGGAACGTATCGGCGACGACGCCCTCGCTCTGCTGCAAGGTCACGATTGGCCGGGCAACGTGCGCGAGCTGGAAAACGCCATCGAGCGTGCCGTGGTCCTCGCCACGGGTCCCGTGATCGACGCTCCCTTGATCCTGGTCCAAGGGGCCGCCGGTTCCTCGGACGCCGCGCTCCCGTCGACGCGCCTCCACGACAACGTCGAATGGGCCGAGAAGGAGTCGGTCAAGCGAGCGCTCCGCCGTGCGAGCGGCGTCAAGAAGGAGGCCGCCGAGATTCTCGGAATCAGCCAGAGGGCGCTCAGCTACTACCTGGCGAAGTACACCATCGACTGAAGGTCATCTCCTTCCGCTTCGTTACGCGGGGCGTAACGAATTACGCGCCCCGTAAGCCGAGCCGGTCTCCAGAGCCCCAAACGTCGTGGCCCCAGGTCATCCGCGGCCGGCACGCCCTTTGCCCTACCCGAGGTCAGACGGTTGCTTGGTTCGGGGAAGTCCTAATTCACGACGAGGTTCTCATGAGCGAAATCAGCGGAATGACGCGGCGCGAGTTCAGTCTCGAAGCGGCACTGGCGATCTTGAGCGGCGTGGCCATCACCATCACGGGATGTGGCGGGAGCAGCAGCCCGGCGGCTCCCAGCAATCCGACGCCGGCGCCCACGCCGACCCCGACGCCGAGCGGGGACAAGGTCGGGGCCATCTCGGCCAATCACGGTCACTCGGCGGTGATCACGGCGGCGGAACTCACGGCGGGCAACGGCTTCGCCCTGGACATCCAGGGCTCGTCCACTCACACCCACTCCGTGACCCTCTCGAATGCCGACATCCACGCGATCGCCGGCAACCAGCAGGTGGCCCGGGCCTCGTCGACCACCGGCGGCCACGACCACACCGTCACGTTCAACTGAGCGGTGGCAAGCCATGGAACGTCGCGAGTTCACCGTTCTTTCGGCCCTCGCACTGCTGGGAGGTGCCACGATCACGGTCACGGGCTGCGGTGGCGGTGGGAACCCGATGTCCGCCTCGACGACCGGAGACGGTAGCGTGAGCGGGACGATCTCAGCCAACCACGGCCACGTGGCCACGATCACCGCCGCTGATCTCGGGTCTAACGGGGATTTGACCCTGAACATCCAGGGGACCGCCAGCCACAACCACGTCGTCGCGATCACGGCCGCCGATGTCGTTAGCGTGCGTGGCGGCAGGACCGTCGCGAAGGAATCCAGCGATACCGACGGCCACACTCACACCGTCACGTTCGCGAAGGGAAGCCAGAACTCGGGCTCCGGCTACTGACGGCGACCCCAGGACGCCTCCACCCTGCCTATAATGGTAGGGGAGGGTTTCCTGTCGCAGGTTGCACTTCCTGAAGCCACGGCCACGGCTCCCGCGGCGGAGCTGGAGGAGAGGATCGCCCGCGCCAAGAAGGCTCTGGGTCCTCGGCTGCTGGTCCTGGGGCACCACTACCAGCGCGACGAGGTGATCCGCCACGCGGACTTCCGCGGTGATTCCTTCAAGCTCGCGCAGCAGGCCGCGTCCCGCCCGGAGGCCGAGTACATCGTCTTCTGCGGCGTCCACTTCATGGCGGAGTCGGCGGACATCCTCTCGGCGCCCCACCAGCAGGTCATCCTCCCGGATCTGACTGCGGGGTGCACCATGGCCGACATGGCTGAGATCGATCAGGTCGAAGAGTGTTGGGACGGCATCACGTCGGTGATCGGCGAGGACATCGTGCCGGTGACCTACATGAATTCCGCCGCCGACCTGAAGGCCTTCGTCGGACGCCATGGGGGCGCCGTCTGCACCTCGTCAAACGCCCGCGCCGTTCTGGAATGGGCGTTCCAGAGGAAGCGCCGGGCGCTCTTCTTCCCGGACCAACATCTCGGGCGGAACACGGCCTTCCGGATGGGGATTCCCCTGGCGGAGATCGTGGTCTGGGATCCCTACGAGGATCGAGGCGGCCTCGCAGACGAGCAGGTTCGCTCGGCGCGGGTCATCGTTTGGAAGGGGCATTGCTCGGTCCACAACAGGTTCACTCCCGCGATGGTCGACGCGCGGCGCGCCGAGTTCCCGAACGCCAAGGTCATCGTCCACCCGGAGTGCCGTTTCGAGGTCGCGCAGAAGGCCGACGCCATCGGGTCAACCGAAGGGATCTTGAAAACGATCTCCGAGAGCCCGGAAGGGTCGGAGTGGGTGGTCGGAACCGAGCTGAACATGGTGAATCGCATGGCCCGGGAACTGGCCCCCGGGAGGAAGGTCGTCAGCCTGGACAACTGTTTCTGCGTCTGCGGGACGATGTTCCGCATCGACCCGCCCCACCTGGCATGGGCCCTCGAGAACCTGGCCCTTGGACGGGTGGTGAACCGGGTGGCGGTTCCGGAGGCCACGGCCCGCGACGCCAAGATCGCTTTGGGTCGCATGCTCGAGATTCGGTAGTAACATCTCCGCGAGAGCTGGGGGAGCCCGCGAGGGCTGAGAGGGTGGAGCGAGCCACCGACCCCTCGAACCTGACCTGGTTAAGACCAG
The DNA here is from genome assembly GCA_041493035.1 of Vicinamibacteria bacterium. GTDB lineage: Bacteria > Acidobacteriota > Vicinamibacteria > Fen-336 > Fen-336 > JBGPYB01. Next base: position 16,752 of record JBGPYB010000015.1, on the reverse strand, counting down.
CGGAGGGAAAGCGACCCGCCCGCGGAAAGGAAGTTATGGACAGGACACCGTACACGGGTGAAACCGCCACGCAGATGCACCACGCCCGAAAAGGCGTCATCACCCCGGAAATGGCCCGCGTGGCCGAACGCGAGCAAGTGGAACCGGAGTTCATCCGCAGCGAGGTGGCGCGGGGCCGCATGGTGATCCCCGCCAACGTTCATCACACGAGCCTGGATCCCATGGGGATCGGCATCAATGCGATCTGCAAGATCAACGCGAACATCGGGAACTCGTCGGTCCAGTCCGACGTCGAGAAGGAGCTGCAAAAGCTCCACATGGCAGTCCACTACGGCTCCGACACGGTGATGGACCTGTCCACGGGCGGCGGCATCGACGAGATCCGCGAAGCGATCATCGCGGCCTCGCCCGTCCCGATCGGCACCGTGCCGATCTACCAGGCCGTCCAGCAAGTGAATCGCGTCGAGGACCTGACGGTCGACGACCTGATCGACAACATCGAGCACCAGGCGCAGCAGGGCGTCGACTACATGACGGTTCACTGCGGCGTGCTCTACGAGCACCTGCCCCTTGTGCAACACAGGATCACCGGCATCGTCTCGCGGGGCGGCGCGCTCCACGCCCAGTGGATGGTCCACCACCGGAAGCAGAACCCCCTCTACGTCCACTACGACAAGATTCTCGAGATCGCTCGCAAGCACGATGTGACCCTGTCCCTCGGCGACGGCCTGCGCCCCGGCTGTCTGGCCGACGCGTCCGACGCGGCCCAATTCGCGGAGCTCAAGACCCTGGGGGAGCTGACGCGGAAGGCCTGGGAGAAGGACGTCCAGGTCATGGTCGAGGGGCCGGGGCACATCCCCTTCGACCAGATCGCCATGAACGTCCTGAAGCAGATCGAGGAGTGCAACGAAGCGCCCTTCTACGTCCTGGGCCCGCTCGTCACCGACATAGCGCCCGGCTACGATCACATCACGTCGGCGATCGGCGCCACCATGGCCGGCACCGCCGGCGCGGCGATGCTCTGCTACGTGACGCCGAAGGAGCATCTCGGCCTGCCGAACGCCGACGACGTGAAGCAGGGCGTCATCGCCTACAAGATCGCGGCCCACGCGGCGGACATCGCCCGCCAACGGAAGGGGGCCCGCGACCGCGACGATGCCTTGAGCCGCGCGCGATTCGCCTTCGACTGGAACGAGCAGTTCCGGCTTTCCCTCGACCCCGAGACCGCACGGTCCTACCACGACGAGACGCTGCCCGCCGAGGGGTACAAGACAGCCGCTTTCTGCAGCATGTGCGGGCCGAAGTTCTGCTCCATGAACGTGAGCGCCCACGCGATGGGGAAGCTGGAACCCCTCGCCGACGTCCACCCTTGACCCGATCCTGAGGAGCCCCATGTCCCAAGAGAGACCCGACCACCACGATGCCGAGTTGGTCCTCCGCGTCTACGAGCTCCGGCGCGAGCCCGTGATGCGCGAGTCCCGCGGCCTCATGAACCAGAAGTTCTGGCCGAAGGACTACGCCGACGTTCAGGCCGTCGCGAAGGGCGACCATCCGCTGAACGCCGCCTACCGGCAGGTGGGGACCTTCTGGGAGATGGTCTACGGCATCGTGAAGCACGGGATCGTCCACTCCGAGTACTTCCTGGAAAGCAACGGCGAAGGGCTTCTGTTCTTTGCCAAAGTGGCGCCGTTCCTCGCCGAGATCCGGCGCGACACGTCGCCCGTCACGCTGGCCAACACCGAATGGGTTTCGCGGGAGACGGAGAGGGGTCGCCGAGTCTTCGAGGTGATGACCGGCCGCGTCAAGGAAACGCTAGAGTCGCTGTAGGGACTCACCGAACTTCCGGACGGAGATTGCATGGCCGAGTTCGTGAAGGTCATCGCCGCTGCGGATCTGGCGCCAGGGGCGTGCAAAGAGATCGCCGTCTCTGGGAAGCCGGTCGCGCTCTTCAACGTCGCCGGCTCCTTCCACGCCATCGGCAATACTTGCATCCATCGAGGTGGCCCGTTGGGCCAGGGGATGCTCGACGGCCAGACCGTTCTCTGTCCTTGGCATGCCTGGGCCTACGACGTCACCACCGGGGTGAGCATGGTCAACCCCGAGTTCCGCGTCCCCCGATACGACGTCAAGGTCGAGGCCGGCGACGTTCTGGTCAAAGTCGACTGACCCGTCTCCGTTTCCACGCCCTCTGGCCCTTCCCCCGGAACGTTGGACTTTCCCGGCGCTTGTGACCACAATCGAAAGTCGGTCGTGTTTACCGGTTTCATTCAGGAGAGAAGCGGCATGAAGCGTCTTATCGCCGGCCTTCTCCTGGCTCTTCCCGCGGTGACCGTAGCCCAGGAGCCTCAGGAGACGCCCAAGTTCCCGGCGCAAATCGAGCAGGTGACTGTCGACGCCGTCGTGACCGACAAGAAGGGAAACCCCATCACCGGCCTGACGGCCGCGGATTTCGCGGTCCTGGAGGACGGCGTGCCGCAGGCCGTCGTCAACTTCGAGGCCGTTCAGCTTCCGACCACCCCCGCAGCGACGCCGCCTCCCAGGCCCAGGGTCTCGAGCAACACCGACGCCGCCACGCGCACCGGACGCACCTTCGTCGTGGTCTTCGACGACATCCACATGACCCGCTTCAACGCCATCCCGGCCAAGAAGGCCATCGCCGAGTTCCTCAAGAGCGGCGTCCGCGAGGGCGATCGCGTGACGCTGGTGGCGACCGGGGGAACCGCCTGGTGGAGCGCCCGGATGGAAGCGGGGCGCGACGAGCTGATCGCGCTCCTGAAGCGCCTCGAAGGGCGCAACATCCCCGACTCGTCCCAGGACCGCATGAGCGACTACGAGGCGATGAGGATCCAGGTCTACAGCGATCCCGACGTGACCGCTCGGGTGAGCCGGCGCTACCAGAACCTCGGCATCAGCGGCACGCAAGGCCAGGGCCAAAGCCAGCGCCCGGGCGGTAGCGACTCCCTGGGGGATCCGCTGGTTCGAGGCAAGGCCACCGACGTCTACTTCCAGGCTGTTTCGAAGAACCGGATCACCCTGGGCCTGCTGGAGCGCGTCCTCGGCTCTCTGGCCTCGAGCAAAGGGCGGAAGGCCGTCATCCTGGTCTCCGATGGCTTCATCTACGACCCCAACCTCGACGAGTTCAAGAGCGTCGTCCAGGCCTCCCGTCGCGCCAACGCGGCAATCTACTCGGTCCAGTCGGGGGGTCTTTCGGGGATGTCGGAGTTCATGAGCGCCGAGTTCGGGAACGCCCTCGCCGACCAGGACGTGGGGTCGGCCCTTCTCGACAACTCCTTGGCCGCCGACGGCAGCGACTCTCTGGCCTCCGACAGCGGCGGATTCGTGGTGCGCAACACCAACGACCTCACCCGCGGGATCCAGAGGATCGCCCTCGAATCGCAGACCTACTACCTCCTCGGCTACACCCCGACCAACACCAAGCAGGATGGCCGCTTCCGCAAGATCGAGGTCCGACTGGCCCGGAAGGGGATCGAGGTTCGTGCCCGCAAGGGCTACTACGCTCCCCTCGAGGGGAAGGCTCCTCCCAAGAAACCCACGGGCGTCGACCCCGAGATCCAGCAAGCTTTGGACTCGCCGTACGAGATGAGCCAGATCCCCCTTCGGATGTCGGCCTATGTCTTCGATGAGACGATCCTCGGGAAGGCCAACACGGCCGTGGTCACCGAGGTGGACATCAAGGGCCTCGGCTTCCACGAGCAGGAGGGGCGCCTCGTCGATAGCCTCGAGTTTCTCCTCGTCACGGCCCATCGGGAGAGCGGCGAATACTTCCGGTACGACCAGAAGGTCGACCTGAAGCTCCTGCCGTCCACGCGGGACAAGTTCCTGAAGAGCTGGTTTGCGATTCCGCGTGACTTCGAGCTGGCGCCCGGTGGGTACCAGGCCAAGATCGTCGTCCGCGACAAGAACACAGGACGCATCGGCACGCTGACCCACGACTTCGAGGTTCCCGATCTGGCGCAGTTCCGGACCTCGAGCATCAAGCTTTTCGACACGCTCCAGGCGAACCCCGAGGGAAAGGGGATTCCCCCGCCCACGATGCTGGCTCGCCGTACCTTTGAGACGGGGACGGGAGCGACGCTCTTCGGCCAGTTCTACGTCTTCGGGGCCGCCAAGGACAAAGCAAGCGGAATGCCGAAGGTGACGGCTGGATACCAGATTCGGGACAGCGACGGCGTGGTGCGCGCCGAGATGCAGCCATCCCTGATCGTTTCCACGTCTCTCGGCCAGCTGTCGCGCATGGTCGGGAACAAACTCGACGCATTCCCGCCAGGAGACTACGAGTTCGTGCTCGCCCTCAAGGACGAGGTGGCGGGCAAGACGCTCGAGGTTCGCGAGGCCTTCACTCTCGTCGCGCCGACGCCCGCCCCCTCAGCCTCGCGCTGATCTGAGGGGCGAACGGCGCGGCGGCGTTACTGAGCCGCGGGAGACGCGCTCGGCGTGGGCGCGGACGGTGTGGTCGAGGATGTCGTCGCAGGAGCCGCTGAGGCCACAGGGGAGGGCGCGGCCGCGGGAATCTTGTCCAGCACCGAGCTGGACTGGGGCCTCAGGATCGAGAGCGCCAGGCTCGTCACCATGAAGACGCCCGCCAGGATCGTCGTCGCTCGTGACAGGACGTTGGCGGAGCCGCGCGGGCCGAAGGCTGTCTGGGTCCCGCCGCCCCCGAAGGCGCTGGCCAGGTCCTGGCCCTTCCCCTGCTGGAGCAACACGACGGCGATCAAGAAGAGGCAGGCGATGATGTGGAGGGTCACGACGAGGTAGTATGCGAAGGTCATGGACGTTCTTGCTCCGGGACCGGCCACCGCGGCCTGTCGGAAACCCCGATTATACACGGAGGACGCCTGAGGTGATTCGTCCTCGGTTTCCGCGTCTCACTTCGTAGGGGCGAGCCCAAGAGGCGAGCCTGGAGGAGGAAGCGATGAAGGTTCTGTGGGTTACGGGCTTTGCCGCGATGCTGGCCGTTCCGGCGGCGGCCCAGGCTCCCCAGGCCGCGCCGAAGCGGACGCGGGTCGCCGTGATGAGCTTCGACTTCGGCACCATCACGAACAGGTGGTGGGGAGACCAGGACATCGGCAAGGGCGTCGCCGACCAGATCGTGGATCGCCTCGTCAACGACGGGACCGTCAGCGTGATCGAGCGCCAGAAGATCGACACCGTCCTGGCCGAGCAGGACTTCGCCCACACCGACCGTGCCGCGCCGAGCGCCGCCGAATCGGCCAAGCTCGGGAAGGTCCTCGGCGTCCGCTACATCGTCGCGGGATCCATCACCAAGTTCGGAAGCGAGACCAAGAACTACGGGGCGGGAGCCATGGGCGCCGCTCTCGGACCCATCGGGATGCTCGGTTTCAAGAAGGCGAAGACCGAGGTGGAGCTGACCGCTCGCCTCATCGACACGACCACCGGCGAGATCGTGGTGTCCGCTCAGGGCCACGGCTTCTCCAAGAAGGGGGGCGGCGTGACCGTCGCCGCGGCCAAGGGGATGGCGGGAGGCGCCGCGGCCACCGGTTCCCAGGGAGGCGAGAACCTGGCCCTCTCCGAAGCCCAGGACATCGCGACGACCGCGGTGGTGAAGGGGCTCCTCGAGAAGCTCTCGCAGGCCTCCTCTCAGTAGCGGACGATCTTCAGGAACGAGTCGGCGGTAAGCGACGCACCGCCGACGAGGGCTCCGTCGATGTCGCTCTCCGACATGAGGGTGGCGATGTTGTCGGGCTTCACGCTGCCGCCGTAGAGAATGCGAAGCGTGTCGGCGGCTTCCGGGCCGTGGGAGGCGCCGACGCGCTGCCGAATGAACGCGTGGACCTCCTGGGCCTGGGCCGGAGTCGCCACCTTCCCCGTGCCGATGGCCCACACGGGCTCGTAGGCGACGAGCAGTACCCCCACCGACCCCGCCTCGATTCGCCCGAGTGCGCCGTCGATCTGGCGCCCGACCACTTCCGTCGTCTTGTTCGTCTCTCGCTCCGCGAGCGTCTCCCCGACGCAGACGATCGGCACCAGGCCATGGGCCAGCGCCGCGGCCGTCTTGCGGGCCACCCCATCGTCGGTCTCGCCGAAGAACTGGCGGCGCTCCGAGTGCCCCAGGATCACGTGGGAGCAACCTATCTCCCGGAGCATGACCGGAGAGATTTCGCCGGTGAAGGCTCCCTCCGCCGCGGGGTGCATGTTCTGGCCGGCCAGCCCGATGCCGCTGCCCCGGAGAGCCTCGGCGACGGCGGGGATCGACGTGAAGGGCGGGGCGACGACGACGTCGCGCGAGGCCAGCGAGTCGCCTGTCCCTTTACGCAGCTCGAAGGCGAGCTGGGCGGCCTGGGCGTGGGGCTTGTACATCTTCCAGTTGCCCGCGAGAACCGGTCGGCGAGTCGTGGTCATGGCTCAGGACTCCTGGAGGCAGGCGACGCCGGGAAGAGGGTCGCCCGCCAGGAATTCGAGGGATGCGCCCCCACCGGTGGAGATGTGGGTGATCTTGTCGGCGAGTCCCATCTGCGTGATTGCCGCGACGCTGTCGCCGCCTCCGACGATCGTCGTCCCTCGGCTGTCGGCGAGCGCCTTGGCGACCGCGAGGGTCCCCGCGGCGAAGGGCTTCATCTCGAAGACGCCCATCGGGCCGTTCCAGAGGACGATCTTCGCTTTTGCGACGACGGCGGTGAAGGACTTCGCGGTCGCCGGACCCACGTCGAGCCCCATCCACCCGTCCGGGATCTCCGACACAGGGAGGGTCTTCGTCGCCGCGTCGACTTTGAACTCCGCCGCGACGACATGATCGGTCGGAAGCTGGATCTTCCCATTGGCCTTGGCCAGCAGCTCTTTCGCGAGGCCGAGCTTGTCCTCCTCGACCAGGCTCTTCGCCGTTCCGAGGCCTTGCGCGCGGAAGAAGGTGTAGGCCATCCCGCCCCCGATGAGGAGCGCGTCCACGCGCGGGAGCAGGCTCTCGATCACCTGGATCTTGTCGGAGACCTTGGCCCCGCCGATGATCGCGACGAAGGGGCGTTCCGGCGCGTCGAGGGCTAGCCCCAGGTAACGCAGCTCCTTCTCCATCAGCAGGCCCGCGACCGAGGTCTTCACGTAGTGGGACACCCCTTCGGTGGAGGCATGGGCCCGGTGTGCGCTTCCAAATGCATCGTTCACGAAGACGATCGAGCCGGTGTCCTCGATGAGCTGCTTGGCAAAGGCCGGATCGTTCTTCTCTTCCTCGGCGTGGAACCGGACGTTCTCGAGAAGGAGCACGGAGCCTTCGGCGAGCCCCGCCACGGCCCCACGCACGCCTTCGCCAACGCAATCGGAGGCCATCGTCACCGGCTGACCGAGCAGCTCCGACAAGCGAGCCGCCACGGGTTTGAGGCTGAACTCCGGCGCGGGGCCCTTCTTGGGCCGGCCGAGGTGGGACGCCAGGGCGAGGCGCGCGCCCCCCTTCAGCAGGTGCTGGAGGGTCGGAAGCGAAGCGCGGATGCGAGTGTCGTCGGCGATCGTCTCGTCCTTGATCGGGACGTTGTAGTCCACGCGGAGGAAGATCCGGGTTCCCTTCAGGTCCTTCAGGTCACGGATGGTCAGCTTCGGCATGGATTCCTCACGCAAAGGCAGCCGCGAGGCCACGGAGAGGGAGCGCTCTGGGAGGAGACCTCTTCGCGATCTCCGTGGGCTCTTTGGCTGGGTTGTTTCTTAGGCCGCGTCCTTCTTGGACATGAAGCGGAGGAGATCGCCGACTCGGCAGGAGAAGCCCCACTCGTTGTCGTACCACGAGAAGATCTTCGCCAGATTTCCTTCGACGACCTTGGTGAGCGGCGCATCCACGATCGACGAGTGCGGGTTGCCCCGGAAGTCCACCGAGACCAACTCCTCGTCGGTGACGGCGAGAACACCTTTCATCGGTCCGTCGGCGGCCTTCTTCAGGGCCGCGTTGATTTCGGCGGCCGTGGCGGGCTTTTCGAGGAGCACCGTCAGATCCACCACGGAGACGTTGGGCGTGGGAACGCGGATGGCGACGCCGTCCAGCTTCCCCTTCAGCTCCGGCACCGCGAGGTAGATCGCCTTGGCTGCCCCTGTGGACGTGGGGATCATCGACACCGCCGCGGCCCGCGCCCGTCTGAGGTCCGAGTGGGGAAGGTCGAGGATCTTCTGGTCGTTGGTGTAGGAATGGATCGTCGTCATCTGTCCCTTGACGATCCCGAAGGTGTCGACCAGCACTTTGCCCACGGGGGCCAGGCAGTTGGTCGTGCAGGAGGCGTTCGACACGACGTTGTGCTTCTTGGGATCGTACTTGTCGTTGTTCACGCCCATCACGATGGTGAGGTCTTCACCCTTGGCGGGGGCGGAGATGATGACCTTCTTGGCTCCCGCGGCGATGTGCGCCTTGGCCTTTTCGGCGTCGGTGAAGAGCCCGGTGGACTCGACGACGTAGTCGACCTTGAGATCCTTCCAAGGGAGCAGCGCGGGATCCTTCATGGCCAGGACCTTGATCTTGCGCCCTGCCACGTGGATTTCGTCCCCGACGACCTTGACCTCGTCGGGAAGGTTCCCGAGGATCGAGTCGTACTTCAACAGGTGAGCCAGGGTGTTCGCGCTCGTGATGTCGTTCACCGCCACGAAGTCCAGTTCCTTGTCGTGAAGTGCGGCGCGCAAGATGTTCCGCCCGATACGGCCGAAGCCGTTGATTCCTACACGGATTGCCATTTGGACTCCTCAGTACTCATAACCGGTATAGTCTGCCGCGCATGGCGCGCCCCGAGACTCCGGCAGAGTTTACCCTGAAAGCGGTGGCCACCGGCATCGTTCTGGGGATCGTTTTCGGAGCCGCCAACGCCTATCTCGGGCTGCGTGTTGGGATGACCGTGTCGGCTTCGATACCTGCCGCCGTCATGACCGTGGCTCTTTTTCGGGGTTTGGGCGCCCGGGCGACGATCCTCGAAGCCAACATCTCCCAGACCATCGGCTCGGCGTCCACTGCCCTGGCGACCGGAACGATCTTCACGATCCCCGCGCTCTTTCTCTGGGGGATGACGCCTCCCTACCTTCAGGTCGTCGTCCTCTGTTTCCTCGGAGGGCTCCTGGGTCTCTCGGCCATGATCCCGCTCCGGCGGATGCTCATCGTCGATGCCCGCGATGAGCTTCCCTACCCCGAGGGGGCCGCCTGTGCCGGGGTGCTCCGGGCCACGGCCGAGGGCGCCTCGGGGAGCGAGTGGATCTTCCGGGGCATGGCCGTGGGCGCGGCGGTCAAGCTCGCGCTTTCCCTCGCGTTCCTGCTGCCGAGCGAAATGAGCGCGGCCATCCCTGTGCTACCCAAGGCCGAGTTGGCCCTCGAGTTGGCGCCGGCCCTCTTCGGCGTGGGCTTCATTCTCGGCTACCACCAGGCGGCCATCTGCGTGGCGGGCTCGATCATTTCGTCGCTTGCATTGACACCCCTGATCGCCTGGATCGGCGGTGGCCTCGCGTCGCCCCTCTACCCTGAAACGACGCGGCTGATCTCCGACATGAGCGCCGGGGATATCTGGTCGCGTTACGTGCGCTACATCGGCGCGGGGGCGGTGGCGACGGCGGGCATCCTCACCGTGCTGCGCAGCCTTCCGTCGATGGCCGGGGCCTTTATCGCCGTAGCCCGAGGCCTGCGGCGCTCGGGGGAGGCCGACGGGGGTGCGCCCCTCGAGACGGATCGCGATGTCCCCGGCGTCTTCGTGATAGCGGGGATCCTCGTGGTCGTTCTCGTGTCAGGCGTCGTGCCGGGAGTCTTCGCGGGCGGCATGGGCCCGCTCCAGCGCGCCGTGTGCGCTGCGGGCGTTGGCGTGTTCGGCGTCCTGTTCGTGGCCGTGGCTGCGCGCATCGTCGGCATCGTCGGTGTCTCATCTCAACCGACCTCGGGGATCGCCCTCGTGACGCTTCTGGGCGTCGCATCGGTCTTTGCTGCCGCGGGTTGGACCGACGCCGGTGCCCGCGCCGCGGTCCTCACCGTGGGGACAATCGTGGCCATTGCCGCCTCCAAGGCCGGAGACATCTCGCAGGACCTGAAGACGGGGTACCTCGTCGGCGCGACGCCCGCCCGCCAGCAGGTCGGCCAGCTCATCGGCGCCGCTTTCGCCTGCTGGGCGGTCGCCGCCACGGTCATCCTGCTCGGGAACGTTTACAGCTTCGGCTCGAAGGAGATTCCGGCTCCCCAGGCAACGCTGATGAAGACGATCATCGAAGGCGTGCTGTCGGGGCAGCTTCCGTGGGGGCTGGTGCTGACCGGGGGCGGGCTCGCCGTCGGCGCGATCCTCTGCGGCGTCTCGGGGCTGGCCTTCGCCATCGGCGTCTACCTTCCCCTCGCGACCATGGCTCCGCTCTACTTGGGGGGATGCGTGAGGGCCCTCGCTCAGCGCTCGCCGGACGGCAGCGAGAGCGATGCCGATCCCGGCGTCCTGGCGGCCTCGGGCCTCGTCGCCGGAGAAGGGCTCGCCGGAGTGCTGGTGGCCGGTCTCGTCGCCGCTGGCGTCGCGCCGAAGTCGATGGCGCCGCGTCTGGCAGGAGTGGCCGGAGAGATAGGAGCCGTGGTGGTCACGCTCCTCGTCTGCGTCTTCCTTTATCGCGCCGGTCGTTCTCGGGTCAGCTCCGACGCGCCGAAGCCATGAAGGGCGTGTTCTTCGTCTCCACCACCGTGCCGTCTGCGGCGAGGGCGATGAGTCCGGCCGAGCTGCGGAGCCCCTCGACCTCGCCCATCACGACGCTGGCCGCCTCGTCGATGCTTCGGCCATCGGCCACCAGGTCCGCCAGGCGCTTGGCCGAGAGCAGCACCATGATGCGCTCGCCCACGCCGGTCAGCGAGACGGCCACCTTCGGCGTGCAATAGGTCCCCGCCCCGAGGATCGGCGTGTCCCCCACGCGACCCGGGTAGCACTGCCCGGTACCCCCCGTCGACGTGGCGGCGGCAAGGTGGCCCTGGGCATCGAGCGCCACGCAACCGGCGGTTCCGAGACGCGCGTTCTCGCTCTTCCAGTCGGCGCCCATCTGCGCGTAGTCGAGGGAGCGATGGGCGTCGGTCAGGCGCTCCTGCCAGTAGGCGATCTTGGCGGGCGTCGCCACCACCGCAGGCGCGTGGCCGAGACGCAGCGCGAGCTGTAGTGCCTCCGGACCGCACAGCATCACGTGGGCGTCCTGGTCGAGGAGATAGCGTGCGAGCCGGATCGGATTCTTCAGCCCGGGGACCTGCGCGACCGCGCCGGCGCGGCCGTCGCTCGCCATGAGGCTCGCATCCATGCGCGCGACGCCGTCGGCCTGCAAGTAGCTCCCGGTGCCGGCATTCAAGAGCGGCTCGTCCTCGAGACGTCGCACGGCCGATTCGACCGCGTCGACGGCGCTCCCTCCCTCCCGCAGCACGTCCCAGCCTGCGTCGGCGGCCCTCTCGCACGCGGCGTTGCGTTCCGGTTCCTCACCGGGCGGGGGCGTGCCGCAGCCGCCATGAATGACGAGAACGGGCTTCATCAGGACACCTCCGATTGACGACCGCGCCGGCCGTCGGTAACGTTACCAAACCCCATGCGACGGCGCTTCGAGCCTCGGTGCGGACGCCTTCTCCTGGCCGCGGCGCTCCTCTCGGCGGCCTCCGTCTCAGCGGGCGAGCGCCTGGTGCTCATCGGCGGCGGGGACCATCCGCCCGAAGCGCGGAAGCGCTTCGTCGAGTGGGCGGGGGGAGGGAAGGCCAGGATCCTCGTCGTCCTCTGGGGCACGAGCGAGCCGAAAGAGAGCTTCGACTGGATCCATGACGAGCTGGTCCCGGAAGGGGCGGGGAGCGTCGAGGGGGCGCCCCTGGCGCCTCTCACCGAGACCTCCCGAGCCCAGTTCCTCGGTCAGCTGGCCACCGCAACGGGGGTCTACTTCTCGGGGGGAGTCCAGGCTCGATTCATGGATGTCCTGAAGGACCAGCCTCTGCTGGCGGCGCTCCGCGAGCGCTATCGTGCTGGCGTCGTCTTCGGCGGCACCAGCGCGGGCTGCGCGGTCATGTCGACGCCGATGATTACCGGCGAGGGGGACTTCACGGTGATCGACGGGGGCAAGGTGGAGACGCGAGAAGGGCTGGGCCTCCTGCCGAACATCATCGTCGACCAGCACTTCGTGAAGCGCCAGCGCGAGAACCGGCTCTTCGGCCTGATCCTGCTCCACCCCGAGTTGCGGGGCGTGGGCGTTGACGAGGCCACGGCCCTCATGGTTCGCGACAACCGCTACGGAGAGGTGGCTGGGCAAGGACACGTGATGCTCGTCGACGCGGGGCGCGAGCCCGGCGCCCTCGTCCTCCACCTCTTCAAGGACGGCGAGCGGGTCGATCTGGCCAAGGGCCGGCGTCCGTAACCGAGCTACCGGCGTCCCGACCGCGCGGGCTATACTTTTCCGTTTACTGGCCACGCGCGTGTACCTGCTCTACAACCTCGGTCTCACGATCGTCTTCGTCCTGGCCGTCCCGTGGTTTCTCTGGAAGGGGCGCGGCACGGGCAAGTACACGTCGAGCTTTCGGGAACGGATGGGACGGCCGGCGCCGTCCCTCAACGAAGAACGTCAGCCCTCCGTCTGGATCCATGCGGTCTCGGTGGGAGAGGTCTTGGCAGTCCGCAGCCTCGTCGCGTCGCTGAAGGCCCGATTCCCCGCTCGCCGGGTCTACGTCTCGACCACCACCGTCACGGGGCAGGAGGTCGCGAGGAAGAGCCTCCCGGCCGCCGACGGGGTCTTCTTCGCTCCCTTCGACCTGGCGGGGCCGGTGTCGCGCGCCCTGGACGTCGTGCGGCCGACGCTCCTGGTGCTCGCCGAGACCGAGCTGTGGCCGAACCTGATCCACGAGGCGCACCGTCGCGGTGCCCGAGTCGCCGTCGTCAACGGTCGGGTCTCCGAGGACTCCTTCCGCGGATATCACAGGGCCCGGTGGTTTCTGAGGCGCGTTCTGGCCGACATCGACCTGTTCTTGATGCAAGGGGAGGCTCACGCCCATCGGATCCGGTCCCTCGGGGCTCCAACCGAACGCGTTCGTGTCATGGGCAACCTGAAGTTCGATGCGGCGGGCGCGGCGCGGACCTCCGACGAGCTGGCGCGCCTTCTGGGTGGCTCTCGTGCCCGCCCGATCTGGGTGGCCGGCAGCACGATGCCCGGGGAAGAGGAGATCGTCCTCCGCGCGTTCCGGAAGATTCGCGAGAAAGTTCCCGAGGCCGACCTCATCGTTGCTCCGCGGCATCCCGAGCGCTTCACGGCCGTTCCGGCTCTGATCGAGGCCGCGGGATTCCGCTGCCTCACGCGGACACAACTGGCTCCGGGTGACTGGCGGAACGGGTCGGTGGTCCTCCTGGACACCCTCGGCGAGCTGGCCCAGGTCTATTCGTTCGCCACCGTCGTGTTCGTCGGCGGCAGCCTCGTTCCCACCGGCGGCCACAATATTCTCGAACCCGCCGTGGCCGGGAAGGCCGTCGTCGTCGGTCCTCACATGGAGAACTTCCGCGAGATCGCCGAAGCGTTCCGCGGCGAGAACGCCCTGGTGCAGGTTGGCTCGGGCGACGAGCTGGCGGAAGCCGTCCTGGAGCTTCTGGCAGACGACGCTCGACGTGCGGCGCTCGGCGCACGGGCTCTCGCCCTCGTGGAGCGCAACCGCGGCTCCGTCGAGCGAACCGTCGACGCCCTGGCCGGTCTCGTCGCGTGAACGGGCTCTCGCCCCTCGGGGCAATTTACGGTCGCGTTGCGGCGCTGCGCGTTGCGCTCTACGGTCACGGTCTTCTGTCACGGGCGCATCTCGCCGGTCCGGTCATCAGCGTCGGTAATCTGAGCGTGGGGGGCTCCGGCAAGACGCCGGTCGTCGCGCGGATTGCCGAGATGCTCAGGGACGAGGGGCTGCCGGTCGCGATCCTGAGTCGCGGCTACGGCGGGAGCTTTCGTGGAGACGCCCTCGTGGTGGCCGACGGCTCGTCGGTTCAGGCCGAGGCCTCAGTCGCGGGGGACGAGCCCGTGATGCTGGCGCGGGCCCTTCCCGGCGTCGTCGTCGCCGTCGGCCCGCGGCGGGACGTCGTGGGACGTGCGGTAGAGGTGCTTTTCGGCGCTCGCGTTCACGTGCTCGACGACGGCTTTCAGCACCTCCGTCTCGCGCGCGACCTGGACATCGTCTGCGTCAGCGAGGGAGATCTTGGAGACGCCTGTCTTCCGGCGGGCCGGCTGAGGGAACGGCCGGCGGCCCTGGCTCGCGCCCACATCGTTCTGGTGACGGAGGGTGAAGCGCCCGCGGGCTTCCTCACGTCTGTGACCTTCCGGGCGACCCGCCGAGTGGAGGGGTTCTTCGACCTCGCGGGATCCCCCCGGCCCGCGCCCACGCGGCCCTTCCTTCTCTCGGGCATCGCGCGGCCGGAACGCTTCGCAGCTGACGTTCGCGCCCGGTCCGGCGGCATCGCAGGGGCCAAGACCTTCCCCGACCATCATCCCTTTGACGCGGAGGACATAGAACGCGTTTTCGTCGAGGCGCGGGCCACCCGGGCCGACGCCGTCGTGACGACCGCAAAGGACCTGGTCCGCTTGCCCCCGACACCATCGGATCTCCCCACCCTCGTGTTGCGCCTGAGGGTGGAGATTGCCGATGAGGATCGCTTCCGGGAGCGACTCCTCGCCGTGGCGCGGCGGGCGGCGTGAAGCGTCTCGAAGCGTGGGCCGCGGCCCTCGTCGGCGGAGTCGTTCGCTTCTTGCCGCGCCGCGCGGCCCTCGGACTCGGGGGCCTCCTGGGCCGCGTCCTCGCCGCCACCGACCGCCGCCACGTGGCCATCGCCGTGGACAACCTCCGCCACGCCTTCCCTGACTGGGACCGTGGGCGCCTCGAGGCCACCGCACGAGCCGTCTACGCCCACTTCGGTCGCGTCCTCCTCGACATCCTGTGGCTGCAATGGAGATCGCGTGAGGAGCTGCTCGCTCTCGTCGATGTCCGTGGGCGCGAGCACGTCGAGGCGGCCATGGCCGCCGGCCGCGGCGCGATCCTGTGCGGCGCCCACATCGGCAATTGGGAGGTCCACGGCATCGCCCACGGCTTCCTCTTCGGCCCCATCGACGTGGTAGCCCGTCCTCTCGACAACCCCGCCCTGGACGCCCGCCTGTGTGCCTTTCGCGCCATGGGGGGGAATGGCGTCGTCTACAAGAAGAGGGCCCTCGGCCAGGTGATCGGCGCGATACGGGCGGGGCGCGGCGTCGCCCTCCTCCTCGACCAGAATGTCCAGGCCAAGGATGGGATCTTCGTCGATTTCTTTGGCCGCCCCGCGGCCACGACCACGGTGGCGGCGGCGTTGGCCCTCAAGACGGGGTGCGCGCTCGTGCCCAGCCACACCGAGCTTCGGCGCGATGGGCGATACGCGCTCATCTACGAACCGCCCCTCGGCTGGGCGACCCGCGGCGATCGCGACGCGGACCTTGCAGCCCTCACTCAGGAGTTGGCGCGCCGGACGGAGGCGTGGGTACGAGAGACTCCCGAGCAGTGGCTCTGGATGCACCGACGCTGGAAGACGCAACCGGCGCCGCAGGGATGGGAGCTCGCCGATCCGGCATCCGCCGGTGGCGAGCGCCAGGGATGAGGGCCTCACGGATACTCATCCGCGCGCCCAATTGGATCGGGGATGCCGTGATGTCCCTGGGCGCCGTTCGCGATCTGCGCCGGAACTTCCCGTCTTCGAGAATCGAGGTTCTCGCCCGGCCGTGGGTCACGGATCTGTACGGTGCGGTGCGCGAGGTGGACGCCGTGCGCCGCACCGGCGGCTTCCGCGCCGACGTGGACGCCCTCCGTGGCGCCTTTGACGTGGCGGTGCTTCTTCCCAACTCTTTTGGGAGCGCCCTTCAGGTCTTCGCGGCTCGCATCCCCGAGCGCTGGGGATACGCGACCGATGGTCGCGGTCCGCTCCTCACGCGCAAGGCACGCGTGCCGCGCGCGGCGCTCCGCGCCTCGAGCGAGGTGTACTACTATCGGGCGATGCTTTCAGGCTTGGGACTCGAGGTTTCGGCGACGCCCGACGTGTCCCTCGACCCACCTGCGGCGTGGTCAGCGCGCGGCGCCGAGCTGCTGGGCTCCGAAGGGCCGTGGATCGGTATTGGCGCGGGCTCCGCCTTTGGCTCCGCAAAGCAGTGGATCCCAGAGCGTTTCGCCGCCGTCGCGGAGTTGGCCCGGAAGCGCTTCGGCGCCAAGATCGCGGTCGTGGGGAGCGAGGCCGAGCGTCCGCTCGGCGAGACGATTGCATCGAGCCTCGGCGCTCCGGCCCGCGTCCTCTGCGGAGAGACGACGCTTCCCGAGCTGATCGGCGTGTTGTCGCAGCTGCGGCTGCTCGTGACGAACGACTCCGGTCCCATGCACCTCGCGTCGGCGCAAGGCGTCCCCGTCGTTGCGATCTTCGGGTCCACCGATTGGCGGGAGACCGCGCCCGTCGGCTCTCCCCACCGAATCGTTCGTGAAGACGTCGAGTGCGCGCCGTGCAAGCTCCGCGAATGCCCCATCGACCACCGCTGCATGACCCTCGTGTCGGCCGATCGCGTGATGCGAGCCGTCGAGGAGGTCCTGGCGTGAAGCCTGCCATTTTCATGGACCGGGACGGCACGCTCTCCCACGAAGTGGGCTACGTGAACCATGCGTCCCGCTTCCGGCCCTACCCGTGGTCCGTCGACGCTGTTCGGCTGGCCAACCGCAGCGGGTTTCTGGCCGTGGTGGTGACCAACCAGGCCGGCGTCGCGCGGGGATATTTCCCGGAAGCCGTGATCCACGAGGTGCACGCATCGTTCGTCGCGACC
>JBGPYB010000241.1:0-5547 GCA_041493035.1 Vicinamibacteria bacterium | reverse complement strand
ACGCTCGGCCCGCCTGATGCAGACGGAGCCGAGCGTCCAGGTCCTTCGTGGCGCCCGTATAGAAAGACCCGTCGCGGCAGCGCAGGATGTACACGAACGCGACTGCCTTCCGGCGCCGGCCGCTCCGACGACGCTTCGGAGCCTTCGCCTCAGCCCTCGAGGCGAGCGTCCATCGTGATCGTCGCGTTCAGGACGCGCGAGATCGGGCATCCGGTCTTGGCGTTGTTGGCGGCAGTCTCGAACGCTCCTTTGTCGGCTCCCGGGCTCTTCACCGCCACGTCCAGGTGGACCGCGGTGATCGTCCAGCCGGCTTCGAGCTTCTCCATCGACACTGTCGCGGTGGTCTTGATCTCTCCGACGGTCAGGTTGGCAGCGCCCATCTGACCCGAGAGCGCCATGCTGAAGCATCCGGCGTGAGCGGCGGCGATCAGCTCCTCGGGGTTGGTCCCGATCCCGTCCTCGAACCTCGTGCTGAAGGAATACTGAGTGCTCGAGAGCACGCCGCTCTCGCTGGAGATCGAGCCCTTCCCGTCCTTCAGTCCACCCTGCCAGACGGCCGATGCCTTGCGCTTCATGAAATCCTCCTTGGCTGCGGCGACAAACCCGGAGTTTATCACCCGGACAAGGCGACTTGATCCTCAGCCCCCGAAGTTGTACCGCACGCCGAACTGAATCTCCCGACCGGAGAAGTATTCCGTCGGCGTCCCGAACTTGTCTCCCACGACGTTGGTGATGTTCTTCACGTTGTCGCGGCCAAAGAGGTTGAATCCCTCGACGAGGGCGGCAAAGGAATTGCGCCCGCCAATCTTGAAGACCTTCTCGAGCCGGGCGTCGAAGGTGCTGTAGGCCTTCGTGCGGAAGCCGTTGCGCGGGACGGTCGTGTCGCGCTGGTCCACGAGCCCGTCTCCGTCCAGGTCCTGGAGGCCGCGCGGGCTGAAGGCCAGGCCACTCCGCCAGGTGTAGATGCTGGCGAACTTGAAGTTCCACGGCAGGCCCACGAGACCGCTGCCCACGATCGTGTGGGGCACAGACTGGTTCGAGGGACCGAAGTCCTTCTCGGGGCTGTTGTTGTCGCTGAAGGTGGAGCCCACGTCCCCCGTGAGGAGGTTGTCCTTGTTGCTCGAGTACGTGTAGGAGATCAGGAAAGCGTACTTGTGGCTGTAGCGCTTGCGGAGCGCCACGGCAAGCCCATCGTACTCGATGCGCCCCTCGTAGGTCACCTCGTTGATACGCGGACCACCGTCGGTGGTCTTGCTGAAGTTCGGATCCCCCTGCTTCGCCGGGAACAGATTGACGATGCGTCGCGTCAGGAGGTCCTTACTACGGCGGTGAACGTAGGTCAGCGAGACGCCCACGTCGGTGAAGAGCTGCTGCTCTATGCCGAGGTTGAAGGCGTCGGTGGACGGCGTGTTGTCCCCGGAGTAGCGCGAGACCTCCCGCGTGACGTTCAATGGACCGCGGGGGAAGAATGACAGAACCCTGTTTCCGACCGTCGATCCACCCGGGACGTCGAAGAACTCCCAGTCGGTGCCGGGATAGGTCTTCTCGAGCAAAGCGAGGGCCTGTTGCGGCGTGAGGCCGGAGAGCTGCTGGATGTTGTCGGCGGTCACCACCGGCGGCACCGAAGGGTTCGAGACCGGAATGCCGAGGAGGTTGTAGAGGGCCAGCGGGTTCTGCCGCAGGTCGTTGGCGAAGCCCAGGTACGCGGGGTTCTCGGCCGGGCTCCGGCCACCGTCCCCCGTCGGGAAGCCCGAGGTGATGACGAGGTCGATCAGCGAGTCGGTGTAGTCGGACCCTAGACGCGGGAGCGCCACGTCGAAGGCCGATCGGGTGAAGATGCCGCCCTTCTCCGGAACGGTCGCAGCGGCGAGGAGCAGGTTCCTGTCGTAGAAGCGGCCCCAGTTGGCCCGCAGGAGCGTCTTCCCCTTCTGCCCGACGTCCCACGTTGCGCCGAGCCGCGGAGAAATGTTGTTGCTGTCGCCTCCGAAGAGGCTGGACTTGTCGTACCGGACGCCGAGGTTGAAGGTCACGCCGCCTTCCGCCTTCCACGTGTCCTGGACGTACCCGCCGTAGGTCCGGTCGGCGATGTCGAGGTTCAGCGTCTTGCCAACCTCTGGCAAGGTCAGGAAGAAGCGTGCCGCGGATTGGTTGAAGCCCAGACGGGAGAAGAGATCGGCGTTGATGGCGTCGGCGTTCGGGGCGAGGAAGGCGGCGGAGTACTCGACGTCGTTGACGACGTTGCTGAACCCCTTGACGCCCGTGTCGGCAAAATCCCAGCCCACCTTGAACTCGTGGTCCCCGCCCCACGCGGGCTTGTTCCAGGTCAGGTTCTGGCCGAGCTGGAACCGCTTGCTCGTGCGATCCTGCTTGCCGCCAAAAGGGGCGCCCGTTTGCTGGAAGCCGCCGAAGGCGCTCGTTAGCAGGATCAGGATAGGCTCGAAGCGTCCCTCGCGATCCAGGTTGCTGCCGATCCGCCCCTTCTGATACGAGAGCGCGCTCTCGAGGAACGTCGACGAGTTGAGGAACGCGGTGTGGCGGACGGTCCCCGAGTTGGCGGTCTCGGTGCTGGCGGAGGCGGCGCTGGGGAGCGCGGTGGTCCCGAGGACGGGGGAGCTGATCTCGCCGGAGTCGTCCTCGTCGCTGCGGTTCCCCTGGATGAGGAGGCGCTGCTTGGGGCCCAGGTTGACGTCGAACTTCACCATCCCGTTCAGGCGATGGGTGTGGGGGGCGATGCCGAAGTCTTCCTTGCCGCCGGGAGTCGCCAGGCCGTTGGCGACAAAGGCGGGGATCTTGGAGCGATCGATGTTGACGCCGCGCGTCTCGTTCAGCACCTCGAAGGTGCCGAAGAAGAAGGCCTTGTCGCGCTTGATCGGGCCGCCGAGGCTCCCGCCCCACTGGTAACGCTCGAGCTTGGGGGCGTCCTGGTTCGGAACGTTTGACGCGTCCAGCGCGTCGTTGCGGCCGAAGGCGAAAGCCGACGCCTGGAAGTCGTTGGCCCCGGAGCGCGTCACGACGTTCGTCACCCCGCCCTGCGCACGACCGTACTGCGCTTCATAGCCCGTGGTGATCACCTCGAACTCCTTGATGGAGTCCTGGGTGTAGCGGACGAATGGGCCGCCGCTCAGGGGATTGTTATTGTCGACTCCGTCCACGAGGAACGAGAGCGCGGCCGCCCGCTCGCCGAAGATCGAGATGTCGCTCAGGTCGCCACCGGGAGCGCCCCCGGTCACGGGCGTGGCGCCAGGCACCAGCCTTACCAGATCCACGAACTCGCGGCCGTTCAGCGGGAGCGAGTCGATGGCCCGCTCGTTGATGAGGCTCGACACCTCCGACTTCCGGATGTCGACCAGGGGAGCCTCGCCGATGACCTCCACAACCTCTTCGATGTTGGCCGGCTTCAGGACGAAGTCGAGTCGGGTCTCCGAGTCGAGGAGCACCTCGACCGCCTTCCTCACCTGAGCGCCGAAACCCTGGAGACGAACCTCCACGTCGTACGTCCCGGGCTGGAGCAGGGAGATCCGATAGGCTCCCGACGAGAGGACCGTCACGACGCGTCCTTCGGCGGGGAGGCTGCCGCCGCGAACCGTCACGGTGGCAGCGGCGAGGGCAACGCCGCTCGGGTCCTTCACGAAACCGCCGACCGAGCCCGTGATCTCCGCGGCCCCGGCGGTCGCTCCCGACGAGAGGCAGACGAACACCCCCGCAGCGAGCACCGAGGGCCGACCGAGGCGACGGAGCGAGATAGAGATCATTCCCTATGTGAGTCTAGATCAGGAGCGATAATGCGCGTAACGGAGAACACCCATGAACCGACGCTATTTCGTGCAGACCTCGCTTCTCGGCCTCGGCGCCGCGGTGGCAGTTCGCCGCCTCGATGCTGCCGACACGCCCGACACCCGCTTCCCCACCGACCCTCGTGCGAGGCTGGCGGTGGCCAGCTACCCCTTCCGCCAATTCGTGGATCCGAAGAAGGGGACTCTTCCGCTCCTTGATTTCCCCAAGATGGTGGCCGACCGCTATGGCCTCGGCGGCATCGAGCCACATGACAGCCACTTCCCCACCACCGATGCGGCCTATCTCGACGCGCTCCGCGCGACCATCGAGAAGCTCAAGATGCACGTGGTCAATATCCCGGTCGAGGTGCACGGCAGCTTCTACGATCCTGAGCCCGCGCGGCGCACGCTGGCCGTCTCCAACGCGAAGCACTGGGTGGACGTGGCTGTGGCACTCGGGTCGCCGAGCGTCCGCGCCCACATCGAGGGAAGGAAGGGGACGAAACCCGACGCAGCCCTCGCCGCCGAGAGCCTTCGGGCGGTCGCGGACTACGGGGCGACGAAAGGCGTAGTCATCCACCTCGAGAACGACGACCCCGAGACGGAGGAAGCCTTCTTTATCGTGGAGGTCATCACCCGAGCGGCACATCCCTGGCTCCGCGGTCTTCCGGACTTCTGCAACTCCATGCTCCTCGGCAAGGGCGAGGACTACAACTACAAGGCAATGGAGGCGATGTTCGCCCACGCCCACGGCATCAGCCATGTGAAAGACTCCGAGGTCGACGGGAAGAAGATCTTCCGGGTCGATGTCGCCAAGACGTTCGCCATCGCGAAGGCCGCCGGGTATCGCGGTTACTTCTCGATGGAATGGGAAGGGGCGACCGAACCGTACGCCGGCACGCAGAGCCTGATCGACGCGAGCCTCAAGGCGCTCGCATGAAGAAGTCGATCGGCGACAACATGTTCCCGAAGGAGTGGACCTTCGAGGAGGGCCTCGCCCACGTCAAGAAGGCAGGCTACGACGGGATCGAGCTGTGGCTGGGCGCACAGCCCTGGTTCCAGGTCGAGACCTCCGATGCGGACGTGCGCGCGCTCCGCCGCAAGGTGGAGGTCGCAGGTCTCGTCGTCTCCAACGTCGCCAACTCCCTCGACTGGGACCATCCCGTCTCGTCGCGCGACCCCCGGGTTCGTGACCAGGCCTTCCGGCACATAGGCCGGCAGATCGAGACGGCGCAGATCCTGGGCACCGACGCCATCCTCGTCGTCGCGGGGATCGTGACGGAGGAGACTCCCTACCAGGAGGTCTATCCGCGGACGGTCGAGGCGCTCCGCAAGCTCGCCGAGACGGCGGCGGCGGCAAAGGTGAAGATCGGCTGCGAGAACTGCTGCTCCGAGCAGCGCTTTCTCATGAGCCCGCGGGAGTTCAAGCTCTTCCTCGACGATGTGGGAAGCCCTTGGGTGGGGCTGCACCTCGACGTCGGCAACATCCACGACACCGGCTTCCCGGAGCAGTGGATCGAGATCCACGGCTCGCGCATCACTCGCGTCCACGTCAAGGACGTTCTGCGCCACCGGGGCCGGTGCGGGGACGAGAGCGTCTACACGAACCTCTTCCTCGGCGACAACAACTGGAAGGCCATCCGCGGGGCGTTCATCAAGGTGGGCTACGACGGCTGGCTCATCGCCGAGATGGAGTCGCGCTACCGCTTCGCCCGCGACCAGCAGTTCTACGACACCGCGGCCGCGATGGACCGCTTCATCGGGGGACGGTTGT
>JBGPYB010000175.1:0-8995 GCA_041493035.1 Vicinamibacteria bacterium | reverse complement strand
CGGACGACGAGCGCGCCATCCGCGAATCGCCGGTGCCGGCCCGCAACCTTGCGGGTCTCATCAAGCTCATCGACGACGGGACGATCAGCGGCAAGATCGCGAAGGACGTCTTCGAGAAGATGTGGTCGACCGGTGACAACCCGAAGGCGATCGTGGAGCGCGAGGGTCTGACCCAGGTCTCCGACGAGGCGCCGATCCTCGCCGCGATCAACGCCGTGATCGCGCGGAGCCCGGACCAGGTGGCCACCTACCGCAAGGGGAAGACGGGCACCTTCGGCTGGTTCGTGGGCCAGGTCATGAAGGAGACCGGGGGGAAGGCCAATCCCCAGCTCGTCAACAGCCTGCTCAAGAAGGCCCTCGACTCCACCGAGTGAAAAGGGTGGACGTAGGGAACTTCCCGGCGTAGCTTTCGTCAGGAAGCACTGCATACGCCCGACGTTCGAAAGCAACGAGTCGTCAAATCTTGTGAAGGAGCACCAAGCATGCGAGTTCGTCTCATCCACGTAGCGGCCGTCCTCGCCGCATCCGCATCCCTCACGTTCGCCGCCTCGGTCCGCGGCACGGCAACGGCAACGCTGAAGGGCAAAAAAGTCACCATCGACTACGGACGGCCCGCCCTCAAGGGCCGGGCCCTCGGCGAGCTGATTGGAAAGCTGTCCGAGGACCGCGTCTGGCGGAGTGGCGACGACCAGGTGACCACCCTGACCACCGACACCAACCTTTCCATCGGAGGCAAGGCGCTGAAGGCCGGCAAGTATTCGGTCTACGTCCACCTCCCCGTCGATGGCTCCCGCAACTTGATCCTCAACACCGACCTGGGCCAGCCCCTCGTGAAGCTGTTCGCCGCCGCGCCCGACAACATGAAGAACGCGCCGTGGCCGTACATCGGCGACTACCAGGCCAAGATCGGCGACAAGGAGGTGCTGCGGGTCCCCTTGAAGAAGGAAATGGTCAAGGCTCCCGTGGACGTCTTCACCATCGATCTCAGCCCCGCCGGAGCGGGCGCCAGTCTCAAGTTGTCCTGGGGAGACGAGAGCTGGTCCCTCGACCTGAAGGCGGCGAAGTAACCTTGCCTCATTGCCGGGAGCGGGTCCGCCCGCTCCCGGTCGTCGCAAACGGCGTCAGAGCACCAACGTTTCCTTGTGCTCGCCGAAGACCTTGCGGAGACGGCCCGCCACTTCCCCCACGGTGGCCCATGCGGCGACGGCGTCGATGATCGCCGGAACGAGGTTGGCCCCCGACCGGGCACGCTCTTCGACGACGTCGAGACCTGTCCTCCAGGGCCCCTCAGCGCGACGGCTTCGCAGCGCGCGAAGGCGCTCCACTTGGTCTCGTTCGACGCTCGGATCGATCCGGAGCGTCTCGATGCTCGGAGACTCCCCCGCGTCCTGAAAGCGGTTCACGCCCACGATGATCCGCTCCTCGGCCTCCACTCCCCGCTGGAATCGATGTGCGGACTCCTGGATCTCCCGCTGAATCTCACCGCGCTCGATCGCTCGGATGGCTCCGCCCCGGGCCTCGATGCGATCGAGGAGCCGGAGCGTCTCGGCCTCCAGAGCGTCGGTGGCAGCCTCGACCGCGTAGGAACCCCCAAGAGGGTCGACCGTGTCGGCGACGCCGGTTTCGTGGGCGATGATCTGCTGGGTCCTGAGCGCCACGCGCGCCGAAGCTTCGGTCGGAAGGGCGAGGGCCTCGTCTTTCCCGTTGGTGTGGAGGCTCTGGCAGCCGCCGAGCACGGCAGCGAGCGCCTGGAGGGCGACGCGGACCACGTTGTTGTCCGGCTGCTGCGCGGTGAGGGTGACACCGCCGGTCTGGACGTGGAAGCGAAGGTGCTGGGCCTTCGGGTTCTCGACGTGGAACCGGTCTTTCATGAGGCGTGCCCAGAGGCGACGGGCCGCGCGGAACTTCGCCACCTCCTCGACGAAGTCGGAGTGACAAGCGAAAAAGAAGGACACACGCTCGCCGAAGCGCGAAGGGTCGAGACCCTGTGCGGCGGCAGCGCGGACATACTCGAGAGCGTGGGCGAAGGTGAAGGCCAGCTCCTGTGGCGCTGTCGCCCCGGCCTCTCGGATGTGGTAACCGGAAATGGAAATCGGGTTCCACTTGGGGACGTGGTCGGCGCAGTAGGCGAAGACGTCTGTGGCCAACCGCAGCGAGGGAATCGGCGGATAGATGTAGGTGCCGCGGGCGACGTACTCCTTCAGGATGTCGTTCTGCACAGTGCCCGACAGCGCGGATTCCGGGATGCCGCGTCTCCGAGCCACGGCCACGTAAAGGGCCAGAAGGGTCGCCGCCGTGGCGTTGATCGTCATCGACGTGGAGACCTGGTCCAGGGGAATCCCCTCGAGGAGCGTCTCCATGTCCTCCAGGCTGTCGATGGCAACTCCCACGCGACCGACCTCGCCGGCCGAGTGCGGGTCGTCGGAGTCGTAGCCGATCTGCGTCGGCAGATCGAAGGCCACAGAGAGCCCAGTGGTTCCCTGTTCCAGAAGGTAGCGGTAGCGCCGGTTCGATTCCGCGGCGGTTGCGAACCCCGCGTACTGCCTCATCGTCCACAGGCGGCCCCGATAGCCCGTAGGGTGGAGGCCCCGGGTGAACGGGAAAGAACCCGGCTCGCCAATGGCCGAAGAGCCGTCGCGGAGATCGGCTGCGGAGTAGACCGTGGCGCGTGGCAGGCCGGAGCCGGTCTTGATCTCCCGGGCCATTTCGCGCCACGTTAGCATGACGAGACCCGGGCTTGACAGCAGAGCGGAGGGGTCCGCATAATCGGTCCAGGGTCGATGGTGGAGCGAACAGATCCCACGAGCAGCGAAGACGTCAAGCGCATGGTGCAAGACCTCGGGTCCACCATCCAACGGACCCTTGCGGACTCTCCCCAGATCACCCACTGCCTGAACAGGATCAAAGCCGAGGGGTACGAGGTCTCCCTGGTTCTGGAAGCCACCATCGGCTTCAACAAGACGGGGAGCCGCGAAACCGCCGAGGTCTCGACCTTCGACTTCCGCGTCGAGAAGAGCGAGCCCGTGGCACTGAAGATGACCCCCCTCGACAAGAAATTCCTCCGCTCGCTGAAGATCAGCGTCGAAGAAGTCGAAGAGTAGCCTTCCGGTTCAATCTTCGGGGATTTGGTAAAGGCGAGTGCCTTCGTCCGCGTAGAGGGTGCGCAGGCCGGCCTCGACCTCGGGTGCGATCGACTGCGGGCCGAACAGGTAGACGAAGCGCGCCCCCAGGCGATGGGCGATTGCCCGCGCCGCTCCCGGATCCGACGTGCGGAAGAAGTCGCGGACGGCCTGCTCCCGTTCCCTGAGGGCATCCGCCGGGGCGAACTGCCGCATGTACGGCATGTAGTGGGTGTAGGGGACGCGGCGTCCCACAAGAACGATGGGCGGCGGCGGGTAGCGTGAGAACGGGCGCGTGAGCACGACATCCCCGAGCCGGCTCGCTTTTTCCAGGACGTCCATGGCTTTCACGACCCGCGCCGGAACCACCTCGGGAGGCGTCGTCGCCTTACGCCAGACGAGTTCCACTGTCGAGGGAAAGGCCAGGAGCAAGGCCGCCGCGACCAGTCCCACGCGACGCCAGGACGACGTCGCACACTCCGCCGACGTCAGCGCGGCAAAGAGCCAGAGCAGCGCGCCGCTCTGGACGGTGAAATAGACAGATTCGTTGAAGGTGCCGTCGGCGGTCACCCGCACGAGGAGGGCCAGCGGCCACCCCGACAGCGCCATGACGGCCAGCGCGACTCGCGCGGCCTCGCCGCTTCCGAGGGCCCGAATCGCCGCGGGAAGGCCCACGAGTCGCAGGCCGAGAGAAGCGACGAGCCACGCGGCGCCCCAGGCCGCCAAGCCGAAACCGAAGAGGGGCGAGAGCTGCAGCATCTCTCGGGAGAGGGCTGCGGGGGCCAGGGGATCGAAGAGCACCTGGACGGAGTTCCCGCCCTGCCCGAGTGCCAGAGCCAGTGTGGCAAGGAGCGCCGGGACGAGGACCACCAAGGAGGTGCGGCGGGACCGTCTCAGGAGGACCGCAGCCCCGAGACCGGCGAGGAGCTGCGCGGCAAGGAACACCTTGAAGAACGGGACGGCCAGCGCCAACGCCGCAGCCACCAGGGTCCATCCGCCGGCGCCCTCGTCCCTCGATCGCGAGAGGGCGATGATGACACCGAGAGCAAGCGCCAGTGCCGGGATCAGCGAATTCGCGAAGATGAGGGAGAGAAGCAGATTTCCGCGGAAGAGCTCCGTCCACCAATGGACGTCGGGGCGGAGGAGACCAAACGCGAAGGAAAAGTCCGTGGCGAGGAGCGTCCAGGGCACGAGCCTCACGGCGAGGTCCGAGCCTCCGACGGCGGCCGTGGCTCCGCGCAGGGCGAGCACCAGAGCGAGCGCCCACAGGGTCACGTCGAAACGATAGAGCGCGTCGTACGGGTGGATCCCTGCCCAACGGTACGCCGCGGCGCGAATCAGGTGTGGGCCGACATGGTAGCCGAGCGGGACTCCTGCCAGACCCGGGACCTGCGGCGGATAGCCAGCCGCCAACTCCCACGTGACTCCCACGTGGAAAGCGGTGTCGATGCGCTCGAGATCGTCAAGCAGGAATTCGCCCGTGGCCGTTCGTCGGTTCAGCGGGTACTGGGTGATCGCCAACACCGCCACGATCGCGAGGAACGGCCATGCGGCGCCGCGGAGTCGCGGCCCGGGGGCACGCCGCCAGGGAAGCACCGGCCACAGGAGGCCGAGGTCGGCCACGCCGACCGCGAGGGGAAAGAGCCACGGCCGACCGGCGCAGAGCGAGAGCCAGGAAGTGGTCGCGGCGAAGGCCATACCCAGGGGCAGGACGAGCGCGGCGTCGATCCGCAGGCGCAGAAGGCGCTGGATCGCGAGGCCGGGGGCCACGACGGCGAGGGCCACGAAAGCCAGGTACGCGGCCGTGGCCGTGAGAACCGACGATCCGTCAGCCAGGGAAGGGCCCCCGGTCGGCGATCATCTACCCTCGCGGGTTGAAGGCGGAACGTCCAGCAAAGCGAGCCATCGGTCCCAGCTCTTCCTCGATACGGAGCAGCTGGTTGTATTTGGCGATGCGATCGGTGCGCGAGGCCGACCCTGTCTTGATCTGGCCGCACCCCGTCGCGACCGCGAGGTCGGCGATTGTGGTGTCCTCGGTCTCGCCGCTCCTGTGGCTGACCATACAGGTGTAGCCGGCCCGTCCCGCGAGAGCCATGCAATCGAGGGTCTCGCTGAGAGTACCGATCTGGTTGACCTTGATCAGGATCGAGTTGCCGAGCCCATTTTCGATCCCCTCGGCGAGGATCTTCGGGTTCGTGACGAAGAGGTCATCGCCGACGAGCTGGATCTTCGAACCGAGGGCCTTCGTCAGCTCTCGCCATCCGTCCCAATCCTTCTCGCCGAGCCCGTCCTCGATGGACACGATGGGATAGTCCTTCACCCACCGTTCGTACATGGCGATCATTTGCTGTGAGGACTTCGTGGCGCCACCGGATTTCTTGAAGACGTATTTCTTCCCGTCGTGAAGCTCGCTGGCCGCCGGGTCGAGAGCGATCGACACCTGCGCGCCGGGCTTGTAGCCCGCCGCGCGAATCGCCTCCACGATCGTCTCCAATGCCTCTTCGCTGGACTTCAGGTTGGGCGCGAAGCCGCCCTCGTCACCGACGGCGGTGCTGTGCCCCTTCTTCTTGAGGAGCACCTTCAGGTTGTGGAATATCTCGACCCCCGCCCGGAGCGCCTCGGCGAAACGGTCGAAACCATGGGGCGCCACCATGAACTCCTGGGGGTCGAGCTTGTTGTCGGCGTGGGCCCCGCCGTTGATGATATTCATACAGGGGACGGGAAGGGTGCGCGCATTCACACCACCCACGTATCGGTAGAGAGGCTGCCCGGTGGCTTCCGCGGCAGCCTTGGCGACGGCCAACGAGACAGCCAGGATCGCGTTGGCGCCGAGCTTCTTCTTGGCTTCGGTGCCGTCCAGGTCGATCATGAGAGCATCGATGAGGGCCTGGTCGAGAGCGTCCTCGCCGATGACCTCGCCGGCGATGATGTCGTTGACGGCCGCCACGGCCTTGTGGACGCCCCGCCCGAGGTAGCGCTTCTTGTTGCCATCGCGGATCTCGACGGCTTCGCGCTCGCCGGTGGACGCCCCCGACGGGACCGCCGCTCGGCCCATGGCACCTCCCTCGAGGACCACCTCCGCCTCGACGGTGGGGTTCCCGCGACTGTCCAGGATCTCGCGGGCGAAGACGCTGTCGATGTTCGTCATGTGACTCCTCAGAAGGCGACGGTCGGATCCACGAAACACTCTTCTCCCGGCGTCACCACGACGACGCCTCCGTCGGAAACGGTGTGTCGCCGTCGATCTTCGGCGGGATCATAGCCGATGACCGCGCCCGCCGGGACCTCCACGTCACGGTCGATGATGGCGCGACGAATACGAGCGCTGCGCTTCACGATGGCGTTGGGCATCAGGATGGAGTCCTGGATGTCGCAGTACGAGTGGACCCGGACGTTTGGGCAGAGAATCGACCGCTGCACGAGGCTCCCTGAGACGATGCATCCGGCCGAAACGATGGATTCCGTGGCCGCGCCACGGCGCCCGTCCTGGGCGAAGACAAACTTGGCGGGCGGAAGCTGCGGCTGGTAGGTCCGCAAGGGCCAGTCGGGGTCGTAGAGATTGAAAACGGGATCGACCTGGATGAGGTCCATGGACGCTTCGTAGTATGCATCGAGGGTCCCCACGTCCCGCCAGTACTTGGACTCTTTCTTGTTCTCGTCCCAGAAGAGGTGGGCGTAGACAGGCGCCCCCGCCGCCACCAGCTTCGGGATGATGTCCTTGCCGAAGTCGTGGCTCGTGGGCTCTTCGGCGTCCCGAACCAGCTCGCGCACCAGGAGGTCGGTGTCGAAGATGTAGGCGCCCATCGAGCCGAGGCAGCAGCCGGGGTTCCACGCTGTGGGTGTGGCCACTTCAGGCTTTTCCTGAAAGCCGACCACCCGGCTGGCCTCGTCCACCTCGAGAACGCCGAAGCGTTTCGATTCCGCGACGGGGATCTCGATGGCCGCTACCGTGAGCTGGGCGCCGCGGGCGATGTGGACGTCGAGCATCTTGCCGTAGTCCATCTTGTAGATATGGTCACCCGACAGGACGATGACCCAGCGCGGCTTCTCGCGCTCCAGAGAGTAGAGGTTCTGGTAAACGGCGTCGGCGGTGCCCAGGTACCAGTTCTCACCCACGCGCTTCTGCGGTGGGAGGATCTCGATGAACTCTCCGAGCTCGGTGTTGACGGCGCTCCATCCCATGCGGATGTGGCGGTTCAAACTCTGGGACTTGTACTGGGTGGCGATGAAGATCTTTCGAAGCCCCGAGTTGATGCAGTTCGAGAGGGTGAAGTCGATGATCCGGTACGGTCCGCCGAAAGACGCGGCCGGCTTCGCCCGATCCCGGGTCAGAGGGTAGAGCCGCTCTCCGGCGCCCCCGGCGAGAAGGACGGCCACCACGTCGCGGGGCAGGAGGACGTTCACGCAGCCCCCACGAGCGGCGACTCCTCGATCGCGTCGGGAGACGGATGGCGTGTCACCGACGCGTTCTCAGGACGACGCGGGCCGGGGACCCGTCGGCACCCACGATCCTCAGGGGAAGGCACGTCATCTCGTACTCCCCCGCCTCGACGGCCGAAAGGTCCAGGCCCTCCACGATGACCACTCCGGCCCCGAGAAGAGAGTGATGGGCGGCGAAGTCCTCGCTTCCAAACTTCTCCACGGAAAGGTAATCGATCCCGACGAGTTTGATCCCCGCCTGCACCAGATAGGTCGCCGCGTCGGGAGTGAGGTAGACGAAGTCCTCCTGGAACTCGGGTGTGCGAAGCTGACCGGACATGCGTGTCTTGATCAGGACTCGCAGGTCGTCGCGGAGGTCCAAAGCTTCCAAGTCTCCGCGCTCGATCTTCTCTCGCGCGGTGATCTCCACCACCCGAGCCTTGCCCATCAGAATCTCGAGGGGGAGTTGATCCACAGTGTTGCCGTCGGCAAGAAAATGATAGGGCGCGTCAACGTGCGTTCCCGAATGGGCACCCATGGTGATCCGGGCGACGTTGTAGGCCGCGCCGTCGGCTATCCGATGGCTGAACTCCATGTGGAATCGGGGGTCCCCGGGGAAGACGGGAACGTCGGTGGACAGGGGGACGGTCACGTCGAAGATTTTCGTCATAAGGTCGGCGGGAGGCCCTGGGGCGCGCGTCGTCGCTGGTTATAACACACAGGCGCTGGCCCGGGAAGGGCGCTGGTGATCTGGTGATGGTTATGGTTGACAGTGCAACGTCCCCCTGCTAGCGTCACAGGATGGCGGGTTCTTCCATACGCCAGACATCCCGACAAACCTTGCTCCACTTGCGAACGAAGATCTTCGCGATCCTCCTGGCCAGCGCGACGCCCCACGTGGCGGCTGCCGCCGAGGGGAACCTTCTCGGATGGGTCGAAGACTCTCGGGGCACGCCGGTGAGCGGGGCTCTGATCTCGGCCTTCGCCCGAGGGATGCGCGATGGCGGCTTTGTCGCGGTCTCCGATGCGGCCGGGCGTTTCGTCCTGTCGTCCATCCCGCCCGGCGCTTACACGGTCCGAGCGGTGGGTCGAGGCCACAAGCCGGCCGCCGCGCGGCAGGTGACGGTGATGGCCGATGAGGATTCCATCTTCTCGATCACTCTCAAGACCATCGAGGACTTCACTGACACGGATACGGCGACCCGGGCACGGGAACTCCAGTGGCTCGAACGTCACAAGCGCCGATCGGTTCTCGAGGAGCGGGACGGTGACGCTCAGGCGGCTCGGGCCGATGCGCCACCGGCTGCGGCCGATCTCGCGACGAGCCTTTCGCCATGGCTTTCGAACATGAGCGGGACACTCGAGCTCGTGGCGAGTTCGACGGCCATGGCGGTGCGAGCGGACCCGTCCGCCGCGGACGGCCTGCCAGCTGGGTCCGGCGTCGTTCGCCTGAAGGG
>JBGPYB010000043.1:0-30762 GCA_041493035.1 Vicinamibacteria bacterium | reverse complement strand
CCGAGCCCGAGTCTCCACTGTCTTCCGAAGAGCGCTGACCGCCTGGCCGAGGAGCCGATCGTCGAGGTCGCGCCGTCGCGCCCGCAGCGCACCGATTCCCGAGAGGGCCAAGAAGAAGAGTCGGGCCTGGATATCGCTCAGATCCTGGAGGAACGGCGCCAGGCGACGCGCGTCTCGACGGCGCTCCGTCTCGCGCCCCTCCCAGGCCGGCGCGTGGCTGCCCGTGAGATACGCGCAGTCGCCGGGGCAGTCGATCTCGACGCGACGCTTCGTCCCGCAGCAGTGCGCGCAGATCTCCACCCCTTTGGCCGGGCAGAGTCGCTTCCCGCGACGCTCGCGGCAGAGGGGGCAGGCGGGGCGCCCGCTAGCCAATGCGGACCATGTCCTTGAGCTCGGCCAGGACTTCCTCAGCTCGGGCGAAACGAAGCTCTGGCCTCGGGTGGAGGCAGCGCACGAGCAGCTTGTCGAAGGCCTCGGGGACGCCGGCGGCCAACTTGCTCGGAAGGGGAAGGCCGGGGCCCTGCGGCTGTGTCTTCGGGTGAACGCCGGTGAGCAGGTGGTACAGGATCGCCGCCATCGCGTACAAGTCGCCCGCCGCGTCGAGTTGGTTCTCGGGGGCCCGATAGTTGTCGGCTGGGGCGAAAGGGAAAGCGATCCGGCCCAAACCGATGTCGGCGATCTTGACGACTCCCGCCGCGACCATCACGTTCGAAGGCTGGATGGAGCCGTGGATGATTCCCTTGCCGTGGATGAAGGCAAGGGCTTGGGCCAGGAGCCGCCCGAGGCTATGGACTTGCTGGAAGGCCATCTTGTGCCCTCCCTTGAGCGCCTCGCCCAGATTGCGCCCGCTGACGAGCTCCGTGACGATGCCCCGTTCCCCGCCGAGGTCGATGAAGCCCAGCACCTTGACGAGGTTGGGATGGGAGAGTTGCGAGGCTGCCTTTAAGTCGGTCACGAGATTCGCCTGCACCCCCTCTCCGCGCAGCGCCGCCGCCGGCAGGATGCGAAGTGCCACGCTGCGACCGTCGTTCGCATCCTCGGCACGATAGACGGCTCCCAGCGGCCCGCGGCCGATCTCTTCCTTGCGCGCGAAACGCGGGGCTTTCGCGCCGGCTGGCCGGGGCGCGGCGGTTGCGACGGGCGCCGGGGCTGTGGGGCGACCCGCGACCGGCGCCGTCGCGGCGCCCGCGGCTTCGAGACGCGCTACGCGCTTTTCGACGTCACGGAACCGGAGGTCCTCGGCCAGGACTTTCTTGTATACCGCGAGGGCCTCACGGCCGTTCCCCGAGGCTTCGTAGGCCGCGCCAAGCCAATAGTTGAGATCGAGGTTGGCCGCTGCAACGGGATCCGCGCCCAGGACCTTTTGCAGACGCTCGACAGCGAGGCCGGGCATCTTGCCTTCGATGAAGAGGCGCGCGAGAAGCTCCGCGGCTGGCCGGTAGTTCTCGTCCTGGGGCACCACCCTCTGTAATAGAGCAATGGCCGTGTCCCGCTCCCCCGCCTTGGCAGCAGCTTCACCGCTCTTGAAGGTGAGTCCCGCCTTCTCGTAGAGCTCTATCGCCTTCGCACCGTTGCCCGACTCCTCGTAGAATTTGGCCGCCGTTTCGAACTCCCCACCCCGCTCGTAGCTCGCCGCGGCCCGGTCCTTGAGTCCGGCCCGGACGTAGACGCCGCCGGCCGCCACGAAACTATCCCCGGCTTCGTACGCGCCGGCGGCTTCGGCGAGCTTGCCGATGGATTCGAAAAGTTCGGCGGACCGCAGGTAGTCCTGTCCCTGCTGAAAAAACGCCGCGGCCTCGGCTACACGGTCGGACTTCAGGGCCACCTCGCCGCGCAGCGTCGCCGCCTTCACGACCTCCCCAGCCTGCTCGTAGGCCTGCGCCGCACTCTCGGGGTCCTCCGCCCGCATGAAGAGCTCCGCGGCCTTCCCGGGCTGTCCGAGGGTCACCAGAGCCCCGGCGGCCTGCTTGAAGTAGTTCCCTTTGCTGTAGATCTGGAAGGCGCGGTTCAGGTCGCCGGCTTTCTCGAAGAGACGCCCCGCCAGGAGAGCGCTCTTCTGGTCCGCGTTGGAGGCAGTGGAGGAGTACGTCGTGGAGTAGGAGACGTTCTCCATGAAGTGCTTCTCGTGGCACTCGGCGGCCTTCAGGAAATCGCCCTTCTTTTCGTAGGCCTCGGCGGCGCGGAGTGGGTAGCCGCTCTTCGCGTAGAGGTCGGCCGACTTCCCCCACTCCTGCGCGACGCCAAAGAGGCGCGCCGCCTCGAGGGTGTTCCCCTTCTCGAGAAAGAGAGCCGCAGCCTTGGCCGGCTTGCCGGTTTCGGTGAAGAGCTGCGCGGCTTTCTTGTAGTCTCCCGCCTGCATGTACATCTCCGCCGCGCGCTCCATCTTCCCCATCCGCTCGAGCGTGCCGGCGGCCGCGTAGTATTCCTGCCCCTCGATGTAAGCCTCGACCGCCTGGGGAAGCTTCTCGATATCCTCGTAAAGCCTCCCGGCGCCGAGAAAATTCCCCTGCTTCTTCTGTCGGGCGACGGCGCGCTCGATCTTCGCGTCGGCGTAGCGGGAACCGAGGAGCTTCCCAAGGATGGCCTCGAAGCCCCCGCCACCACCCGACCCGATGCGGAGTCCGGAGAGAACCTTGGTGTACACGAAGTAGAGAACGACGAGGCCGACACCCGCGAGAACGAAGGGGTTGTCGAAGAGGGAGAAGATGAAATCCATTGAGCCTTCTGGGGTCCCTGGTAGAGTTTTGAGCGGAAGGATTATAGCAGCGTTGTGCCAACCTGCCGCGGCTTTGCGAGGAGACAGGCCATGGCAGATGCCGGTGGCACGCACGCTACCGAATCCGGCCTGGTGCGGGGCCTCGGCCTTCTCGACGCGACGGCCCTGATCGTCGGCAGCGTCATCGGTTCCGGTATTTTCTTCGCCCCCTCGTACATGGCGGGCATGATCGAGACGCCAAGACTTCTCCTGGGCCTCAGGATCCTCGGCGGCTTCTTGACGCTGGCGGGGGCTCTGTCCCACGGCGAGATGGCTGCGGCGCTGCCGCGAACCGGGAGAGCGTTGGGCGCGTGCACCCGGTGGCGGCGCTTCTGACCCTCACCGGAACCTACGGCAACCTGCTGGACCAAACGGCCTTTTGCTCCTTGCTGTTCACCGTGTTGACGGTGGTGGGACTCTTTCCGCGCCCGTACCGCGTCTGGGGCTACCCCACCCATCCCGTTCTCTATATCCTGGTGTCGAGCTTCTTCCTGATCTGCATCCCGGTGGCTAACCCGGTCTACTCGGGGCGTGGGATCGTGCTGACCCTGCTCGGAATCCCCGCCTACGTCTATTGGAGGCGTGCTTCCCCCTGAAGCGGTCAGAGCGTTGACTTGGGCGGGGCGGCTAGCTATCCTCGAAGGATCTTGATCCGTAAGGACATGCCGGGATCGGCCACACAGCCGGAGGACTCGGCCGAGGGATCCGCCGAGGGTCTGTTCACGGCCGAGGATCTCTTCGGCGATCTCGTCGACGCCCCACTGACGACCGCGAACCCCCGGCCTCCGACGCGCGGGGGACCTGTCAAGGTCCAGATCGCCGAAAAGCACCGCCCGCAGGAGGTGGCGCCAAAGGCGGTGGCGGTCCCTGCCGAAGAAATGGCCGGCCTCGTCGACGCTTTCGACGGCGGCGCCGCCGTTCGCAAGGCGCCCGCGCTCCCCCCGTCAGCACCCATCCACAAGCCGGCGGCATCCCCGATCGCCGCAGGCGGAGCCGAGGTCGACGCGCTCCTGGACGTGTTCTCGGCGATGGAAGAACCGGAGGTTTCGCCCCTGACCGAGGTGCCGCCGGTCGTGGCGCCCGAGCCGGCGCCCGAGGAACCTCCGCCCCCGGCGAATGCCCAAAGCGCCATGGTCGAGGACGAAGACGCCCAGGAAGTGGGTCGGATTCTCGACCAGCTGTCGGAGGAGGAGGCGGCGCCCGCGCCAGCTCCACAGCCGGCGCCAACCGCTGCCGTTCCGGAACCGCAACCGGCTGAGGAATTTGCAGGCTTGCTCGACGCGCTATCGGAACACACATCTGAAGCGATCCGCGCTCAGGCGCCGCAGGTCGAGCCGCAACCGAAACCCGTTGTTACCTCCGCTGAAGAGCCGGTTGTAACGGCCGGGGGAGATCTGGACCGAATGCTCTCGACCTTCATCGAGGCAGCAGCGCCGAGCGACGCGCCGCCTCCTCCCGCCGGCCGGCTCGAGGTCAAGTTCCAGGCCGCTCTGCCGAGCATCGAAGCCGCGCCCGAGACCCGAGCCGTCATCGACCTCGCTGCCCTCGCGGATGAGGCGTTGTCGCTCCCCCTCACGCGCCCGGGGATCGCCGTGCCACCGGCGCCCGACGACGGGACGTCCCCCGAGAACGCAGGCCCGGATGCCTTCGGCCCCTACCGCCTGCTGGAACGGGTCGCCGCGGGGGGAATGGCCGAGGTCTTCCGCGCGAAGCGCACGGGGGTCGAGGGCTTCGAGAAGGTTCTGGCGGTGAAGCGCATCCTCCCCCACCTCTCCGACAACAAGGAATTCGTCGAGATGTTCATCGACGAAGCCAAGATGGTCGCGGGGCTGGCCCACCCAAACATCGTCCAGATCTTCGACTTGGGGCGGATCGAGAAGACCTACTTCATCGCCATGGAATACGTTCAAGGGAAGGACCTGCGGACAATCCTGAAGCGGGCAAAGGAAAAGGGCTCCCGCATCCCCTTGGACCTTTCCGTCCTCGTCATCAGCCGGGTATGCTCGGCCCTCGAGTACGCCCATCGCAACAAGGACGAGGCCGGCCGCCCCCTCAAGATCGTCCATCGCGACATCAGCCCCCAGAACATCCTCATCTCCTTCGAGGGGGAGGTGAAACTTACCGACTTCGGCATCGCGAAGGCCACGTCCAAGGCCTCGACGACCGATCGCGGCGCGCTTCGAGGGAAGCTTCTCTACATGAGCCCTGAGCAGGCGTCCGGGGCACCGATGGACCGCCGCTCCGACGTGTTCTCGCTGGGTGTCGTCTTCTACGAGATGATCACCGACTCCAAGCCGTTCCTCGGCGCGTCGGAGAAGGGAATCCTCGAGATGGTTCGGGAGTGCCGAATAGAGCCCCCCCGCGCGCGCAATCCGCGGGTCCCGGAGACGCTCGAGCGCGTGGTGATGAAGGCCCTCGAAAAGAACCCCGAGCAGCGCTACCAGGACGCGTCGGAGATGTATCGCGACCTGGAGCGCGTCCTTCATGAACGGCAGCCGCCGGCGGCCAGCGAGCTCGCCCGCTTCATGGAGGCGCTCTTTGCGGGGTCTCTGCCCGCGGCGGTGGGACCCTTTGAGGGGGAGCCGGCGGACGATGGGATCGAGATCGACCTCGACGGGAGCGAAGCCGAGTCCGGTCCTGTCGAGGAGCCGGCGGAAGCGAAGAAGGACCAGGGCGGCATCAGCAAGCTCCTGAAGCGTTTCGGCATCAAGTAGCGAAGAGATACGGAGGAGGACCGCACGATGGCGCTCTCGAAGGACCAGGCGCAGTTCTACCAGCAGACGCTGGAGATCACGCGCAAGCAGATTGGCGACCTGAACGGCCAGATCGAGGAAGAGCTGGCCAAGGTCAAGGAGCGGTTGGCGGAGTTGCAGAACGCCAAGAACGCCGCGAAGCAGATCTACGACGGGGCGTGCAAGATCCTGGGGATCGAGAACGACCTGGAGAAGGAGGACGAGGCCGCGGGCGACTAGCTCCCTCCCCCCCAATGGCCTGGTTTCGAAAAGATCACTCTCCACTCCTGCCGTCGGAACAGGAGAGCCGTGTGCCCGAAGGGCTCTGGATCAAGTGCGGGGCCTGCAAGGAGATCCTCTACCGCAAGGAGGTCGTGCAGAATCTGAGCGTCTGCCCGAAGTGCTCCTTCCACTTCCGCATCTCGGCCCGCGAGCGTCTCGAGGTCCTCTTCGACGCCCCCTGGGAGGAGTTCGACCAGGGGCTCGTGAGCGCCGATCCTCTCGCCTTCCGCGACACGAAGCCCTACGCCTCGCGGCTCAAGGAAGGAAGGGCGAAGACCACGTCCTGGGATGCTCTCGTCTCGGCGGTCGGCACGATGGAGGGCCTCCGGGTCGTCGTGGCGGCGATGGAATACGGGTTCATCGGCGGATCGATGGGGGTGGTCGTCGGAGAGAAAGTGACCAGGGCCATCGAGCGAGCCCAAAAGGAACGGCTCCCCCTCGTGGTGGTCTCGTGCTCCGGTGGAGCACGGATGATGGAAGGAACCCTCTCCCTCATGCAGATGGCCAAGATCTCCGCGGCGCTCGCTCGTCTCGATGAATCGGGGTTGCCGTTCGTCAGCCTGCTCACCGATCCGACCACCGGCGGAGTCACGGCGTCCTACGCGATGCTCGGAGACCTGAACGTCGCTGAGCCGGGCGCCCTCATCGGCTTCGCGGGGCCGCGAGTCATCGAGCAAACCATTCGCCAGAAGCTCCCCGAGGGATTCCAGCGCGCCGAGTTCCTGCTGGAGCACGGGATGCTGGACCTGGTGATCGACCGCCGTGAGCTGAAGAAGACCCTGGCGCGCTGCATTCGCTTCCTCTCCAACTGACGCCACCTCAGTAGGCGATTCCGGCGGCCTTGGCCCGTGAGCGGAGGGCCGTCAGGACCTGCTCGTCGAAGCCGTCCTTCACGTCCGTGCCGCGGCTCAGGTACCCGTCTCGCTGCGCCTGGAGCGCGGTGATCCGCGTCTGGATCTGCTGGCGGCGCTCCTTCTGCTTCTGCAAGTAGGCCAGGGCCTCGGCGTCTCCCTTGCCGGCGAGCGTGGTCGGAGCCTCCGCAGGCAAGCGACGCAGCGCCTCGATCTCCTTCTTCTGCTCCGGAGCCGGAAGGTCCACCAGGTCCTTCTCGGCTAGATGATCCGCCGACGCGAAGTAGCCGGCGGCTTCGACAGCCATCGCCGCCGGCATCGCCGCGCGGGCTGCCAGACGCCCCGCGGTGCGGGTCCGGTCGGCAGTGTTCCCCGCGGCGACCACGGTCGTGCCGAGCTCCGTTCCGAGGCGGGCCAGCTCTTCGTCCACCGGCGTGACCCGGACAGGCATCCCGCCGTTCGAATCGATGCGGGCGAAGTGCCCTTCTCCGAGAGCCGCCATCTCCTGCCAGACGCGGGCGGTCTCCGGGTCCGCTCCGCACTCGATCGTCTCGACGCCGATGCCGCGCTGGCGAGCTTCGCGAACGTGGCGGCGATAGTCGAAGCCGTCCTGGTAGTCGACGTGAGGCGGCGCGTCCCCCACCAGGAAGAGGACCCTGAGCGCCGGCCCTTCCGACCACGAGACTTTGTGAACGGCGTCGTGAATGGCGGCCGAAACGTGCTCGGGCGTGTCCCCTCCACCGCCGGCCTGGAGAGACATGAGATTCCGGTAGACCTCGTCCATGTCTCCCGTGAGGTCGAAGACCCGCGTGACGTATTCATCCCCCTTGTCACGGTACGCCACGAGGGCGATCCGAACGTCGGGACGGGGTCGCCATTCCCCGATCCGGGGGGCGATCGACCAGATCCGCCGCTTGGCGCCGTCGATCAGCCCTCCCATGCTCCCCGTGGTGTCGAGGACAAAAGCCACCTCGACTCGGGGGCGCGATTGCACGGACGCCACCGCCACCGAGGCGCCACACGTTGCCGGAAGACCGAGACCGATCGCCAAGAGCGCTGCTGCTGATCGCACTGAACACCTCCTGGCGACGATACGCCTCAGGCGCCAGGGCTATTCCGGCCTCCTTTACCGGGGTGGAGGCCAGGTGTAGGCTCGCGCAAACATGGTGGCCTCCATCGACCTGAACGCCGACGTCGGCGAGGGTTTTGGTCGCTGGTCGTTGGGTGACGAGGACTCCCTCTTCTCCACAGCGACGTCGGTCAACGTCGCTTGTGGATTTCACGCCGGAGACCCTCGAGTGATGGACCGCGCCGTGTCACTGGCCGTCCGCTCAGGCACCGCCATCGGAGCGCACCCGGGCTACTGGGACCTGCGAGGCTTCGGCCGCAGAGAAATGACGGCCGAACCCGACGAGGTCGAGAACGACGTCCTCTACCAGGTGGGTGCTTTGGCGGCCTTCGCCCGCTCTCACGGCGTCTCCCTCGTTCACGTGAAACCCCATGGAGCGCTTTACAACCAAGGGGCGCGGGACGCGGCCCTCGCAGGGGCGATCGCCCGGGGTGTCAAACGAGCCGACGAGGGCCTCGTCCTGGTGGGCCTCGCTTCGTCCGCCGTGATGCGCCGGGCCGCAGAGGACGCGGGCCTCCGCTTCGCCGGCGAGGCATTCGCCGACCGCGCCTACGAGGCCGACGGCTCCCTGGTCTCGCGTCGCGAAACAGGGGCCGTCCTGAGCGAGCCGGCGGCGGCCGCGCGCCAGGCCGTTCGCCTGGCTCGCGAGGGGCGCGTCACGGCTCATGACGGTCAGGATGTCGTGTTGCAAGCCGAGACCCTCTGCATCCACGGCGACACGCCGGGGGCCGCGACGATCGCTCGCGCCGTCCGTGCGGCTCTCGAGTCGGCGGGCGTTGCGGTCCGTCCGCTGGCGCATTGACCCTGTTTCCGCGAATCCTTCCGGTCGGAGACAGAGCACTCACGGTGGAACTCGGGGACGCCATCGATCCAGGCGTCAACGCGCTCGTCCGTGCTCTTGGTGGAGCCGTGGCGAGCGACCCTCCGGTGGGCGTCGTCGAGACGGCGCCGGCTCATCGGTCTCTTCTCGTCGTCTACGACTCGGCGCTTACCGATTTCCGCGATCTCAAGAGGGGGCTTCTGGAGCGGCTCGGGAGGAGCCACAAACCACCCCAGCCTGGCGCGCTTCGGCTCGTACCTGTGCTCTACGGTGGCGACGACGGCCCGGACCTCGATTGGGTCGCCGCTCAGGCGGGGCTCACGGAGGCCGAAGCGGTCCGCCTCCACTCGGAACGCGACTACACGGCGTACATGGTGGGTTTCTCCCCGGGCTTCGCTTATCTGGGCGACGTGGACCCTCGCCTAGTCACTCCCAGACGGAAGACACCGCGCGCTCGCGTGGCGCGGGGCTCCGTCGCGATCGCCGGCCGGCTCACGGGGATCTATCCCTCGGCCTCACCCGGAGGTTGGAACCTGATCGGACGTACCAACGTTTCGCTCTTCGATCCAAGTCGCGAGGCGCCCGGACTGATCCTGCCCGGGGACCGCGTCCGGTTCCGGGCTTTGGCAGAGCTCCCCGACCCTCCCATCGAAGCGCCGCCGGCCGTGACGGAGCACCCCGCTCTCGAGATCCTCGACGGAGGCTTCCTCACGACGGTTCAGGACTCGGGGCGCATCGGACACCGAAGGCTCGGAGTCACCCCGGCCGGACCCATGGACGCTCCCGCCCACCGGGCAGCGAACGCCCTTGTGGGCAACGCCGTCGGCGCGGCGACACTCGAGTGCACCATGGCCGGACCGACGCTGCGGTTTCTCTCTCCGACGACGCTGGCCGTGACCGGCGCCGACCTCGGCGCAACCCTCTGGCGCAGCGACCTCGGCGACTGGGAGGTCCCGCGCGGCCGGCCCGTCTTGGCTCGAGCCGGGAACGTCCTCACGTTTTCGGGACGGCGGACGGGCTGCCGCGCCTACCTCGCCTTCGCGGGCGGGATCGACGTGCCGCTGGTCCTAGGGTCGCGATCCACCGACCTGCTGAGCGGCTTCGGCGGACACGCTGGCCGCTCGCTTCGAGCCGGAGACGTCTTGGGGCTGGGGGGCACGACCGCGGCGCCCATCGCGGGAGCTTGGGCACACACAGGGACGGACTCTCCGGCGACGGTGCGTGTCGTCCTCGGCCCACAGGACGATCACTTTGAGACGGAATCCCTGGAGCGCTTCCTGAGCAGCGACTACGCCGTGACGTCTCTTTCCGACCGAGTGGGTTGCCGGCTGGAGGGCGCGCCCCTCCGCCATGCAGGCCCGCCCGAAATCGTCACCGACGGCATGGTCTGTGGCTCCATCGAGGTCCCTCCCGAGGGCCAGCCGATCGTGATGATGGCCGACGCACCGACGACCGGGGGCTATCCGAAGGTCGCGACGGTGGTGGCCGCCGATCTGCCCCGCCTGGCGCAGTTGGTGCCTGGCGAGGGACGAGTGATGTTCCGGGCGATCAAGCTGGACTGACGCGGCTCAAGGGCGCCGCGCGGCGGCCCGGCGGAGGAGGGGCTATGATGTGCCCCCGCGTACTTTCAGGATTGCGCTCTTTGAGCTAACCTTTTCCCCACCGGAGGCTTCATGAACACGTACCAGAACCTGATCGACGGCGCGTGGGTCGGCGCCGCGTCAGGCAAGACCTTCGACGTCATGAATCCGGCCACGGACCAGGTCATGGCCAAGGTCCCCGAGGCCGGGTCCGAAGACGTCGACCGCGCGGTGAAGGCCGCGCGACGAGCTTTCGATGAAGGCTGGCGCGACGTGACGGCGCAGGAGCGGGGGCGTATTCTCTTCCGGCTGGCGGAGCGGATGCGCAAGGAGTTGCCGCGCCTCGCGGAGATCGAGACGCGTAACTCGGGCAAGCCCCTCGTGGAATCAGAGTTCGACCTTGGAGACGTAGCCACCTGCTTCGAGTACTACGGGGGCCTTGCGACGAAGCTCCACGGCGAAGTCCTGAACGTCCCGGACAACGCTCTGTCCCTCGCCATCCGCGAGCCCCTGGGCGTGGCTGGCCAGATCATCCCCTGGAACTACCCCCTCCTCATGGCGGCATGGAAGCTGGCGCCGGCCCTCTGCGCCGGCTGCACCATGGTCATCAAGCCCGCTGAGCAGACGCCCCTGACGCTCCTCGAGTTTGCGAAGTTCTTCGAGGACGCGGGGCTGCCGAAGGGCGTCGTCAACGTGGTCACCGGATTCGGCGAGACGGGAGCGGCCATCGTCTCCCACCGGGAGGTCGACAAGATCGCCTTTACGGGAAGCCTCGAGGTGGGCAAGATCATCATGCGGAGTGCCGCGGACACCCTGAAGAAGGTGAGCCTGGAGCTGGGGGGCAAGTCTCCCAACATCTTCTTCGCCGATGCGGACTTCGAGGCGGCCGTGGACGGTGCCCTCTTCGGCGTCTTCATCAACCAGGGAGAAGTCTGCTCTGCCGGCAGTAGGGTCTTGGTGCAGCGTCCCATCTACACGAAGATGCTGGACGCGATGGTCGAGAAGGCCAAGGGAATCAAGCTGGGCGACGGCATGGACAAGTCGGTGAAGATGGGTCCTGTGGTTTCGAAGGAGCAGTTGGAACGGATCGAGAAGTACCAGGCGATCGGCAAGAAGGAAGCGAAGCTGGCCGTCGGTGGCGGCCGGCCCAAGGACGCCGGGCTTCAGCGCGGCTACTTCGTCGAACCTACGATCTTCTTCGACGTCGATAACTCCGCGCAGATCGCCAGGGAAGAGATATTCGGGCCGGTGATGGCGGTCATCCCTTTCGACGACGAGGCCGAGGCGCTCAAAATCGCCAACGACACGCCGTACGGTCTGGCGGCCGCCGTCTGGAGCCGCGACATCTTCAAGTGCTTGCGGATGGTCAAGCGGCTGGAAGCCGGCATCGTCTGGGTCAACCACATGCAACCTACCTACGTCGAAGCCCCCTGGGGAGGCTACAAGATGAGCGGAATTGGGCGCGAGCTGGGCCCGTGGGGCGCCGAGGAGTACCTCCAGGTGAAGCAGGTCCACATCAATCTGAACGAATCCCCTATCGGTTGGTACTGATGAGCTCTTCGCAAAGTCGGCCGAGGAAGAGCGGAAGACGGTCGTCACCATCGAGGACGGGACGCGCTTGAGCGCGGACAACCGCAGGCAGCCGCGTTTCGTCGTGGAGGGTCTCCAGGGAAAGCTCACCTTCTCTTCCGAGGTGGAGATCATCAACATGAGCCTCTCCGGCGTCGCTCTGAAACTGGACCGCAGGCTGAACATCGGCTCCGAATACACGCTCAAGCTCGAGATCGAGGACCGTGATGTCTCGGTGAACGGGGTGATCGTGTGGGCCGCCCTCGACGAGATGCGGAAGGGACGTCTTGGGGAAGACATCACCGTGTACTCGGCCGGAATGAAGTTCACCAACCTCATGACTCCTCGTCTTGCCCAACTCCTGGAGTTCATCGACCTCAACAAGCTCATCCCGGACAAGCGGCTGGGCGGCGTTCGGTTCTCCATCGACGCCCCGGGCAAGGCGCTCCTCGACGTGCCCCAGCCCTACCACGTGAAGGTGATCAGCCTCCGGGGGATGCTGATCGAAGCCGACCGGCGCATCGAGGCCGAGTCCCGCTGCCCCATGGAGATGTCCTTCGACGACAACGAGCCGGTGCGTTTCGAAGGACGGGTCGCCTTCTGTTCGCAGGTGGCGAACGAAGGGCGCATGGTCTGGCACATGGGGATCGAGTTCGTCGAGATGCCCGCCGCAGACCTCGCCCGCCTCGATGCCTTTATCCAGGCTCTTGCTAGGCACTGAGGCCGGACGCGTCGCGCTTCTCGCGTCGGCCTTGCTGACCCTGACGGCGCCCCGTTCGTCGGGAGAAGGACCTCCACACGAGCCGGGACCCTTCCGTGCTGCCGGCCTCGTCGAACTGATCCGTTTGGAGCCGACACTTCACCTCGACGTGCGCTACGCGACCCAGAACAACTTCGTGGGCCGGCCGGTCTACACGGAGGGACGCGCGTTCCTCCAGCGGCCCGCGGCCGAAGCCCTGGTGCGGGCCCACAAGGCGCTTCGGTCGAAGGCCTTCGGCCTCCTGATCTTCGACGGTTACCGCCCCTGGGCGGTCACGAAGCTTTTCTGGGAGGTCGTGGCTCCCGACAAGAGGGCATTCGTCGCCGATCCGTCGAAAGGCTCCAAGCACAACCGCGGCTGCGCCGTCGACCTCTCTCTCTACGATCTCTCCACCGGACGCGAGATAGAGATGCCTTCGGTCTACGACGAGATGTCGGAACGAGCCCACCCGGATTACGCCGGCGGGACGGCCTCCGCTCGCCAGGCCCGAGACCTGCTGCGCACGACGATGGAAGCAGAGGGCTTCAGTGTCGAGTCCAACGAATGGTGGCATTTCAACTACAGGGATTGGCCGCTGTACCCGATCCTCGACATTCCATTCGACGCGATCGGGGAGCTCCACAAGCTACCGCCACGATGATCCGTCGGGGTGTGGTCGCGACGGCCTTCGCTTGCGGAGTATCCTAGCCGTCGAGAAAG
This sequence comes from Vicinamibacteria bacterium, assembly GCA_041493035.1. Taxonomy (GTDB): domain Bacteria; phylum Acidobacteriota; class Vicinamibacteria; order Fen-336; family Fen-336; genus JBGPYB01. Next base: position 17,585 of record JBGPYB010000043.1, on the reverse strand, counting down.
AGGAGGCCCGATGGGGAAGGTCGCGCTCGTGCTGTTGGCGGTTGTCGTGTGCGTCGCGGTCCTTGCTGGCCTCTCGGGCGTGGGCGTCTACAACCGCCTCGTCTCTTTGTCTCAGGCCGTCGATGCGCAGTGGTCGCAGGTCGAGAACGTCTACCAAAGGCGTGCGGACCTCGTGCCAAATCTGGTGGCGACGGTCCAGGGCGCCGCGGACTTCGAGAAGTCCACACTGTCGGCCGTGACCGAGGCTAGAGCCAGCGTCGGCAAGGTTCAGCTCTCAGGGAAGGATCTCCTCAGCAATCCCCAGGCGTTCGCCCAGTTCCAGGCGGCCCAGGACGGGCTCTCGAGCGCCCTTTCCCGGCTACTCGTGGTCTCGGAGAGGTATCCGGAGCTGAAGGCGACCCAGGGTTTCCGCGACCTTCAGGGACAGATCGAGAGCAGCGAGAACCGCATCTCGGTGGAGCGGATGCGATTTGGCGAAGCAGCGCAGGCCTACAACACGGCGCGGCTCCAATTCCCCGCAAACATCGTGGCGCGGATTGGGGGCTTCACCGAGAAGGCATATTTCAAGAGCGCGGCCGGAGCGGAGCAGGCGCCCAAGGTGGAGTTCAAGTTCGGGGCGTCACCGGCCCCGCCGCAGCCGGCCCGGCCCTAGTCCGAACTGCGAGGCCTTCGATGCTCGGACTCGGGCGCACGGCTCGTCTGACGTTTCTCGCCTTCCTCTCGGCCGGCCCCGTTCTGGGGGCCGGGGATTCTCCTCCGGCACCCGATCACTACTTCAACGACTACGCCGGCTTCGTGTCGCGCGCGGACGCCACTCGTCTCGACGAGAAGCTCCGGCAGTTCGACGAGGCCAGCTCGACCCAGATCGTCGTGGCCATCTTCCCCGAGCTGCCATCGCCCTCTCTCGAGGACTTCACCGTCCGCGCGGCGCAGTCTTGGCGCGTCGGCCGCAAGAAGCTGGACAACGGCGCGGTCCTCTTCGTCTTCGTCAAGGACCGCAAGATGCGCATCGAGGTCGGATACGGTCTCGAGGGCGCTCTGACCGACCTGCGCTCGAAGCAAATCCTCGACGACGACGTGAGTCCGCGCCTTCGCGATGGCAATCCGGCCGGCGCATTGGAAGCCGGCATCGACGCCATGGTCGCCGTCACGCGCGGCGAGTACCAGGCCGCGCCGGCACACGGGGCCCACGGTCGCGACTCCCTTCCCATCAGCCTCGGCACCCTCCTCTTGATTGCCCTCGTCTTCGTCGCGATCGTCTGGCTTCAAGGCGGGCTGGGCCCGATGATCTATACCGGCCGCGGATGGCGCGGCGGAGGTTGGGGAGGAGGCGGTTGGGGAGGCGGGGGTTGGGGTGGAGGAATCAGCGGTGGAGGCGGCTTTTCCGGCGGCGGCGGCTCTTTCGGCGGCGGCGGCGCCTCGGGGAGCTGGTGACAGGATGAAGTTCGGCAACTTCCAAGAGCAGATCGATCACGAGCGGGTCGTGGCAGCCATCCGAGAGGCCGAGAGCCAGTCGCGAGGAGAGATCCGCGTTCACGTCGTTCGCAACTCAGTCGGCGACGTTGAGGCTGCGGCAACCGCTGCCTTCTCGAAGCTGGGCATGAACGCGACGGCAGAACGCAACGGTGTCTTGCTCTACGTCGCCCCCGCGAGTCAGCGCTTCGCGGTGGTGGGCGACAAGGCGATCCACGAGAGGTGTCCCGGCCTCTGGCGCGACGTCGCGGCTGCGATGGAGGGCGCCTTTCGCGAAGCGCGCTTTACCGACGGCCTCGTGGAGGGCATCGCTGCCGTTGGCGAGGCGCTCGCGAGAGAGTTCCCGAGGACCCTTGGCCGCGCCGACAGGAACGAGCTGCCGGACGAAGTGAGCGAAGAGTGAAGGGGGTCGACGTCGTCGTAGCGGGGGCCGGAGTCATGGGCCTCTGGACGGCACTCCGCCTGCAAGAGCGGGGCCTTACGGTGACGGTGGTCGACCCTTGGGAGCCCGGGCACCCGCGAGGCACATCGTCCAGCGAGAGCCGCATCATGCGGTCTCTGTACGGGTCCGATGAGGTGTACGCGTCGTGGGCCTGGAGGTCGTTGGCCACCTGGGAGCGGGAGGAGAGAGGCCTCGGGGCGAAGCTGTTCCACAAGACGGGCGTGCTCTGGTTCGCGAAGGAAGAGGCCGGATACGAAGCCGCGGGGGAAGGCGTCCTGCGCCGCCTCGGCATCCCCGTGGAGCGGCTCACCGCGTCCGAGATGACGGCCCGTTTTGCCGGGATCCGCGGAGATGGCCTTTCGTTCGCGCTCTTCGAGCCCCGCGCGGGGGCGATCCTCGCGCGCGAAGCCATGCGGCGCCTCGCCGAGGCTCTGGAACGCCGCGGCGTGGGCTTCGTGCGCGGAGCCGCGGTACCGGTAGCCTCGAGCGGCGGTCGAATGGCCGCGGTCGAGTGCGGCGGCGAGCGGCTCGCAGCCGACGCATTCGTCTTCGCCTGTGGTCCTTGGCTACCCCAGGTGTTTCCAGACCTGCTCGCTGGAACCATCCGAGTCTGTCGCGCCCAGGAGCTCTACTTCGGCCTCCCGGCCGGAGAACGGCACTTTGACGCGGGGGCGTTTCCCACGTGGGTTGAGATCGGTGCCTACTACGGCGTCGGGGCTCTCGACGGACGCGGATTCAAGATCGGTCTCGATCGGCCCGGAGATCTTTTCGATCCCTCGGCGGGAGAGCGCCGCCTGGATCCTTCAACCATACCCGTTGTTCGAGACTATCTCGCGCGGCGCTTCCCGGCCCTCGCGGACGCACCTCTCGTGGGTGACCGCGTGTGCACGTACGAGCTCACGGCCGACGAGCACCTGATCATCGACCGTCATCCCGGCCTGGACAACGTCTGGATCGCCGGCGGCGGATCCGGGCACGCGTTCAAACTCGGCCCGGCCATCGGCGAGGTGGTCGCAGGCCTCGTCGCAGGGAATTCCGCAGCCGTCCTTCCCCGCTTCCGACTGGGGGAGCGCGTGCCGCGCCGCTGGCGAGAGGCTTAGCCCGGACCCCGTTAGCTCTTTTCGGGAACCACTGAAATCGTTCCGTCCACCTCGAGGACGGCCAGACGGCATTCCTCGATGGTGGCGCACCCGTTCTCGCGAAGTGCCTGGAGCACCTCGGCGTGGCTCAGACCCTCGCGCTTCAAGTGATCCGGGTGAAGCTTCCCACGGTAGATCAGAAGCTGCGCGTGGCCCCGGAGAACGCGTTCGATCTTTTGGTTCCTCGAAGCCAGATGCCCAAGCCCCGCGTTGATCAAGAGTAGGACGGTCGCGGCCGAAAGCCCCCCGACGAGGGAGGAGTCGGGACCCACCATCGCGTTCTGTACGGCGTTCGCAATGAGTAGGATCAGGGCGAAGTCGAAGGGGGCGAGCTGCCCCACTTCCCTCTTCCCCGCGAGCCGAAACCCCACGAGGATGAAGGCATAGACGATGATGGTCCGAAGGGCGATCATGCCGACCTGGGAGGGGGACGCCAGGAGCTCGCTCATGACCCTGGATCATACCTCTCCGGCGTCAGGGCTATAATCGACCGCCTCAAGAGATCTCCATGCGAACGGCCGCCAGGCGGGTTGCGATCGCGCTCCTGTCGACAGGCCTCGCCTCCTGCCGCCACCCGCGTGGTGGACGAAGCCACCGTCGAGATCGTCACCAAGGTCCCGGCACCGGTTCTCCTGAACAATCTGGTCTTCGTGGCGATCGTCCCCCGCGACGCCGGGCCGGAGGAGATCCGTCACCCCGTCGGGACGGGGCCCTACCGCTTCGTCAGCGGCACACCCGACGGAGTCATCGTCGGAGAACGCTTCGATCGACACTGGGGACCGAAGCCAGCCTTCGACCGGGTGACGATCGTCCCGCTTTCCGAGCCCCGGGATCGGGCCGATGCCGTCGCCTCCAAGAAGGCCGACATCGTGTCCCAGTACCCGAACCAGTCCTGGGCAGACGGCCGACGGCGACCGGAGGTCCGCCTCGTCTCGCGGCGGGGCCTGTCGAGCGTCCTTCTTGGTTTCTCGCTCCGCCGAGGAATGCCCTTTGCCGACATTCGCCTCCGCCGGGCGGTCGCCTTGGGCATCGACCGGGAGGCGCTGGTGAGAGACGCGCTGGAGGGCCGCGGGACCCGTCTGGATCAAGTCGTCCCTCCGTCGATCGTCGGGTACGCGAGGAACCTACCCCCGACCCTTCCCGACCGCGACCGTGCTCGGCGCCTGATCGCTGAAGCGGGGCTCCCCTCGGGAATCGAAGTGCCACTCGTCGTTTCCGACGCGAACGCCGACATTGCTCAGGTGCTCGCCGTCCAGTTGGTCGGAATCGGGATTCGCCTGGACCTGCAGATCTTGCCCCAAAGCGCGTTCTACGAACGCTGGGTGGCCGAGGAGGCTCCCGTAGGCCTCTTCGGTTGGGCGGCAGCGACGGGTGATGCTTCCGGGACGTTCGAGGCGCTCCTCCACTCGCCCCGCGAGGGCTACGGCCGCTTCAACCGCTTCGGGTACGCGAACCCGAGCCGCGACGGGCTGATCGAGACGTCCGATCAGGAGCCGCGCACAAAGGAGCGGCAGGATCTTCTGGCACGGGCCGCGGAGGTCGTGCAGGATGAGATCCCGGTCGTCCCGCTGGTCCTTCGAGACGACCTCTACGCGGTCCGCGCCGGGCTCGAGTTTCACCCGCGCCTGGACCGGCGCGTTCGGGCCTTCGAGCTTCGGCCGATCCCCTAGAAGCTATACTGCGACCCCATGATCGAAACCGGGGTCGCCGCCGTCCTCCTCCTCTCGTGTCCCGACCAAAAGGGCCTGGTCGCGTCGGTTTCCGACTTCATTTATAGGAACGACGGGAACATCCTCGACTTCGACCACCACACCGATCTCGAGGACGATCTGTTCCTGCTCCGAGCCACGTGGGACATCGCCGGCTTCAAGGTGCCCCGTGAGCGCATCTCCGAGGCGTTCAAGCCCATCGCGGATCGTTTCGGCATGAGCTTCGAGCTTCGCTTTTCCGACCAGGTCCTTCGGATGGCGGTCTTCGTCTCGAAGCTCGACCATTGTCTTCAGGACCTTCTCTGGCGCTGGCGCGCCGGGGAGCTTCGGGCCGAGGTGCCACTCCTTATCAGCAACCATCCCGATCTCCGGGGGCTCGCCGGGAGCTTCGGCGTCAACTACCACGTCCATCCGATCACACCCGCAACCAAAGCCACAGAAGAGGCCGCGATCCAGGAGCGGCTGAGCGACGAGCGGATCGACCTCGTGGTCCTGGCCCGTTACATGCAAGTGCTCAGCGATGGCTTCGTGAGCCGCTGGCCCAACCGCATCATCAACATCCACCACTCGTTCCTGCCCGCCTTTGCAGGGGCCCGGCCCTACCATCAGGCTTTCGAACGGGGGGTGAAGGTCATCGGTGCCACCGCCCACTACGTGACGTCGGACCTCGACGAGGGGCCGATCATCGAACAGGACGTCGCGCGGGTGAGCCATCGGGAGTCCATCCAGGACCTCATCCGCAAGGGACGGGACCTGGAGAGGGCCGTGCTGGCCCGCGCCGTGGACCTGCACCTTCGGCATCGCGTTCTGGTTTACGGAAACAAGACCGTCGTCTTCGGCTGAGGCGGCGGGCTGTCCCTCAGCGCCCTCGCCTGACGGCGCGGGCGGCGATCCGATCGATGAGGCCGGGGGCCACCAGGCGTACGAACCGCCCGGCGCGGCCTCGGAGAGAGAGGATGGCGAGCCGACGGCGCCCCTGCATGGCCGCGACGATGCGCGCGGCGCAGGCCTCGGCCGTCATCAGGTGCGCCGTCTGCATCGGGCTCTCACCGATGGGCCGGCCGTCGGGCCCAATGGAGCGCCGGTGAATCTCCGAGACGACGAAGTCCGGAGCCACGACGGTGACCGAGACCCCCGTCCCCTCGAGCTCGATACGCAGGGAGTCGAAGAAGCCGAAGACGGCGTGCTTGCTCGCCGCGTAGCCGGTGCGCGTGGGGACCCCGGTAAGCCCGGCCAGGCTCGAGACGGCCACGATCTGCCCCCGGGCCCTCTTCAGGTGAGGGAGGGCGTGGTGGGTGAGGTAGACGCAGCCCAGGTAGTTCACACGCATGAGGGTCTCGTAGATCGAGAGATCGCGGACCTCGTCGAAGCGGGACCACATGCTGATCCCCGCGTTGTGGACCAGGACGTCGAGGCCGCCGAAGCGTGCCACGGCCCCGGCGACGATTCGTTGGCAGTCGGCTTCGATCGCCACGTCGGCGCGGACGACGAGCGTCTCGGCCCCGGCAGCCCGGCACTCTTCCGCCACCTCGCCAAGGCGGGCCTCGTCGCGAGCGGCGAGGACCAGTCGCGGCCGCTGCGGGGCGACGGCCAGGCAGAGCGCCCTCCCGATCCCCTGTGACGCCCCGGTGACGACGATCGTTCGATTCGCGTAGCGGGACACGCGGCTCAGCCCCTGCCCCTCAGAATGCGGGATCGCGCCACGTGTCCTGCCCGCCCATGACGGTCATGAGGACCTTTGTCTTCAAGAGGCGTTCGGAAGGTGGCTCCAGGATGTTCTCGGAGAGGACGACGAAGTCCGCCAGCTTCCCCGCGGCGAGGGTCCCCTTGTTCCCCTCCTCGAAGCTCGCGTAGGCCGCGTCGGCCGTGTAGTGGCGCAGGGCAGCCTCGGCGGAGATGCGGTTCTGGGGGTACCAGCCTCCGGGGGGCGTTCCTTCGGCCGTCTGTCGCGTGACGGCGCAGTAGATCTGCCTCAGGGGCTCCATCGTCGTGACGGGCCAGTCGCTCCCGAAGGCCTGAGCGACCCCGGCATCGTCCCAGGCCTTGAAGGCGTCGGCCCTGGACGCCCGCTCGGGACCCAGGAGGACGGCGAAGCTCTCGAGGGTCGTCTTGTCGGGATTCGCGAACATCGGCTGGGTCGAGGCCACAACCCCGAGCTGCCGGAACCGGGGGATGTCGTCGGGGCGAGGGATCTCGCCGTGCTCGATGCGGTGACGACGCCCCGCCATTCGGTTGGTCCGAGCGGCCGCCTCGTAGGCATCGAGGGCCATGTGGATGGCCTTGTCGCCGACGGCGTGAAGAAAAATCTGGAATCCCTCGCGCTCGTAGCGGGCCACGGCGGCATTCAGATCGTCCTGGCTCCAGAAGGGGAGCCCCGTTCCTCCCCCGACGTAGGGCTCGAACAGGGCGGCGGTGCGGGAGTCGACGGTCCCGTCCAGCATCCCCTTCGCGGCTCCGAACTTGAAGGCCGGCCCCTCCAACCTCTTGCGGATCTCCTTGTAGCGAGCCAGCTCGTCCTCCTTCTGCTCTTTGTCGAAGAGGAGGGCCCAGTAGAAGCGAACCTTGAGGGCATTCTCCTCCATCACGCGCTGGAAGGCCGGCATCTCGTCGAAGGAGAAGGAGGCGTTCTGGACCGACGTGAGGCCATAGGAGGCCGCGCGGTCCAGGAGCGCCTTCAGCGTGCGGTAGAGCTCCTCGTCGTTGGGGGGTGGAATGTACTGCCGGACGAGGTTCATCGCCGCCCCTTCCTTCAGCAGGCCCGTCGGCTCCCCCCTCTCGTCGCGGACGATGACGCCGTTGGGCGGATCGGGCGTCTTCCGCGTGATCTCCGCGAGCTCCAGGGCTCGAGAGTTGCACCACGCCGCGTGGCCGTCACGGTCGGTCATCCAGGCGGGGCGGTCGGGAACGACCGCGTCGAGGTATTTCCGATGGGGCGCGTGGTCGGAAAACTCGCCGTATCCCCATCCCCGCCCCACGACCCAGGGGCTCGCCGGATGACGCTTCGCGAACTCGGCGACTCGCCGCTGCATCTCGGCCAGGCTTCCCGAGTCGACGAGGTCCGCCTTCTCGGTGACGAGGAAGTGAAGGTGGGAGTCGTTGAAACCCGGGAAGACCCACTTCCCCTTGAGGTTGATCGACTCGGTGGGCTTCCCCGAGAGACGTGCGATCTCAAGGCTGGTGCCGACGGCGATGATCTTCGTTCCGCGGACGGCGATGGCCTCCGCGACGGGCTTCGTCCTGTCGCCGGTCCAGACGTGGCCGCCGACGAACACGCGGTCGGCCTTCGAATGAGGAGACGGGTCCTTGGCCGAGACGTTCGACGCCAGGGCCGTGAAAAGTGCCGCGGCGGCGAGGGTCGTCCCCCTAGGCACCGGCGGTCTCCCGGATCGCCCCTTCGAGGACATCGAGCCCTTCGTGGAGCTCTTCGTCACGGATGACGAGGGGCATGAGGGTGCGGAGGGTGTTGCCGTAGGTTCCAGCCGTGATGGTGACGAGGCCGCGCTCGTAGCACTTCTTCGCGACCGCCGACGTCTCGTCCTTGGCGGGAGCCTTCGTGGCCCGATCCTTCACAAGCTCGATGGCCCACATGGCACCGACGCCGCGGACGTCGCCGACGATCGGGTACTGGCTCGTCCAACGGGCAGCCCTCTCGGAGAAGACCTTCCCGATGTGCCGCGCCTGCTCGAAGACGGCCCCCGACTCGAGCTGGTCGAGGACGGCGTGGGCCGCGGCGAGGGAAACAGGGTTGCCTCCGAAGGTGCCGCCGAGGCCGCCGATCCCCGCCGCATCCATCACCTCGGCGCGGCCGGTGATCGACGAAAGGGGCAGCCCGCCGGCGATCGACTTCGCGGCGATGAGAATGTCGGGGGCGATGCCCGAGCCCTCGATGGCGAAGAGCTTCCCGGTGCGCCCGAAGCCCGTCTGGACCTCGTCGGCGATCAGAAGGATGCCGTGGCGGGCCGTGATCTCCCGGAGCTTAGGCAGGAACTCCTTCGGCGGGACGACAAAGCCCCCCTCTCCGAGAATCGGCTCGAGGATCACGGCCGCGACGTCCTGGACCGCCACATACCGCTTGAAGTAGTCCTCGAGAGCGTCGGCGCAGGAGACACCGCACGACGGGTACTCGAGGTTGTACGAGCAGCGATAGCAGTAGGCGTAGGGAATTCGATAGATCTCGGGGGCGAAGGGACCGAAGCCGGCTTTGTAGGGGTGCACCTTGGACGTGAGGGTCATCGCCAGGAGCGTCCGGCCGTGGAAACCGTCCTCGAAGGCGATGACGGCCTCGCGCCCTGTCGCGGCTCGGGCGATCTTGACGGCGTTCTCGACGGCCTCGGCCCCCGAGTTCGCGAAGAAGGTCTTCTTCTTGAAATCGCCGGGGACCAGGGCGTTGAGTCTCTCCGCGAGGCGGACGTAACCCTCGTACGGGGTGACGTGGAAACAGGCATGGGTCAGGCTTTCGAGCTGGGCGGTCGCCGCCTCCACGACGGCGTCGTTGGCGTGGCCCAGATTCAGGCATCCGATCCCGCCGGCGAAGTCGATGAAGCGGTTCCCGTCCACGTCGGTGAGGAGCGCGCCGCTCCCCTCCTTGGCGAAGATGGGCGTGACGTTGAAGGGGCCACGGGGAACCGCGGCCTCGCGACGGGCGAAGAGCTCGCGGGAGCGGGGGCCGGGGATCTCGGTCTTGAGCTGGATGGCACTCATGCTCTCTCCTTGTTCAGGGCTTCGGGGCGAAGGCTTGGATCTCTTCGGCGGCCGCTCGGGCTTCCTCGCTCAGGGTCGGGTCGATCTCGCGGGCCGCGAATTCACGAAGGAAGGGCGCGTCGCCCTGGCGGTGGAGGGCTCCGAGCTTCGCGAGAGCGTCCTCGCGGAGCTTGATGTTTCGGTCGGCCGTCAGCTCACGCAGGCGGACGGCCAGGGCCGGGTCTCCGGGTGCGGCCCGAAACCAGCCGTCGAGGGCGGCCTGACGGAGCTGTCGTGGGTACCGGGGATCGAGGTAGGCCGCGAAGACCGTCGCGAGGGTCGGGTCCTCGAGCTCGCCCAAGCCCTTGACGACGCCGGTCCGGATCTCCTCCCACCATCGCGACTCCCGCTGGAGCTGCGCTTTCAGGAACTCGCGGGCTCCGGCCGCGCGCATCTGGCCGAGACCGACCGCAGCGGTTCCCGCGACGTCCTCGGCAGCGTCCGCCGTCACGAGAGCTCGAAGAGCAACCGCGCTGCGCTCGCCACCGAGGGCGCTCAGGCCCACCGCGACGGCTCGTCTCAGGCGCGGGTCCGCGTCCCTGACGGCGGCCACGAGAGCGCCCGCGGCTGCGTCACCACCGATCGTCCCCAGGGCGACCGCGGCTTCCTGGCGCACACCCCAGTGGGCCTTCGGATCGGCGACAAGGCGCGCCAACGCGGCAGCGGCCTCGGGCCGTCGAGCGTGCTCCTGGACCAGCTGCCGGATTGCCCGCAAGCGGTCCCCCGTGTCGCCGTGGTCGAGAACGTGCAGGCGTTCTTCGAGGGGGCGCTCGAAGCGGACCTCGCCGACGATCCAGTTTCCCTTGTCGAAGATGACGGCCAGCGGTCGAGTATCGGCCGGGAGCGTGGCGCGGGTCGTCAAGCCCTCGAGGGTCACGGTCTCGGTCTTGCGCCCCGTAGCCGTCACGATCTCCACGTCGACCGGCAGACGGAACGCATTCTCGAACGGGAGGTCGGACTGGACCTGCTTGACGGTCAGGTCCACCTGCTGCCTCTCGGGGGACCATGAGTAGGACACCTCCAGCGACGGGTGGCCGCCGCCCCCCGTCACCCAGTCGTCGAAGAACCACGTGAGGTTTCGGCCCGTGGATCTCTGGAAGGCTTCCTTCAAGTCGGCGGAGTCGACGTTGCCCAGGGCGTGTGCACGGAGGTAGTCGCCGATGGTGCGGAAGAAGTCGGCGTCGCCGATGAAGTGGCGGAGCATGTGGAGGACGAGGGAGCCCTTCAGGTAGGTCGTCTCCTCCTGATACATGTCGCCGGGGGCGGCATAGCGGAGGTACTCCATGGGGCGGACGCTCCCGGTCTTCCGCACGTAGTCGAGATAGGTGTTGAGGTAGCGCCACCGCTGGTACGTGAGGTCATCTTCGCCGTTGGCGTGGGCGTTCCACAGTGTGTGGGAAAAAGTCGCGAAGGACTCGTTGAGCCAGAGGGAGCCGAGGGAGCGGCAGGTGAGGAAGTCGCCGAACCAGTGGTGTGCCAGCTCGTGGGCGATGGTGTCCTCCGCCGTCCAGGTCGGGTAGGCGTGGTCGAAGTCGGGGTGCGAGTCGGGGGGATCCCCTGCGCGGCGGGCGTAGCTCTCACCGAAGCCCACCATCGTCGTCGTCTCCATCGCCCCTTCGAAATCGTGGAGGGAGATCTGGTCGTACTTCGCCCACGGGTAGGCAAAGCCGAAGCGCTCGGAGAAGAACTCGACCATCTTCGCCGTGTCTCGGAAGCCGTAGGCCTGTGATGCCTCGGTCCCGGGGGGACCCCAGATCCCCACGGGGACGCTCCGCCCTCCCACCTTGGCCTCGCCGAGACCCACGCGAACGAACTCCCCCACGTCGAGGGCGAGAAGATAGTTGGGGATCGGCTGGTCCTGCACCCAGCGGTAGGTGCGCGTCCCGTCGGGGTTCTCGAGGGTCTCCTTCAGGACGCCGTTCCCCGTGGCGACGAGGGGCTTCGGGACCGTCACGGCCATGTCGACCGTGAACCGGTCGTTGGTGTCGTTGTAGAGGGGTATCCAGCCGTAGTGGAGGCCCCCCTCTCCGTAGTTCCAGGCCTGGGCCGATCGCTTCCCTTCCGCCGGCTCGAAGTAGAGCCCCGACTTCGGCCTCGCCGAGTACGCGATGTCCAGGATTGTTGTCTCCCCAGGGCCCATCGCCGCGGGGAGGGTCACGCGCAGGGCCCGATCCTTCGTCTCGAATGCGAGTGTCCTCCCGGCGGACTCGACCTTGTCCACCTTCAACTCCGCGGCGTCGAGGGAGACCACCGTCAGGCCGGATCGGAGCGGGGCGAACGTCACGGCCACGTGGCCCTGGACCTGCTCCTGGGCCATGTCGAAGCGGAGCTCGGCCGCGACATGCTGGATGTCAATCTCCCGCTCGCGGACGGGGCGCTCGGCGCCCTCGGGGAGACGATGCCCCGGCGGCACCTGGGCCACGACGGGCGAGGCGAGAAGACCGAAGGCCAACGCCAGAGCCTTGACGCGCGTCCGGCGGCCGATGTACGGTCCTCGAGCTCTCATGTCCACCTCAAATCCCAAGGGACGTCTCGTGGCCGTACTGGGAGGCGCCGGTGCCATGGGGCGCGCCACCGTCTTCGACCTGACCCGAAACGGGTACCGCGTCCGGCTCCTCGACGCCGACATCGGCGCGGCCCGGCGCATCGCCCGGCGCTACGGGGCCGGCCGGGCCGAGCCCGGCGTGGCTGATGCCCGCGACCCGGAAGCTCTTGCCGAGCGGCTCGATGGCGTGGCGGCTGTCGTCAACGCGGGGCCCTACGTCTTCAACCTGACCGTGATGGAGGCGGCGCTCCGCGCCCGCTGCCACTATGTCGATCTCGGGGGCCTCTTCCACACGACCCGGAAGCAGCTTCCCCTCGACGGGGCTTTCCGGAAGGCGGGGCTCCTGGCCGTCCTGGGCATGGGCAGCGCGCCGGGGATCATGAACGTGATGGCCCGCGCGGCGGCCGATCCCCTGAAGCGCGTGAGCGCCATCAAGGTCTACAACGGCGGGGCCGACTTCACGCGCTACCAGGCGGCCGTCGCCTTCGGCTTCTCGCCGTCCACGGTCCTCGACGAGTTCACGATGAAGCCGATGGTCTTCGAGGGGGGCCGCTTCCGCGCGACAGAGCCTCTGTCGGGCGCCGAGCACTTCCTTTTCGAGCTGGGGTTTCAGAAGGTTCACAGGAGCCTCCACTCCGAGGTCGCGACGCTGCCGCTATCGTACCGGAGCAAGGGGATTCGCGAGTGCTTCTTCAAGATCGCCTACGATCCTGTCCTGATCGAGCGCCTGAAGCTCCTCATCGACCTGGGCCTCACCGACCGCCGCCCCGGGCTTCGGGGCGTCGCTCCACGCGACCTGCTTCTCGATTGCTTCAAGCGCCTTCCGCCCCCTCCCGATGTCATCGACGATCGCGACGGCCTGGCGGTGGTGGTCGAAGGCGAGGACCGCAGCGGCCCGGTCACCGTCCGTTACGACATGACGGCCACGCCCCAGACCCGTCCGCCGCTCTCTGCGGTGGCGCGCGACACCGGCTTCCCGCCCTCGATCGTGACGCGAATGATCCTCGAGGGGCGCATCCGGGAGCGCGGCGTGTTGCCGCCCGAGAAGTGCGTTCCCGTGGCTCCGTTCCTCGCGGCGCTGGCGAAGCGAGGCCTGCGGGCCAAGAGAACCGAAAGCCGGCCGGCTTCCTAGAACAGCGGTTTCCACGTGCGCGAGCCTCACGCCTGTTGCCTCAGGCTCCGAAGCGGGCGCTGTGGCGCTCGGGCCCCAGCGCCACCACGATCGCGCCGATGATGAAGGTGGTGAGAGCCGTCGCCGCCATGGCATTGGCGTAGGACGTGTGCTCGGCGAAAACGGCCTCGATGTAGGCGACCGTCCCTCCGAGGAGCACACCGCACTGATACGCAAAGCCCGGAAGGAAGCCGCGCACGGAGTCGGGAGACAGCTCCGTGAGATGGGCAGGAATGACGCCCCAGGCGCCCTGGATCATGAACTGCATCAGGAAGGCGCCGAGGACGAGGAGGGGCGTCGTGGGAGCGTAGGCCCAAAGGGGAATCATCACGATCGCCAGAAGGATCGCCGCGATCATCGAGCGCTTGCGGCCAAATCGATCCGACCAGAGACCGAAGCAGATGCCACCGACCAGCGCTCCGGAGGTGTAGACCACGGCGATCTTCGCCACCTCCTTCGGCTCGAAGCCGCGCTGCAACTTCAGGAACGTTGGGTACATGTCCTGGGTGCCGTGGGACAGGAAGATCATCATCGTCATGAGAGCGGTGAGGTACAAGAACAGCCGCCACTGGGCAAGAATGCCGCGGCCCAGATGCCTCCAGCTCGCGTGGCGGGTCTTCTCCCAGACCGCCGACTCCTTCACCCCGAAGCGGATGAAGAGGGCGAGTAGAGCGGGCAGTCCGCCGATCACGAACATCGGCCGCCAGCCCCAGGTCGGGAAGACGAAGAAGTAACAGCACGCCGCGAGGAGATAGCCGACGGCGTAGCCTCCTTGAAGGAGGCCCGACAACACGCCGCGCCAGCGCACGGGCACCTTCTCCATGGCGAGTGAAGCTCCGATCCCCCACTCGCCCCCCATGCCGATGCCGAAGAGAGCGCGCAGGATCAGGAACGTCGTGTAGTTGGGCGCGAACCCCGACGCCACCTCGATCACTGAATAGAAGACCAGGTCGATCATCAGCGGCAGCCGTCGGCCGTAGCGATCGGCCATGAGGCCGAAGACGAAGGCGCCCACGGGCCTGAAGGCCAACGTCACGGTGATCGTGAGGGCGACCGCCTTGATGTCGGTGCCGAAATCCTTCGCGATGGCCGGCAGAGCGAAGACCAGGACGAAGAAGTCGAACGCGTCGAGAGCCCAGCCGAGGAAGCTGGCGAGGACGGCGTTGACCGCGTCGGACCGACCGGCGGCGTGAATCTCTCCCGCCGCCGGCTCCGTCCGTTCGAGGCTCACGCCCTACCGCATATCACGGGCAATCTCGTCGAAGACTTCGAGCATTCGATAGACGTCCTTGTCGGTGTGGAGAGCCGACACCGTCCACTGCTCGTCGTAGCACTGGGCCTGGGGAATGACACCACGATTCAGGTTCATGTGCCAGTAGCGCCAGAAGGCGTCGAAGTCCTGATCGAGCCACTCGCGGTAGTTGGTCGGAGGCGTCTTGCGCCAGAAGACCGTCCCGTTGACGCCGATGTTCACGGCGCAGGCGTTCAGGCCGTACTTCTTGATGATGTGGTTGTGCCCTTCGGACAGGGCGTTGCCCAGGGCCGTCGCGCGCGTGAAGACCTCGGGGGTCAGGATGTCGGCGAGGGCCGTCACGCAGGCGGTCGTGGCAAGGGGATTACTGGCGTAGGTCCCCGCGTGGAAGGAGCGGAACTGGGCGATCTCGTTCATGATCTCCCGCCGCGCGCCGAAAGCGCCCAGGGGAAGCCCGCCACCGATGGCCTTCGCGAGACAGACGATGTCCGGCGTCACCTTGAACCATTCCTGGGCTCCGCCCCAGGCGAGCTTCGCGCCTGTCTTGACCTCGTCGAAGATCAGCAGGACGCCGAACTCGTCGCAGAGGGCACGCAGCTCCTGGAGAAACCCGTCGCGAGGCGCCAGCACGCCCACGTTCATCATCACCGGCTCGAGGATGAGAGCCGCGACCTCGTTGTCGTTCTTCTGCATGACCTCGCGGACGCTCTGGATGTCGTTCCACTGCGCCACGACGGTGTTCTTGACTGTCCCTTCGGGGATGCCGTGGCCCACCGGCAGGGACTTGGGGTGCCTGGCGCTGCCGAGCTTGGCCTTCGGCGGCTTCACCGAGACGAGGGCCGTGTCATGCCCGCCGTGGTACGCCCCTTCGAATTTGAGAACCTTGTCCCGGCCGGTGAAAGTGCGGGCAACCCGGAGGGCGTGCATCGTGGATTCTGAACCCGAGTTCGTGAACCGCACCTGCTCCAGGCGGAAGCGTTCGCCGATCAGCTCAGCGGCGCGGATCTCACGGTCGTGGGGCATGCCGTAGAGCGTCCCCTCGCCCGCCGCCTGGGCCACGGCCTTCACCATCGTCGGGTTCGAATGGCCCACCATCAGGGCCCCGAAGCACATCGAGAAATCGACGTACTCGCGGCCGTCCACGTCCCACATCTTCGAGCCCTCGGCCCGGTGGATGTAGATGGGGTAGGGATCGTACGTGCGGAAGTTGCTCGACACGCCGAGAGGAAGGATCTTCTCGGCGCGCTCGTACATGGCATGGCTCTTCTTGTTCTGGGCGCTATAGCGCTCCAGTTCCTGGGCGTGGGTCGTCATGAAGCCTCCTGATCGAAGCCCGCGCGGCGGGCCTCGGCCCGGGGCGGGGAAAAACCGCTATGAAGGAAAGATGGACGAGGGGCGGTAGGAGGCTAACGGGCGGCGTCGTCGCGGGGCGACGGGCGGTACGGGTCGTGCTGGGTCGTGCGGGTCATGATTTGCCGAGCAAGACAGGATACGCCCCGGCCGGAGTCGAAGCAAATCGGAGAGAACGCGCGATCAGAAGCCGACCCTGCGCATGACCGCACGGGGGAGGAGGCGGATCACGAGCATGATCCAGCGCCAGATGCCGGGGGCGTAGACAACGGGGGTGCTGCGATCGATGGCGCCGAGGACGATGCGGGCTACGTCGTCGGGATCCCCGGCGAAAGGAGGCTCGGGAAGACCGGCCGTCATCCCGGTCCGGACGAACCCCGGCTTCACGCAGATGACCCGCAGCCCGTTCGCTCGGTACCGGTGGTCGAGCCCTTCGAGATAGCGCGAGAGCCCGGCCTTGGCCGCACCGTAGAAAACCACAGGCTTTCGGCCGCGCTCCCCGGCCACGGAGCTGAACGCACAGAGCGTCCCGCCACCGCGGGCGAGGAGCCGCTTCCGCGCCTCCTCACAGAAGAGCACGGTGTTCGCGAAGTTGACCTGGAGGAGCCGGGCCAGAAGCGCGGGATCGACTTCGAGCTGGTCCTGTGTGGCGAAGAGCCCCGCGGTCATGACGACGGCATCGACGCCTCCGAGCGCCGCCTCCGCCGCGGCCAGTGCCGGGCCGAAGGTGGCCGGCTCCTCGAGATCGCAACGCGCCGTCCCGACCGTTCCCTTGCCGGCGCGCGCATCGAGGTCGCGGGCGCTTCGGTCCAGGCCCTCGGCGTCACGACCCAGGAGGAATAAGGTATCGCCCCGCTCGGACATTCGCCGCGCGAGGGCGCGCCCCATCCCTTTGGTGGCGCCGAGAAACGCGATCTTCACGGGCGATCTCCCAGGATTCGGACCGACTGCGCGCTCTTGAGTCGCGTCTCGGGGTCCCATTCGCGGCGGATGCGCTCCCACTCCGGGAGGCGGGGCTCCATGGCTCGGAAATGCTCCGGTCGCGTGAAGGTATCCTTGGCCAGATAGACGCGTCCACCTTCGGCAATGACACGCTCGTTGAGCGCGTCCACGATGGCCTGGGTATCGTCGCGCACCGCCATGTCGAGGGCGATCGACACGCCCGGCTTCGGAAAGGACAGGAGGCCTGCGCCCTCGGCGCCGCAGTCCTTGATGACGCAGAGAAACGATGCTCCGCCTTTGGAGCTCAGCAGCTCGAGGAATCGCCGCGCGGCGCCGAGCCCTCCTTCTGCCGGCAGGACACACTGGTACTGGGTGAAGCCACGGCGTCCGTAGATGCGGTTCCAGTGGAGGATCGCGTCGAGGGGATACCAGAAGGACTCCGGGTGCCAGATGCGACGACGGAGGCGGGGGACATGGCCACGATAGAGGGCCTCATTGAAGAGGCGCATGCTCCAGCGACCCAAGATCCATTCCGGAAGGACGAAAGGCACGGTGAGTCGCCTCTTCGGCTTCGGAAAGCCGCGCCGCGCCTCGGCGGGCTCGGCCCAGCGGCCGCGCATGAGGATGCCGCGCCCCATGGCGCGCCCTCGCGAGAGGCAGTCGATCCACCCCATGGTGTAGGGCCAGGCTTTCGCGGCGGCCTTCAGCCCGGCGATGAACGCGTCGATGTCCGCGACTCGCTCCGTCTCCGCCCAGATCCACGGGCTCGGGATCCGGCCCATGCGGAACTCGACTTCGAGGATGTGCCCGGTCAGCCCCATG
>JBGPYB010000036.1:0-32543 GCA_041493035.1 Vicinamibacteria bacterium | reverse complement strand
GGGATCTGGTACGAGGCGCACCTCCAGACGAAGACCCAGGACGTGATCGGCGTGACGATCCCGGGTTTCCCCCTGGTCGTCATCGGCCACAACCGGGACATCGCGTGGGGGATGACCAATCTCATGCTGGACGCCGCCGACTTCTTCCTCGAGAAGATCGATCCGGCGGACGCGAATCGCGTGATGAGCGGCGGCAACTGGGTCAGGGTCACAACCCGGGCCGAGACGATCAAGGTCAAGGGAGCCCCGGATGTTCCGCTGACAATCCGGAGCACTTCCCACGGCCCGCTAGTGAGCGACCTTCTGCCGGGCGAGTCTCGCGCTCTTTCGTACCAGTGGAACTACGCCGTCGCTCAAGGGCCCGGCGAGATCGACGGTTTCTACGCGCTCAACCGCGCGCGGAACTGGACGGAGTTCCGCGACGCCGTCCGTGGCTTCGGAGCGGTGGCCCAGAACGTCGTTTACGCCGACGCCGCGGGGCACATCGGCCTCCAGACCGTGGGCGCCATCCCACGCCTCATGGGGCGACGCGACGGAACGCGCTTCCGCACGGGCTGGGACGGCTCGGAGGAATGGGACGGCTTCGTTCCTTTCGACGAACATCCCTCGGTCCTCGACCCACCGCAGGGCTGGCTCGCTTCGGCCAACAATCCCACCGTGGCGGCTCCCGCGCCCTACTACATCTCGTCGCAGTGGGAGCCGGTCGACCGGATCACGCGGATCCAGGAGCTGCTGAGCGCCAAGGACAAGCTCTCGGTCGACGACATGAAGCGTATCCACCTCGACACCACGGTCGTCACCGCGCGCCAGATCGCACCCCTCGTGGTGGCGGCGTTCGACGCGCACCCGTCGACGAGCGCCGCGGTATCAATCGCCGTCGGGTTACTCCGCGACTGGGACGGCGACATGAAGGCCGAGAGCCCGGCGGCAACGCTCTTCGCGGTCTTGTACCGCCGCCTCTTCTACGAGATCTTCGCCGACGAGATGGGAGACGCACTCGCCCGCGACTACCGCAAGCAGGCCAACGTGTCGGCCATCATGATCGCCGCGGTGATGGCAGGCGGCCACGATCACTGGTTCGACCGCGCCCTTACGCCGAGCGTCGAGGGACGCGACGACGTCCTCCGCGCCAGCCTCGAGAAGGCAGTGGCCGAGCTTGCGACGAGCCTCGGCGGAGAGCCGCGAACCTGGACCTGGGGACGCCTCCACACGCTGGAGTTCCAGCACCCGCTCGGAAGGGTGTCGCGCCTCCTGGACGCGTACTTCAGTCGAGGGCCCTTCCCGGTCCCGGGGCACAACCAATCCGTCGACAAGATGGAGTACGACGAGTCGGACTTCCGCGTCCTCCACGGGCCGTCGATGCGACAGATCACCGACTTCTCCGACCTGGACCACTCCCTCGCGGTCCTTCCCGGAGGCCAATCGGGGATCCCCGCTTCGCCCCACTATGCCGACCTCATGCCCCTATGGCTCGCCGGCGAGTACCATCCCTTCCCCATGACACGACAACAGGTCGACAGCGTGGCCGAGTCGCGGCTCGTACTGACCCCGCAGAACAAGTAGGTCCTGTTGCCAACGCCTCTCCCCCAGACGATGACGGCCATCGAGATCGCCGCGCCGGGCGGCCCCGAGGTGCTGCGTCCCGCCCGACGCCCAGTCCCGCGACCCGGTCCCGAGGACGTGCTGATCCGGGTCGCGGCGGCAGGTGTGAACCGCCCGGACATCCTTCAGCGTCAGGGGAAGTACGCTCCGCCTCCGGGCGCCTCCGACATTCCTGGCCTCGAGGTCGCCGGCCACGTCCTGGCCGTGGGCGAAAGCGTCCACGAGTGGCACGAGGGCGACACAGCAACGGCGCTCGTGGCGGGAGGCGGCTACGCCGAGTACTGCATCGCACCGGCGCCGCAGTGCCTTCCTGTCCCCAAGGGTCTGGACGTCGTGGCGGCAGCGGCGATCCCCGAGACGTTCTTTACCGTCTGGACCAACGTCTTCGCCCGCGGCCGACTCGCCCCGGGCGAAACGCTGCTGGTCCACGGCGGGACGAGCGGGATCGGGACGACCGCGATCCAGATGGCCCGCTGCCTCGGCGCCCGCGTCTTCGCCACCGCCGGCTCCGCCGCAAAGTGCGAGGCGTGCCGCGGCCTCGGGGCGGCGGACGCCTTCGACCGGACTCGGGAGGACTTCGTGGCCCGGGTCCGCGAGGCCACCGACGGGCGCGGCGTCGACGTCATCCTCGACATGGTGGGCGGCGACTACCTGCCTCGAAACCTCGAAGCACTCGCTCCGGAAGGACGCCTGGTCCAGATCGCGCTGATCGGTGGCGCGAGTGCCACCGTGGACCTCCGCGAGGTCATGCAGCGACGGCTGACGATCACGGGCTCGACGCTCCGCCCGCGGAGCGTCGCCGAAAAAGGCGCCATCGCGCGAGCCCTGCGAGAGCGCGTCTGGCCCCACGTCGAGGCCGGACGAATGCGTCCCTTGATCCACGCCACGTTCCCTCTCTCGGAAGCCGCGGCCGCGCATCGTTTGATGGAAGCCAACCAGCACGTCGGGAAAATCGTGCTGGTCACGTAGCTCCTTGCCCCTCGAGGTACGGATCCTTCTCGCCATTCACGCATGGAGCGGCCCTCAATGGGATCGCCTCTTTCGCTTCTCCCATCAACTCGGCACGCTCCCCTTCTGCGCCGTACTCGTGGTGGGCGCCATCGCCTGGTGCCTGGCCCGCGGGGAAAGGCGAGAAGCCTGGCTCTGGCTCGCGGCGGGGCTCTCGACCGAGGCCGTACAGGAAGGGCTGAAATACCTCGTCGCTCGGCCGCGGCCCGCCCTGTGGACGCAGCTCATACCGCACTCCGGATTTTCGTTCCCCAGCGGCCACGCTCTCGCGAGCGCCACCTTCTTCCCGCTTCTGGCGTGGGCCTGGTCGCGGGCGCGACCGCGTGACAAGGCAGTAGCGTGGGGCCTCGCGATTCTGACGGCGCTTTTCGTCGGCTTCGGCCGGCTCTATCTGGGCGTCCACTGGCCGAGCGACGTCCTGGCCGGGTGGGCGCTCGGCGCCGCTCAGGCCGGGCTCGTGATGCGACTGGCAACGCGGCGCGTCCACTCCGCGAGCCGCACGAGGTAGGCCGCGACCCGCTCTCGGGTCGCCTCATCGGTGAGCCGGCCGTCGGCGTCGAAACGTTCGTGCGCCTTCGAGACGGCGACCTCTGGCGCCGTCAGGCAATGGGTCTGCGTGAAGACGAATGCTTGCCGGAGCTGGAGCTGCGCGCGCATCGTGCCTCCCATCCCCGGGCTTGCGCCCATGATGCCGGCCGCCTTCCCGTTCATCACCGGCGCTTCTCCGGCCGCCGCCCGCGAGGCCCAGTCGATGGCGTTCTTGAGGACCCCGGGAACACCGTAGTTGTACTCGGGCGTGACGAAGAGGAGGGCGTCGGCCTCCCGGATCGCGCGCTTGAAGGCCGCGACAGACTCCGGCAGACCCGCGGCTTCGACGTCGGCATTATAGACCGGGATCGTCGCCAGGTCGAAGGTGCGAAACTCCATGTCGGGAGGCGCCAGCTCCCCCGCCGCGCGCAGCAGGGCCCGGTTCAGGGACTTGGCGCGAAGGCTGCCGGCGATGCCCAGGACTCGGACGGGAGAACCCATGGCCCGCACTATGACACAAAAAAGGACTTGCACCCTACCGCTCGGTAGGTGCATACTCCTTTCGACATCCGGAGTGACCCGTTTCGGCGGGCCCGGCAACCTGGGGGGACATCCCAAGGTGCCGCTTCCGCGAGCCTTCAGAAGGTGCGCGGAAAGATGCGGTCTCGGTCGTCATCGAGGCAAAGAAGTGTCCGGCGCGGAAGTCCCGCGCTCTCCAGATGTCTTCTTCGACGAGGAGAAGACATGACGCAGACCAAAGTAGGCACGGATCCTGATCATCACCTCTGGCGGAACGGCCGCCTCTTCTGGGTGGCGTTCACCGTACACCTTCCCGGTTGGCAGAAAGAGCGGATCCGGCGGTCCCTCGGGACGGCGGACGTTGAAGAGGCACGCCGGCGCAGGGATCAGCTCCTGCGCGACTACCCGCGCCAGCGCCAGTGCGAGCTGTCGCTGCGATTGACCAGCCGGTCCGCGCGCCGGTTCGAAACGGGCGATCGGCACCCCGAAGTCGCGGCCTGAGCGGGTCGCAAGGCCCCAGGGCGATGACAACGAGGATACGTCCGCGGAAGAGGGCACATAATATTCAGTTTGCGTAACGCGCCTCGAGCGGAGGAAACCCGGGAAGTCGAAACATCGCGGGGAGTCGGGATCTCGGCCTCCCGAGCTCCCCGCTCCTGAGGTCTACCTTCGGGGCTGCGGACTGCCGTCCTCCGAGATCGTGACGATGTCCGCCGGGGTCACCGCGCCCGAGTGAGTCGAGGGCGAGGGAGCGGTGCGAGCGCGCTGCGGGTCTCCATAGGTGATGAGACCCAGCAGGGTGAGAATCAGAAACAGGAACTTCATGGCGCAATCTCCTTGTAAAGGGGGCGTATGACACGCCGTTTACCTGTGTGTATACTAATGTAACCTCGTCCCCTCAAGGGAAACGGATGGACTTGCTGAGAGAGGCACGATGGAACTACTGTTCGAGGTGAACCCTATGGAACCTGACGCCCTGGTCGACCTGTTGCTTGGCGAAAGCCCACGCGAAGCCGCTCTGCGCACTCTCGAATGGATTCGTGCCCACAGCCAGGCGCGCTCGGTGTCCCTCTGGCGCGTGGTGGCAGGTTCGCCCTCTCTCGAGCTCGGAGCCGCGGTGGATCAAGAGACGATCGCTGGACTCGAGAAGGCGCTTGCGAAGGGACAGGAACGGCTCGAAGCCGGCCAACCCTACAAGACCGAGAGAGAGCTGCTCGTGTCGATCGAAGCTGAACACGGCGCGCACCACGTTCTCTATGTGGACGGCGTTGCGGGAGAACGACGCGATCTCGAGGCCGTTCATACCTACGCCCGCGTCGCCCTCCGCGCCCTTCGCCACCCCGGAACCAGCGGGCCGCGCCTGAGCGAGGACGCGAAGCGCAACGAGCTGGTCTCGCTCCTCACGTTCCACGAGTGGAACATCGCGCGAGTCGCCCGGGCGCGTAACGTGACCCGGAAGACGATCTACGAGTGGCTGAAGAAGTTCAACATCTCCAGGGAGAGGGTCCAGAAAGCTTGACCCCGCAACAGATCCTCGTCATGAGCCTTGCCCAACTCGGGATGGCTCTCTGCCTGGCGGGCATCGTGCTGCGGGATCGCTTCCGCCTCTCTCGCTCCTTCACTCTCTATCTGGGTGCCTGCCTGGCGGGCAACCTGAGCGTCGCCCTTTGGCCCAGCGTGTTCTTCACGTCGGGCTGGTGGATGACTCGGCACCTGCTCTACGGCGGCCTGCGCCTCGCTGCCGCGCTCGAGCTCGTCTACTGGACGTTCTCGGCGCTGCCGGGCGCGCACCAGGCGGCGCGGAAGGCGCTCCTCGGGATACTGGGCGTCACCTTTCTGAGCCTCGTGTTCCTGCCGGACGGCGGCGGCGAGGAAAGGGTTCGCCTGGTGCTCTACCCCAGGATGCTCAACGGCACGATCTGGCTCTTCGCGGCCACGGTCGGCATCGGCCTGCTCTACCGCGTGCCCATTTATCCATGGCATAAGGCGATCATGGTGGGTTTCGCAGCCTACCTGTCCGTCTTCACCGTGCTACAGCGCCTCATTGCCGTGCTGGGATGGGATATCCTGGGGGTCATCAATACCCTCGAGCCTCTCTCTTATGTGGCACTGGTCGGGTATTGGACGTGGGCCGCGTGGCGGACCGACAAGGTCCCGGACGTGGACCGCGAGGTTCTGGCGACGTTGCAGCCCTGGAGGGTGTGATGTGGCTGATCGCCTTTACGCTGTTGGGCGGCTTGGCCTTCCTGATTCTGATGGGCCGCGTGGACGAGGCGGCCACCCTTCGCGACTGGGAGATCGCCCTCACTCCCGACGGCCACGCCGCGTTCGCGCGGGTGGTCGATCACGTCCGCGCGGAACGAGGCATGGCGGAGGAGTCTTACAGCCGTGCGGCCGAGGCGCGCCGTAGCGGGTCCTTCGACGAGGCCGTGCGATTCCTCCAGACGGGATCGCGTGTCGTGGAGTCCTGCTCCGAGACCCTTCCGACGCTCCTCAAGAACCTGTCGCTTCTCTCGTGGCAAGCGGCGGCGATCCTTCCCACTCCCCCGCTCAGTCCCTTCCGATTCCAGATGGGGCAGCTCCAGAGCCTCGCCGGCCTTCACATCCTCGCCCACCACCTGCTGGCGACCACGCGCGAGCGTTTCCGCCTCCGTCTCGCCGTCTTGCGCTACGGGTTCCGCGCCGCCGCCGGGATGCTGCGGCGCAACACGCAAGCCCTGGTGATGCAGCCTGAGATCGTGGCGGACTGGAGCCGCGTGGCGCTCATCCGCGCGGATATCGGGACACTCACGGACGAGTCTCTCGAGAGCCTGCGCGTTCTCCTGGCGTCCCTGGCCGCCCTCAGGCGCGAGCCCGGTCGTCGTGCCGCGGGTCAGGAGTCGCGCGGGTAACGAGAGCCGCCGTCGTCCCTCCTCGACGATCCAGAGCGTGGCCGATGAGCGACTCGGAACATCGATGGAAGAGAAGCGGGATCGACGAGGCCGCTCGCGCGGCCTTCGCCGAAGGTCTCCCCGCGTCCGAGGTCTGGTCGCTGCTCATGGACGTTCTCGCGCGCTCGCAGCCCTGCCGGTGACGACGTCCCGCTGATCGACGGCGGCGCCTTCGACTGGCTCGGCAAGCTGACATCCAACAAGCGTCTTGTCTTCGTCGCCAGCGGCATGGGCTCCCAACGCGCGGCTTCGGTGTTTCGGGGCTAGACCGAGTGCCCGTCGACTAGGACCGGGCGGGGGGCGGAGCCCGCAGGGCCTGCCGGTCCGGCTCGACCCAGCCGAGCCGCGCGGCGACCGACATCAAGACGTCCTTCGAGTAGTAGGCCAGAAGGGCGTCCTTCGCGGCGATCGGGCTGGCCAGCACGGCCTGCGCGCATTCCGCGGGCGTTGCGTCAGGCGAGCAGGTCCGCAGGAAGTCGGTCATCAGAAAGACGTAGGCCCGTGTGATGGTCTCGTGATAGCCACGGGTCTCCGTGTTGGGCGTGCCATGGAAATCGTTCAGACGCCGGATGCGCTCCCGTAACTGATCGATCGCTCGTTCCGGACCAGACCGGCGCGCGTGCCAGGTCCCCACCGCCAGATGGGCGAGGTGGGTCCACTCCTCGCGCGCCAGCCGGGATTCGCGGAAGCGGAGCACGAGATCGTCGAGTTCCTCAGCCGACGGCCACGTCATGGGCGGGGGACGATAACATGAGAGGCTCCCGAGCCCAGAGAGCGCACAATGGACGCCATGATTTCGGCTACCCTCCTCACCATGACACTCGTCGCCGCCCCTGCCCCCTGGCCCACCTCGGCGTGGCTCGAGTCGAAGCCCGAGGCCCAGGGACTGGACGTTGCGCCGCTCGAAGGCCTGAGCGCCGAGTTCAAGGCCGGCAAGCACGGCTACGTCGACTCGATGCTGGTGATCCGCCACGGCCATGTGGTCTTCGAGCGGTCGTACCCGCAAGACTACGAGGCCCTGTTCGCCAAGGCACCGGACCGGCACCGCGACCTCTACAACTACTACGACCCGGAGTGGCATCCGTTCTACCAGAAGACGCGGCTCCACACGATGCAGTCGGTGAGCAAGAGCGTGACGTCGGCGCTGCTGGGGATCGCCATTGCGCGCGGCGAGCTGGCTGGTGTCGACGCGCCGGCGGCGGCGTTCTTCTACGGCTACCGGGTCCATACTGACGACCCGCGCTTCGCGGCGATGCGCCTCCGCGACCTCTTGACGATGACGTCGGGAATCCAGTGGGAGGAGGACGCGCTGCCCTACACCGATCCCGCCAACAGTTGCGCGGCCATGGAGGCAAGCAAGGACTGGGTGCAGTACGTCCTCGACCAGCCGATCGCGGATTCGCCCGGCCAGCGCTTCGTCTACAGCAGCGGCGTCACGGAGCTGCTCGCGCAGGTCTTGAAGAAGGCCACGGGGCGCCACGCCGACGAGTACGCCGCTGTTCATCTCTTCGGTCCTCTCGGCATCCGGAGCTTCCACTGGAAGCACTCGCCGACAGGGCACCCCGACACCGAAGGCGGCCTCTACCTCGAGCCGCGCGACCTGGCGAAGCTCGGCCTCCTCTACATGAAGGACGGCGTCTGGGACGGAACGCGCCTCCTCCCCGAGGGCTGGGTCGCCTCTTCCACGAAGGCCGCCGTGGTCGCCGACCCGAAGACGGGTTTCGAGTACGGCTTTCAGTGGTGGGTGGTCCCCACCACGAGCGGCCGTCCGCCGGTCTTCGCCGCATGGGGCATCGGCGGCCAGTACCTGCTCGTCGTACCGAGCCTCGACCTCATGACGGTCTTCACCGGCTGGAACATCTGGGATAAACCCGAGCTGGATCTCGTATACGCCCTCGACAGCGTGCTCCGCGCTGTAAAGCCCTAAGTCCGTCGCCCTGTCACACGAGACCCGGCAACCAGCGCCAGCGCACCTGCCGCATGTAGGCGGCGTAGTCCGCGCTCTTCTCCAGGAAGCGCTCCTCGACGAGGGTCTTGACGACGAAGAGCCCGACCGCGGTGACGTCGAGGGCGAGGTTGCGCCAGGACGACGCCGACAGGTGCAGCGCGAACAGCGACACGAAGAGGCCCGTGTAGATGGGATGGCGGACGAAGGCGTACGCTCCCGACGTCACGATCCTCCGCTCGGCCGGAACGAAGCCGATGCTGCGGCCCAGGCTCAGCCGGGCGTAGGCGGAGATGAGCAAGGACACGAGGCTGATCGCGTCGACGAGCCACGTCGGGGCGAGCCGCGCCCCCGGCTCATAGAGCAGCACCGTGAGAAAGCCCCAGTAGGTGGCCACGAAGGTCAGAAGCCAGAAGAGCGGGTTGGCGGTCACGCGGACCGGCGGCGTGCGGAAGACCATCGTCGCGAGGAGCAACGAGTAGTTGACGATGACGGTCAGTTCCGGCACACCGAGCGTGCCGGCCCGGGCCGCGCCAAGAAGCTGAGAGACGAATGGGGCCACCGCCACGAGGGCGACGACTCGGTCGAACCAGGGATTGGAAAGCCAGCGAGGCGCCGTCCACGCCACTGAGTCCGGCATCGCTCGCAGGATATCGCGGAACGGCGGCGGGTTCACGACACCCGACATCTGATCGTCTCGCCCTGCGTTTGCGCGAACGGCGACGTGCGGGTAGCCTCCCGTACGCGACCGCGTGACGACCTCGACCAGGAGCACCGCCCTCAAGCACGTAGTTCCCGTTCTCGCGTTCGCGTCGCTCGCCCTGAGCCTGCTCGTCCGGGTGATCCTGAGGGGCGACTACTACGCCGGCTGGGACCTGGTGGGGCCCACCTACGGCCTCTACATGCTGTCGACGCTGCCGTTCCTCACCGCCCTGGGGCAACTCGGCCGTGCCGTCGTCGAGTTCGGGTACTGGAACCACACCAACAGCCTGCTGTTCACCCTCGTCCCGGGCGCACTGACGAAGCTGTGGCCGTGGGAGTACTGGGGCCACCTCCTGAACTTCCTTCTGGTGGCCGCCACTTTCGGCGTCATCCGGAAGCTCGCCGACCTCCCCCGCGACCAGACCTGGCTCCTGGCGCTCGCCTGGGCCTGCTCCCCCGCGCTCCTCTCCTTCGCGGTCTCGGGCTACCCGTACGCAACGGGTTTCCTGCCCCACTGCCTCGCGCTCCTCGTGGTGACGAGGCCGAGGCTCCGCGAACGCCCGCTCGCGACCCTGCTCGCCTGCCTCGGGGTCCTGGCCCTCTCCTGGAACCTGTACGAGTCGGGAAAGACGTTTTTCGTGGCGTTGGTCCTGGCCAGCGTCCTGGAGCGGAGCGCCCCGAGCCGCACACGAGCGGTCTGGATCCTCGTCGCGCTGCTCCAAGCCGTCTGCATCTCCCTCGACCGGGGCCGTAACGTCGCCCTCGTGATCGGTCACCTCTCTCCCACGGGCGCCTTGCGAACCGCGGGCCATCTGCTTCCGCGCTTCTTCGGGACGCACCTGGACCTGCCCATCCTGCTGCCCCTCGGCCTCCTGGCGTTGTTCGTCTCGATCCGCCACCGCGGGCTCGTCGCCGGAGGCCTTGCGTTCCAGGTGGTTGCGGTGGTCCTGTTGGCGGACATGAACGGTGGCGATCTCTTCCCTCGGCGCTACCTCACCGTCACGTACTACGCGATCGTCGCCGTCGCGCTCGCGTGGACGCACGCCCAGCCGTCGTCGTGGCTTCCCGTCAAGAAGATCGTCCTTGCGGGCCTCGTCATGGGCAACGTGTGGCAAGGGGTTGATCTCGTCCGCTTCTTCCATGTGCCGCTGGCCGAGCGGGTGGAACCGTTGCCCTTCACGGGGGCGCCCGACTACAGCGTCTTCCCCCACAAGGTCGACTTCGCTCGGTCCGTCCGCGCCGAGATCGACGCGGGCCACGAGGTGGTCCTGCTGCACAACCTGAGCGCCGACCACGAGGACAGGGGCAACCCGGCGGGTGTTCTCGAGCGGCTCTACCTTGGGCTCGGCCACGCGCGCTTCGAGCGGTCGCTCCTGGTCTTCGGCTCGCGGCACGCCCGGTACAGCCGGCTGCCCGTTCGCCCCCTGGACGCGATCCGCGACGACCTCCACGAGCTTGCACGAGGAGGCCCCGAGCGCCTTGCGAAGGTCAGGGTCTGCTTCCTCCGCTCGGAAAGCTCGCCCCGGCTTCTCGACGAGAACTCCCTTGTGTTCGCGGGCCTTCGCCACCGTTTCTCGATCCAGGGGGAAATGGGTGTGTCATCCGACGTCGGATGCTTCGGCGTGGCCCCCCGGCCGCCGAACGCACTCGACGAGACCCCATCCGTGGTCGGCCCTGCCGACGCCTTTCGCTCCGAAGTGGCGTGGGTCGACAAACTGGTCGCCGACGCTCCCCATCTCGCGCCGTCGCCGGGTCATGCCTTCGACGGCTCGTGGTCAGGCACGATCACCTGTGCTCGGGCCCACACCTACACTCTGCTGCTCGGGGTGGACGGGGAGGCGCGCATCTCCCTGAACGGCCGGACGGCGCTCGCGCGCGCGAGCCGCGGCTTCGCGCTGGCCCGCGCCCCTGTGTCGCTGAACGCGGGCCCGAACGCGGTCGAGGTCTTCTTCAGCAGTCCGACTGGGCTCGGGCGTCTCGTCTGGGACGTCCAGCCGTGACGCGCTGAGGCTCCGCCTCTCAGAGCTTGAGGTTCGACAGGTATTTGAGACTCTCGGGGACCTGCTCCCACGGGTGTTCGCTCTCGTCCTCGAGATAGAAGATCTCCGTTCCGGACTTTCGCGCGGCACGAAGGATGGCGGGGAGGTCGAGCTGACCCGTTCCCGCGGCGACGTTGGTGTCGTCCGAGGCCTTGCTGCTCCCGGGCGGAAGGATGAGCCCCTTTTGCATATCCTTGATGTGCATCAGGGGCACGCGCCCCGGCAACGAGGCGACGAGCTTCGTCGGGTCGGCTCCGCCGGCCTTGGCCCAGAAGATGTCGATTTCGAACGACACGAGCGCCGGGTCGGTTTGCTTCACGAGCGTGTCGAAGAGCGTCCCCTCGTTCGCGGGTACGAATTCATAGCCGTGGCAATGATAGGCGAAGCGTACGCCTTCCGAACGGGCAGTCTTGCCGGCCGCGTTGAAGGCCTCGGCAGCCTGGAGTGTCGCGTCGCGGGTCAGGCCAGCCGCGTCGTCGTGGGGAATCCAGCCACACATGACGAATCTCGCCCCCAAGGTCTTCGCGTCCTTGAGGACGCCCGCCATGTCCCCCTTCACGCGATCGAACCCTGCGCCGATGCTTTGGCAGACGAGATCGGCCTTGTCCAGGGCGTCCCGAAAGTCCGCGGGCGTCGTGCCCGCGGGCCCGCCTCCCTCGACCTCCCGGATTCCCAGGGACCGCAGCCGCGCGAGGGTGCCCGGAATGTCCTTCGGCAGGTACGCTCGCAGGCTGTAGAGCTGTAACCCGATCGGGCCACCGAGATGACTCTTGACCTCGGGTGTCATCGCAGCCTGGGCGCCGCCTGGCCGGATGACGGCTGTGCCCAACCCTGCGGCGAGCGTGGAAAGAAAGACACGACGCGAGCTCATGAACGACCTCCTCAGTCTAGACCGTCGTCGGATCCGGATGGACCCAGGGTGCCCGGTAGGGCCGCCGCAGCGCGAGGTTGGCCGCGTCGTCGCCCACGACCCGGCCGAGCGCCGCGTCCCAGTCGAGGGTCCTACCAAGCCCCATCGAAATGTTCGCGAGAATGCAGGCGGTGCTGGAGATGTGGCCTTGCTCGATGTCAGCCACCGGCCGCCCGCGCGAGTCGATGGCGGCCAGGAAATCCTTCATGTGCGCGCGGATGGCCGGAGCCACGTGCTGCTCGAGAGCGACTTCGGTCTTGTCATCGGGATACTGCTCCAGCTCGTAGGTGACGTCCTTGTGCACGGCGGCGCCGCCGCCTTCGGGGACGAAGTCATAGCTCATCACGCTGGCCTTCAACGTGCCCTTGTCGCCGTACAGGGTGGCGCCCCAGGGATACTTCGGGTCGGGCGGGTCGCCCCAGGTCCGATGCGTCCAGACGATCTTCAGGTCGCCGAAGTCGAAGGTGGCGGTCTGGGTATCCGAGATGTTGGCCTTGCTGGCTTTGCTCACGAGGATGCCACCGGAGGAGCTGACGCTCCGGGGCGAGCCGAGGTCCAGCAGGAAGCGCACCATGTCCAGCATGTGGACGCACATGTCGCCCACGACGCCGTTCCCATACTCGATGAACTGGCGCCAGCCGATCGGGTGGACGAGCTGGTTGTAGGGTCGCATCGGGGCAGGACCGGTCCACATGTCGTAGTCCAGATTCGCGGGGGGAGCGACGTCCGGCGGGTTCGCGGTCGTGCGCATGGGGTAGTAGCAGTAGATCTCGATCAGGCCCACCTTGCCCAGCCGGCCTTCCCGGACGATCCTCTCCCGGGCTTCGACGATGTGCGGCGTGCTCCGCCTCTGGGTGCCCACCTGGACCACGCGCGCGTGTTTCCGGGCGGCGGCGAGCATGGCCTGGCTCTCCACGACGTCGACGCTGGTGGGCTTCTGGACGTACACGTCGGCGCCGGCTTCGACTGCGGCGATCATGGGGAGAGCGTGCCAATGGTCGGGGGTTGCGACCAACACGATGTCGAGGTCCTTCTCCCGGAGCATGTCGCGGTAGTCGGCGTAGGCGCGTGGCCGCTTGCGCGAAGCCTGGCGCGCGGCCACCTGCTCGACGGCGTCGGCCAGCATGATCTTGTCCACGTCGCAGAGCGACACGACCTCCACTGGTGCCACCTGGATCAGGCGAAAGAGGTCGCACTTGCCGTACCACCCGGAGCCGATGAGGCCGACCCGTCGCTTCTTCTCGAGAGACTCGGCCGCGTAGCTCGGGAGGCTCGACCAGGCGAGAGCGGCAGCGGTCGTCTTCAGGAATCGGCGGCGATCCATGTCAGCCTCCTCTAGTTCCGGCTCTTCAAGTACCGATCGAACCACTCCACCGTCCGCTTGATCGAGTCGATCTGATTTTCGCGTTTGGCGAAGCCGTGCCCCTCGTTGGGGTAGTAGTGGACGTCCACCGTCTTGCCGTCCTTCTTGAGCAGCTCGACGACCTGCTCCGCCTCTTCCTTGGGCACGCGCGGGTCGTTCTCCCCTTGCAGCACCAGGAGCGGCGCCTTCGCGTTGTGGAGGTACTTGATGGGCGACGCGGCCTCGTAGATCGCGCGGTCCTTCACGGGATCACCGAGCAGGCTCTTCTCGTACTCCTGCAACATCGGGTCCTCGTGCTGGAGCATGGTGTACCAGTCGATGATGCCGTACATCTCGACGCCGGCCGCCCAGACATCGGGCGTACGGCCGATGGCGGCGAGGGTCATGTAACCGCCGTAGGATCCCCCCGTGATGCCGACCTTCGTCGTGTCGACGTAGCCCGTCTCGACGAGGAAGCGCGCCGCGTACACCTCGTCCTGGAGGTCGCCACCACCCAGATCCTGATAGTTGGCCTTCTGGAACTCCATGCCATAGCCCGTGGAGCCGCGGACGTTGGGGGCGATGCAGAGGTAGCCGCGGGAGGCGAGGGCCGCGGCGTCGCTGTTCCAGTAGTCCACGACTTGGCCCGTGGGGCCGCCGTGAGGAAGGACGAGCGCCGGGCTCCGGCCATCGCGCTTCAGGTTCGGCGGTACCCAGAGAAGCGCGCTGATGATCTTCCCGTCGAAGGTCTTGTAGTGGACGATCTGCGCCGGCGGCAGGGCGGCCGCCTTGAGGCTTGCGATGGCCGAGAACGTGAGCTGCGTCGACCGGCGCCCCACGACGTCATATACCCAGAGGTCGGACGGCTGCGTCGAGCTTTGGTGAGAGACGAGGACTCGATCGCCGCGAGGGGCAAAGGCACTCGGGTTCCCCGACGGGAAGTTGAGTCCGTCGGGCAGCGCAATCTTGGTCCCCTGCCCTGTCGCACGATCAGCCAGATAGGCGTCGGTGCGGCCGTCCTCGTTGATCACATAGGTGAAGCTCTTGCCGTCGGGAGAGAAGTCTCCCGCAGTCGCCTCCCATTTGACGTCGGTAACCCACGTCACCTTCTTCGTCGCCACGTCGAGAAGCGCGACGTTCTGATAGCCGCCCTTCGCGTTCGACGAAAGCAACAGTACCTTTCCGTCGGGTGACAGTGACGTCGCCCTGTGGAGGGTCTTCCCGGTGTGGGGTGTGAGGCCCTCGACCTTCCCCGACGCCACGTCGATCCGGTAGACATCGGAGTCGGTAAAGCTGACCTCGGCCCGGTTGGCGTAAAGCGTCTTGCCATCGGGGCTCCACGCCACCGAGGACCAAAGATGGTCTTTGGTGGCCTCGCTCGTGAGCTTGCGAACCTGGCGCGTGGCCCAGTCGAGGAGAGCAATGTCGTAGACCGTCGACGTCTTCGGCTTGTAGTTGAGGGCGATGGCCTTTCCGTCGGGGGACCAGCGCGGCGAATCCTCGCGGATGTCGGCCGAGTCCGTGAGGTTCACGACCTCCCCGCCCTCAGCGGGCAGCGCGTACAGGTCGTAAAGCTCATCCCCCGCTCGGTCTTGTTGAAAGGCGATCCACTTGCCGTCGGGCGACCACGCCGCCCCGTACTGCCCGTCGTCGGACTGGGCAAGCTGGATGGGCCAGCCCCCGGTCGCGCTCACCTTCCAGAGGTTGTTGCGCCCCGACATGTCGGTGGTGAAGGCCACCTCCCGGCCGTCGGGCGACCACGTCGCTCCGAAGACGCTCCTCGTGAAATAGAGATCGTCGATCGGGATCGGCTTGGCGGCCGGGTTCGTGACCGACGAGACCGACTTCGGGTCCGTGAGAGTCCGCGCGTCGGGACCCGACGCGGCGTGCGCTGGCAGGCACGGCGAAAGAGCCACCCCCATCACCAGGAGAGCTCGTGAACGGCCCATGGCACCCCCTCGGCCCCGGAGTCTACACCCCGCAAGTCAAGTGCGAGTGGGTGGGTTCAGCGCGGGTTGCGGGGAGCATCGGCGACGGTCTTGACGTAGGCCACGAGATCCCACGTCTCCCCTTCCTCGAGGGAGCGCCAGCTCGGCATGGCCGTCCCCGCGACCCCTTCGCGGATCGCAAAGTAGGCGCGGCGGTCGGAGGTGCGCCGCTGCCAGGCGGGATCCGTGAAGTCGGCCGGCGGGCGGTTGAAGGCCTCGCGGCGGAGGCCATGGCCATCGGCTCGTTCCCCGTGGCACAGGGTGCAGTGCTCCAAGAACAGCGCGCGGCCACGGGACCGTGCCTCGTCCGACCGGAGCTGCGCCACGGGCACGTCGATCCGCCGGTAGTGCCTCGGCATGTCGGCGTCGGCGCCGCTACAGCGCGTCAGCGCGAGCGAGAAGAGCAGGGCGGCCTGCCCGCCCCTCCTCGTCTTCATCCTGCGCCTTCTCTTCGAACCTGTGGCCCAACTCGGCAGCGGCCGACACGATGCGTTCTACCAGCTCCGGCACGGCCGACGCGACCGGCGGCGACAGCCCGAGACCCAGCCCCAGCGTCCGCGGCACGGCCCCGAGCAGCAGAAGCGTCTCCGGGCTCCGAAGGCGCAACCGCGCGGCGTCGAGAAGGTCGGCCACGCCGATCTGGTGCGACGATAGCCGGGCCGAGACGGCAGGGCCGACCTCGTCCCCCTCGAGCCGCACCAATGTCCCCGGGGGACCCTCGGCGCGAATGGCGTCGACGAGGATCGCCGCCTCGGCGTCCTCGACGTAGGGCAGTAGGGCGAGTCCGAGGGTCCCGCCATCGAGGACTAGGACGCCGTCCGGCGGCGTCCAGCGCCGGAGGAGCTGGTCGACCGCCACGACGCCGAGGCCGTCGTCGCTGCAGAGCAGGTTCCCGAGGCCCAGGATCAGGAGCGGCGTCGGCCTACCGCCCCGCACTGGCCGCGTCCTTCTCGTCCCCGAGGAAGCGATAACCCGAATACACGAGGTCCTCGCACGGGACGAACTTGTACCCCGAGGCCATCGACTCGATGGTGCCGCGCGCCTCCACCTGCGACATCAGCACGGAGCTGTAGACGTGATGGACGGCGAAGGCCAGGATCAGCCACATCACCACGTGGTGGATGAGGCGGGCGTGCTGTGCGCCTCCCACGAGGGGCAGGAGGAACGAGAAGACCCGGAACGGGGAGTGGACTCCGGCGCTCACTGAATAGAGGGCCAGCCCCGTGGTGATCATCGCGAAGAACATCAGGAACACGAAGCTGTAGGTGAAGCCGGCCAGAGGATTGTGGCCCACGAAACCCGGCGGCTGTCGCAGCTGGAAGAGGTAGTAGCGCAGGGTCGGCACGAGCCCGGTGAGCCGGCGCCGGCTCACCGGGATGAACTTGTCCCAGCGGGAGTAGGTGTTGCCGAGGAACATCCAGAGGACGCGCGAGATCACCGACAGCGCGAAGATGGTGGCGGCGTAGAAGTGGACGACCTTGACCCAGCCCATGACGAAGTGCGACCCGGAGGGGCCCGTGACGATCAGGAACGGATGGCCGATGTAGAGGCCGGTGACGGCCAGGAACAGGATCGCGTAGGCCGTGCACCAGTGCGCCATCCGCACCGGCCACTCCCACACGTAGACCCGGACGAGCTCCCCCTCGCGGCACGCGTTCAGGGAGGACGTGGTGATCGGTATCGCGTTCATGGCACCCTCACCTTCGCGACCTCGCGTCGCTGCGCGTCGACCACGTGGACGCCGCAGGCCATGCACGGATCGAAGGAGTGGACGGTCCTCAGGATCTCGAGAGGCTTGGTCGCGTCGGCGACCGGCGTTCCGAGGAGCGCCTCTTCGTAGGGCCCGCGCTTCTCGGCGGCGTCCCGGGGCCCCGCGTTCCAGGTGCTCGGCACCACGCATTGGTAGTTGGCGATGGCGCCGTCGTGGATGTGGACCCAGTGGCCGAGAGCGCCGCGCGGCGCCTCGTGGAACCCGGCGCCGGTCGCGTCCACGGGCCAGGTGGACGGGTCCCACTTCGAGCTGTCGTGGATCCGCAGGTCGTGGCCCGCCATGTTGTCCCCGAGCGCGTCGAGCCAGGCGTCCATCCTCTCGGCGAGCACGAGCGTCTCGACGCCCCGGGCCGCCACGCGGCCGAGTGTGGAGAAGAGCGCCTCGGGCCCCACGCCGAGCTGCTTCAGGACCGAGCCAACGAGCTCTTTCACACGCGGGTGACCGGAGGCGTAGGCGACGAGCATCCGCGACAGCGGCCCCACCTCCATCGGCTCGCCGTCGTAGCGGGGCGACTTGAGCCAGCTGTACTTGGCTTCGGTCTGGAGGCGCTCGTACGGCGGCTTCGGGCCCGTGTACTTCGGATGGGTCTCGCCCTTGAAGGGGTGCAGCGCTTCGGCGTCCCCGCCCTCGTACTCATACCAGGAGTGCTTCACCTGCTCGGTGATCTTCGCCGGGTCGAAGGGCTCCACCTTGGACAGGTCGCGCTGCCGGATGACGCCGGAGGGAAGGAAGAGGCTCGGGATCGCGCCGTCGTCCTCCGGGTACTCGCCGTAGACGAGGTAGTTCCCGACGCCCTTCCCGTGTCCCGCCCAGTCCTTGTAGAAGGAGGCGACCGCGAGGAGATCGGGGATGTACACCTTGGCCACGAACTCGCGCCCCTTGGCGATCAGCTCCCGGAGCAGCGCAAGCGATCCGGCGTTGATGGACGCCTGCTTGTCGGGGTCCACCGGCGTCGCCATGCCGCCCACGAGGAAGCTCTGAAGGTGCGGGTTCTTCCCGCCCAGGACGGCGTGGATCTTGATGAACTCCCGCTGCCAGTCGAGGGCCTCGATGTAGTGGGCCACCGCCATGAGGTTCGCCTCGGCGGGGAGCCGATAGGCTGGATGCCCCCAATAGGCGTTGGCGAAGGGCCCGAGTTGCCCGCGCTCCACGAAGGCCTTGACGCGGTCGCGAACCCCGGTGAAGTACTTGGTGCTGGACAGGGGCCAATCGGAGATCGATTGCGCCAGCGTCGAGGTCTTGGCCGGGTCGGCCGAGAGAGCCGAGACGATGTCGACCCAGTCGAGAGCGTGGAGATGATAGAAATGGATCACGTGGTCCTGCACGCACTGGGCCGCGATGATCAGGTTGCGCAGCAGCCGCGCGTTGGGGGGAGGCATCGCGCCGACGGCGGCCTCGACGGCGCGAATCGAGGCGATGGCGTGGACCGTCGTGCAGACGCCGCAGATGCGCTGGGTGAAGGCCCAGGCGTCGCGGGGGTCGCGCCCCTTCAGGATCAGCTCCACGCCGCGGAACATGGTGCAGGAAGACCAGGCGTCCTTGACCACGCCGCCGTCCACCTCGGCCTCGATCCGCAGGTGACCCTCGATGCGGGTAACGGGATCGACCACGATGTGCGTCACGCGGCACCTCCCTTCGGTCCGGGATCATCGACCTTCGTCGCCTGGTCCTCGGCACGCCGCTTTGCTTCGTCGGCCCGCTCCCGCGCCGCAGGGTGCTGCTCCGAGTGCCAGTAGCGCTGGGCCAGCGAGAGGAAGCCGTGGGTGGCGAAGGCGGCGCCGACGCCGACGGTGGCCCAGAGTCCCACCCTGTCCACGCTCGAGGCGACCCCGAAACCCGGGGCACCTGGCAGGTGCTTGTAGAAGGGCGTCATCTTGTCCCAGAAGTCGGGCTCGGCGCAGCCGATACACGGGTGTCCGCACCCGATGGGCCAGTTCGTCCCTCCGTTCCAGCGGACGTTGGGGCAGTTCTGGAAGGTGACCGGCCCCTTGCATCCCATCTTGTAGAGGCAGTAACCGGTGCGGTGTCCTTCGTCGCCCCACTCCTCGGTGTACTGGCCCGCGTCGAAATGGGCCCGGCGCTCGCAGTTGTCGTGGATGGACTTGCCGTAGGCGAAGAGCGGACGCCGCCAGGCGTCGAGCGGGGGCCAGCGCTTGAAGGTGAGGAAGTAGACGACGAGAGCCGTCAGGTTCTCGACGTTGGCCGGGCATGCCGAGAGGTTGATCAGGTTCTTGACGCCCGGGACCGCGTCGGCCACTCCGAGGGCGCCCGTGGGGTTCGGCGCCGCGGCTGGAAGCCCGCCGAAGGTCGCGCAGGTGCCCATCGCGATGGTGGCGGCGGCCTTGCCACAGACCTCGCGGGCGATATCCAGCGCCGAGCGACCGCCGATGGTGCAGTAGGCGCCTCCCGCACCGGTGGGGATCGATCCCTCCACCACCACCAGGTACTTCCCCGGACGCTCCTGAACGGTCTTGAACAGCGCCTCGTGGGCCTGATGGCCCGCGGCGGCCATGAGCGTCTCGTGATAGTCCACTGACAGCGTGTCGAGAACGATCTCGGCCGCCGTGGGGCGGCTGGCTCGCAGGAACGACTCGCTGTTACCGCAGCAGTCCTGGAACTCGAGCCACACCAGGACGGGCTTCTCCGCCTTCTGGATCTCGGCGGCGATGCGGGCGGCGGCCGTCCGCGGCAGCGCGAGGACCCCGGCCATCGCCGTGCAGAACCCCATGAAGTCGCGGCGCGACACCCCGCGCGATTCGAGCTCTTGAACGAACCAGCCCTCGGTCTCGCTCATGGCCACCTCCGTTACCGTCGCTCCAGCGGTGCCCTGGATCTGTTCCTTATTTTGGGTACACGCTCTCTGGCCGAAGATCCAAGCAATCGACGTTCCAGGCCGCGGCACCGCGCCCACGAGCGAGTTGGTACCAACGGGTGATTTGTTCTGGGCCTGGAAGGAAAACCTTACGCGCGGGCGACACCGGAGCGCGAAGGGCGTGCGGGCCTGCGCCCCGCTGTTGACCGCCGCGGCCTCCGCCCAGTAACCTCGCCTCGCGTTGATGGAGGTCGCCGCCTTGGCTCTCGCGCCGGGAACCCCTCTTGGCCCTTACGAGATCGTGGCCCCGCTCGGCGCGGGAGGTGCCTCGGCAAGGGGGTCGGCCGTCCAAGCGCGAGCTTGAGCGCCCTCACGACGTTCGGCCTTTTCGCCGTGACGGCGATGCTCATCTTCTACGCTCTCGAGCACCGCAGCCGATGGTTCATCCTCGCGTTCGCGGCATCGTGCGCCCTCGGCTCCCTCTATGGGTTCCTCCAGGGGGCCTGGCCCTTCGGCCTCGTCGAGGCGGTCTGGTCGCTGGTCGCCCTTCACCGCTGGTGGAGATCCAGCTCCGCTCGTTGACCCTCGTCTCCAAAGGAAGTCGTGTCCCGAGGGGTTCCGCCGGACCAACGCCGCGCCTTCGGGCGGGCGATCGCATGCAGAGCGGCCAGTGGGAAGGGGCCGGGTGGAGAGCACATCCGGCAGGTCAAGGGCCGGCGTCTCGGCGAGTGCCCCTAGCCGCGGGCGACGCGAGAGATCGAGGGTAGTATGGGCGCCATGATAGCAAGGCAGCGCCTGACGTGGATCCTAGCTGGGCTACTGCCCGAGCTGACCGAGGCGCCGGACCTCCTGCCACCGGGCTGGATCGGAGACCAGGCGTATCGGTTGTCAGCGGCGGGCACGCCGGCTGAGGACCTTCAGCTTGCTCCGTTCGCGGAAGCGGGGCAGACGGGCGCCGACGTCGCCGTGTGGCTGGCCGTCAGGCCGTGATCTGCGATCCTGTCGGAGGTTCCGTGAACCATAGGCGCATCCCGTTGCTTCTGGCACTGGCGTGCGGTTCGTACTTCCTCGAAGCCGCGTCGGGCCGCCTCGATGCGGAGACCCTTGTTCCCGCGCCCATCGGGGCGTTCGATGGCCACCAGGACGTCGGCATGGTCCTTCAGGCGGGCTCCGCCCAATACGACCCGTCCGACCGGAGCTACGTCGTCAGCGGCAGCGGCGAGAACATGTGGTTTGCCGCCGACGCCTTCCATTTCGTGTGGAAGAAGGTGTCCAGCGACGCCGCCCTGACCGCGGCCATCTCCTTCAGCGGCACGGGCGGCAACCGGCATCGAAAGGCCGTGCTCATGGTCCGCCAGAGCCTCGACGCTGATTCCGCGTACGCCGACGTGGCACTCCACGGCGACGGGCTCACCTCGCTTCAGTTCCGCGACGGCAAGGGCGCCGCCACCCACGAGATCCAGTCGAGCGTCTCGGCGCCCAAGCGTGTGCGCATCGAAAAACGAGGCCGCCACGTGACCATGTGGCTCGCGAGCGAAGGCGAGGATTTCAGCCTGACGGCGGGATCGATGCGGCTCCGGTTCGAGGAGCCGTTCTATGTCGGCATCGGCGTCTGCTCCCACGAGAAGGGCGTCGTCGAGACGGCTCGATTCTCCGACGTCGAGCTGACGAGGCTGAAGCCGCCGGCCCGCGAGCCGGCGCTCTACAGCACGCTCGAGACCGTGACCGTGACGTCCACCGACCGCCGCGTGGTCTACGTCGCACCGGGGCGCGTCGAGGCGCCCAACTGGACCCGTGACGGCAGCGCCCTGCTGTTCAACGCCGGCGGGCGCATCCACCGCCTGCCGTTGGCCGGCGGCCCGCCCGAGACGATCGATACCGGCTTCGCCACGCGCTGCAACAGCGCTCACGGCCCTTCGCCCGACGGCACGCTGCTCGCATTCAGCGACGAATCCCAGGAAGACCACCGCTCCGTCATCTACGTCGCGCCCATCGGCGGCGGCACACCCCGCCGCGTCACAGCCCATTCGCCCTCGTATTGGCACGGCTGGTCCCCCGACGGAAGCGCTCTTGCCTTCACGGGCGAGCGCGACGGCGAGTCCGACGTCTACACGATCCCCGTGACCGGAGGCGAAGAAGCCCGCCTGACCACGGCCAAGGGTCTCGACGACGGCCCGGAGTACTCCCCCGCCGGCAGGCGCATCTACTTCAGCTCAGCGCGCACCGGAACCTCGCAGATCTGGCGCATGCGGCCCGACGGAAGCGAGCAGGAGGAGGTGACCTCGGACGGCTTCGACAACGTGTTCCCACACCTCTCGCCGGACGGAGGGCGACTCGCCTTTCTCTCCTTCGAACGGGGCGCCGCCGCCTCTTCGGAGGACAGGGAAGCGATGCTGCGCGTCTTGTCCCTGGGTGCCGATGACAAGCTCGATGTGATCGCGACGCTGCTCGCCGGGCCGGGCACGATCAACGTCCCGTCCTGGTCCCCCGACGGCCGGCAACTGGCCTTCGTCAGCTACCACTGGCTGCCGTAAGGGCTTCGCGCTCCACTCATGAGTTACGCTCCGAGGTGAGGACCACGGCCACGGCGGCGCGGAGAGCCGCCTGAAGCTCTGAGGCGTTCTCCTCAATCCCGGTCCGACGCCCCACGACCTTGTCCCCGGCCACCCGAAACGCGTAGCCCGGGGCCGCGGGGCGGCTGACAGCCCCGCGCAGAGGCTCCGTCGCGACGGCCGGGAACCACGCCTGCACGACGGTGTCAGTGGCCATCTCCCCTTCGGCAAGATAGGTGTCGACCTCAGCCTGAACGTCGATGCCGTCGATCTCGGCCGTCAGGATCATGTCTAGCCCGGGTTTCTCCAGCATGCCCGGCCGGTTCTCGCAGCGGCCCCGGAGCCGGCTCGCACACTCTTGCCAGACCTCCTGGCGCTTCCACGCCGTCCTGTAAATCAACCAGTAGCCGAGGAGGAGGCCGCCGCCGCAGACGACGACGGAGAGAAAAAGATCGCCGGGTCGCACGCCACGATCTTACTCCTCCCGGCTCTGAGCAGCCGGTCAGCGCAACGATCCGCGCGGCCCGCCAGAAGGACGAGGGCGAGGGCAGGGATCGTCGTGGTCCTCATCGGTCCTCCAGTGGGTTACCTCCCCGGACGGGGGAGCAGACCAAGTACTCGCGGCGAACCGCGCAACGGACGGCCAATAGGCGTACCATGAGTCATGCTCCCGCTTGAAGTACCCAAGGACCTGAAGGACGGAATAGCCGCAGCAGTCAGTGAAATGGCCTCGCCGGCGAAATGGGCCGTCACGGCTGTGTATGTCTCCGCGCGGTCGGGTTACGAGTTCAAGATCAAGTACGACGCCAGGTCTCAGCCATCCAGCGGGCGCCTCGTGCCCGACGATGTTTCGGGCGTGGCTCCGAGCCCTCCTCTAGGGCGCCTGGGGGTGGCATCGAGGGACGTCGTTCGCGATCTGCTGGCCTGGCACAGCTCGTCCATCTAGGTTCCGTCGGGGCCTCCCGGGTTGCCGTAGCGCGACGACCCTACTCTTCGGGAGGTGCGGGCGGGGCGACCTTCGGCGGCGCGTCGGCCTGTTTGCGGCTGGCTGTCAGGACCGCAGCCAGGCCGATCATTGCCGCAACCAGCAGCGCGTTCAGTGAGAATCCGACCCAGGCTGCGGGCGACGAGGGCTTCAGTGTGGCGAACAGAATGATGAGCGAAGCCGCTGCTACCCCCGCGGGACCCCATTCCCAGATGGGCGCAAAACCCCGGTGCCTGGCAGTCAGATCCTCGTACATCCAAAAAGCCGATGACGAGAGTTGGAGCGAGTCACGAACCTCCGGCTTGAGGTCGTGTCGCAGAAATCTGGCTGCTTGAAATAGCTCGTTCGTCACGTTGTACCAGATCAGGACGAGCATCTGCGCTATCCCAAAGGTTCCACAGAGCAGGAGGGTGCGGTGGGTTGAGAACCTGCCCAACAAGGTCGCTCCCAAACCGGCGACAACGAACACCGCCGACCATATCGCGATCTGAAGGGTCAGCCAGTAGGTAATGCGGGTGGTGACGGCGTTGTACTCGGCGACGTGCAGCAGGGCCAGCACCTCGCGATCGGGCTTCACGCTCGCGGGCCCGCCGGCCCCTTCAGTACCATTGGTATCTTTGGCCATTCTCCTGGCTCCTTATTCCGGGTCGCCCCGTCGGCGTCAATTCGACAGCAGGGACCTCAGGGCGATCCGCAGACGATCAATGTCTTGCTGTAAGAGCCCGAGATCCTCGGGGTGCAAGAACTCCGAAGGGACCGGCGGCACCCACGGCAACACCACGAGGCTCGGGAACTGTCGCTCGACAACGTTCCGGCGAAGAATCATGTGCCGCTGGTAGATATCGAGGGCTGCGGCATCCTGGATCTTGGCCCCCTTCGCGATCTGCTCAACGTAGGCTTGAGCTTCCTTCCAAAGCTCTCCGAGGGTCTTTACGTAGGCGACGACGATGACGTCGGTCGGGAAAGTCACATTGTGCCGAGCGCGGAATCGCCACTGATACGCGACGTGACGTTCATGCCGCAACTATGGCCCCGCGGGACGGATAGATCAAGAGTTCTGGTCGGGGGCTCTCCGGCCATCACGCGGTGCGCGAGATGCGTCGGGACGGCGTCTTGCAGATCTCACGCGCGCGGGGAACAAGATCCGAGGTCGCGTGGTAGTCTCCCCGAGGCCGCTCTTCGGGAGGGTTCATGAAACGCGCGTGGCTCGCCGCATCTCTCAGCCTGCTCGCCTTCCCCGGCTCGTCGCAGGCCCAGCCGTTTCCCGAGCGGGACTTGCCTCCGGGGCTTCGTCCGTGGGTCCCCTGGGTGCGGGACGAGGTTCCGGACCGAGTCTGCCCCACGCTGAAGGGGAGCGCCGTCTGCCTCTGGCCGGGGCGGCTCGACCTCCGGCTCGCCATCTCGGGCGGCACGTTCTCCTTCTCCGCGTCTGCCGATCGAGCGCTGGACGTCCGACTCCCTGGGGGCCCGCAGAGCTGGCCTCAGGACGTCCGCCTCGACGGCCGCCCGTCGGTCGTGGTCGAGCGCGAGGGGGGCCCCTCGGTCCGCGTCACCGCTGGAGACCACCGCCTGGAAGGACGCTTCTCCTGGACGCATCTTCCGGACTCGCTCCCCGTTCCGCCCCGGCTCGCGTTGGTGGATCTCGCGGTGAACGGGCGCGCGATCGCGTTCCCGCGGCGCGATGAGGCCGGCCTCATCTGGCTTCATGCCGACGAAGCGGCCGGCGGCGCGGTCGAGAGCCTCCGTCTCCAGGCGTTCCGCCGGATCGCCGACGGCATCCCCCTCTGGGTGGAGACGCGCCTGACCCTCGAGGTCTCCGGCAAGGCGCGGGAGGTGGAGCTTTCCGGCGCGCTTCTTCCGGACACCGTGCCGGTCGCCGTGGCCGGGGACCTGCCGGCGCGGCTTGACGCCGGCGGCCGGCTCCGGGTTCAGGTCCGGGCCGGCGCGTTCTCGGTGACCGTCCTTGCCCGCGTTCAGGGGCAGCCTGCGGCGCTCGGCCCTGCTCGCGGCGCTCAACCATGGCCCGGGCGGGAAACGTGGGCCTTCGCCGCCGACGAGTCGCTGCGCCAGGTCGAGCTGTCCGGCCTCCCGCCGGTCGATCCGTCTCGCACCGATCTCCCCGCCGAGTGGCGGCCGCTGCCGGCGTTCGCCGTGGAAGGGGGAGCGCGCCTGGCGTTGAAGGAGGTCCGGCGGGGCGAAGCGGAGGCACCCCCCGACCGCATCCAGCTCCGCCGGCAGCTCTGGCTGGACCTGTCGGGGCGAGGCTTCACGGTCCGCGACGCGTTCTCCGGCGCCCTGTCACGGACGTGGCGCCTCGATCTACAGCGACCCGGCGAGCTGGGGCGCGCGGCGGTCGACCGCGCCGATCAGCTCGTGACCGCGAACCCGGCCACAGCCCTGTCGGGCGTGGAGCTGCGGCGGGGCGCGCTCAACCTCGAGGCCGACTCGAGGCTGCCGCGGACGGGCGCGCTCCCGGCCGTGGGGTGGTCGACGGACGTCGAGAGCCTCGACGCGATCGTCCACGTCCCGCCGGGCTGGTGGCTCCTCACCGCGACCCACGTGGACCGGGCGCCGGGCGCCTGGACAGCGCGGTGGTCGCTCCTCGGCCTCTTCTTCGTGCTGATCGTCGCCGGAGGCACGCTCCGGCTCTTCGGCCACGGCTGGGGGGTCGTTGCACTCCTGGCGATGGTCGCGTCGTACGACGAGCCGGGGGCT
This sequence comes from Vicinamibacteria bacterium, assembly GCA_041493035.1. Lineage (GTDB taxonomy): Bacteria > Acidobacteriota > Vicinamibacteria > Fen-336 > Fen-336 > JBGPYB01. The sequence goes on along the minus strand of JBGPYB010000036.1, from coordinate 6,195 downwards.
CCGTTCCTCGTGTGGATCAGCCTGCTGGGCGCCGTCGCCCTGGCGGCCGTGGCTCCGCCGGGCTGGCTCCAGCGCATCGCGGGTCTCTGGCGCGGCCTGAGCCTCGTCGCCCTTCTGCTGATCCTCGTGCCGTTCCTCCGCGAACAGATCACGACCGCGCTCTATCCGCAGGTCGCAGCCGCGCCGGGCGTGACGGTCGTTGCTCGGCCCGCCTCCGTCCTCAGGGCCCCGTCTCCCCAGAACGCTCCGGCCACGACGCCTCCTCCGATGGCTCAGCAGGAGGAGGACAAGCTCCAGGCACTCGGGTACGTCGCCCGTCCTAAGGCCGCGGAGCCGGAGCAGAACGCGCCCGGCCGTACCGATGGTGGCGTGGTCGGTGGCGCCGTGGGCGGCGTTCCCGGATCCCCCAAGGCCGCCCGCGGTCTCTCGAAGAAGGCTTACCTTCCGTCCTCGAACGCCGCCCTCGAACAAGATCCGCGGGCCGTGCTGCAGACAGGCCCAGCGCTCCCTCAATGGTCGTGGCGTAGCTACTCGCTCTCGTGGTCGGGTCCGGTGAAGAGCGACCAGAGTGTCCGGCTCGTGCTGGTGTCCCCGGGGATGAGCCGACTCCTCACCCTCGTGCGGGTGGCTCTGGTACTCCTGTTTGCGGTGCTCCTCTGGATCGGCACGCCGAGGCTGCGGCCGTCGGGCCGAGCAAGCGCGGCGGCGGCACTGATCGCGATCGGCGCAGTCTTGTCGGCGAGCTCCGTGTCGGCCCAGGAGACGATGCCGAGCCGCGCGCTGCTCGACGACCTCAAGAAGCGCATCACCCGTCCGGAGGCCTGTCAGCCCGAGTGCATCTCCACGTCGACGCTGCGGCTGCGCCTCGGCGACGGCGCGCTCTCCTTCGAGGCCGAGGTCCACGCCGGCGATTCCGGGGCGTGGGCGATCCCCGGACCACCGTCGATCTGGGCGCCAGCGGCGGTCCGCGTCGACGGCAGGGAGACGAGCGCCCTCGTGCGGCTCGAGGACGGCTTCCTGTACGTCCGGCTCTCCCCGGGCGTGCATCGGATCGAAGCAGCCGGGCCCGTGCCTCGCACCGACACCCTCACCCTGCAACTCCGAGACCGACCCCGCCAGGCCAGCGCCGACGCTCCGGGCTGGGACATCGCCGGGCTTCGGGCCGACGGCCCTCCCGACACCTCGATCCAGTTGAGCCGCCGTCTACGCGTGGGAGAGCGCGCTCGAGAAGAGTCCGGCCAGTACGCGCCGTGGCTCGAGGTGCGCCGCACGCTGACCCTGGGCCTCACGTGGCGCGTTCACACCGAAGTGCATCGGGTGAGCCCGGTCGGCGCACCGGTGTCCTTGCGGGTTCCCCTGATCGCGGGTGAGGCACCGACGGAGGCGGACCTCGAGACGAAGGACGGTATAGCACTTCTCTCCCTCGGACGGGACGACATCGACGCAGGCTGGTCGTCGACGCTGCCGGTGACCGACGCGCTCGTCCTCGACGCGGGCTCGGGCCTCCCCTGGTCCGAGGTCTGGCGTGTGGAGTGCAGCCTCGTGTGGGAGTGCGAAACCGACGGCCTCGTTCCGGTGAGCCATCAGGCGGGGGGCGTTCTCGCGCCGGAATTCCGACCCTGGCCGGGGGAGAAACTGAGCCTCCGGTTCCGCCACCCGCAGGCCGTCGCGGGCCAGACCGTCACCATCGACACGCTTCGGGTGGAGACGACGCCGGGGGAGCGCCTCAGCACGACCGTTCTCTCCCTCACGGCCCGCGCGAGCCGGGAGGAGCCCCTGGTCCTCGATCTTCCGCAGGACGCCGAGGTCCAGGAGGTCACGGTCGCCGGCACCGCGCGGCCCGCACGGGCCGAGCAGGGAAAGCTCCGCCTCACGCTGCGCGCCGGAACGCAGCCCGTTGTCGTGCGTTGGCGCGAGGCCCGGGGAGCGAGCCTGTTCCTACGCGTTCCCACGGTCGGGCTCCCGCTCCCGGCCGCGAACGTGGAGGGCGTGCTGCATCTCCCCGAGAACCGATGGCTGCTCCTCACCCGTGGCCCCGCCTGGGGGCCCGCCGTCCTTTTCTGGAGCTACCTCCTGCTCGCCCTGATCGTCGCCCTCGCGCTCGGCCTCCTTTCCGACACGCCCCTGGGCATCGGCGCGTGGCTGCTGCTGACGCTGGGGCTCTCCCAGACATCGGCCGCGGGGGCGCTCGTGGTCGCCGGCTTTCTCCTGGCGCTCTCCTGGCGCTCTCGGCGTCCGACGCCGTCCGCTCTGACCCACGACGCGCAGCAGGTGCTTCTCGTGGTCTGGGCGTTCGCCGCGATTCTCGTCCTCTACGACGTCGTGCAGACCGGTCTTCTCTTCCATCCCGACATGCAGGTCGCGGGCGCTCAGAGCAGCAACACGCTGCTGCGCTGGTACTCGGACCGGATCGGCGCCGGCACGACGCCGGCGGCCGGCGTCCTGAGCGTGCCGCTTTGGTTCTACCGGGGCCTCATGCTGGCCTGGGCTCTCTGGCTCGCGACCAGCCTCCTGCGATGGACCTCGTGGGCCTGGCGCGCGTTCGGTGCCGGGTGCCTCTGGCAGCCCCTCCCGTGGCGCCGCCACAAAGGACCGCCGGCGGCGCCCCCGACCCCACCCGAGAACGCGAAGGACGCACCGGCGCGTATCTCCTAAGTCATTGGGCCATCTGGGGCTCGAACCCCAGGACACCACTGCTCAAGAGGCAGGCGCTATGAATGGCCATATGCCAGCGATTGGCGCATTCATGCGATTCTGTGGTCGGTCTCTTGTGACACTCCGCAAACCGTCACAGCGACCCACGCCCCTGTAATCCATCTTCCGTAGCCTCTTGGAACTTGGAGGACGCATGGGTATGGGCACCCGCGCCGAAGTCAGGGTGGGCCTTTGCGGGGCTCTGGGTGGGGCTACCAACGCCTGGCTTTGCTTTGCCCGCATACCCGCGGCCGTCAAGGATGATCCGCACTTCGCCTGGCATGTCGTTCCGGCCGGCGCTCTACATGGCGGCTTCCTGGCCGGGATCGCGTTTAGCCTGGGGATTGCCTTGTCGACGCGAAGTCTACGCGCTCGCCTCATTGCGGCATTGCCGCTCGCCTGGGTCGCCGGATTCGTCTCGTGGATTCCCCTGAACCGCTCGGCATTCGACGAGCCGTGGTTGAAGAGCCTCACGTGGCCGCTTCACGACGGGTGGGGCGCGTCCATGCTCGGCCCACTTCAGTACTTCGGGTTTGTGGCACTCTTCTATTACGCGGCCGTCACATTCTACTTAGTCAGAGCGCGCAGTCTCATTCTGCACATGGCCTTCGCAAGCGTTGCCGGAATCCTTGGGTCTCTCTGGTGGTGGAGCGCCATGGAACCCTGGTACTTCAGCGTCCTTCACGGCGCAATCTGGGGCACCTTCGTGGGCATCGGCGCCTGGACAGGTCTTGGGGCCGCGGCCCTTTCGCGTCAGTTGGAGCGCTGAAGCCTGAGCGCCACGCGGAGATCATCGATGTCCTGCTGGAGCATTCGAAGGTCCTCGGGGTGAAGGAAGCGCGCCCCGACTGGCGGCGTCCACGGCAGGACGGCGATGCCACGGAACTGTTGCTCGACAGTGCCCCGGCGAAGAATCAGGTACCGAAGGTAGATGTCGAGGGCCGCGGGATCCCGAATTTTCGCGCCCTGCGCCATCTGCTCCACATACCCTTGCGCTTCGTTCCACAGGTCCCCGAGGGTCTCCATATAGACCTGTGCGACGAGATCAGACACGCGGGTCATTGCCGCCCGAAGCGCTCGGCGAGATGTCGGGCCAGAGCTGCCCGCAACGCGGTGGGCGTCGTGGCCTCCACGGTGCCGAACTTCCCGCCCTGGCCGATCATGGCGACCACCGCCTGCGGGTCCAAGGTAGACATCTTGCACCGCAGGGAAATGGAGGGGCGCCGACCGATGACGCTTCCGACCTCCATCAGTTGAACAGCGACGTCCTCCCAGGCACCCTCGGCGGCTTCGGCAAACGCCTTGATCAACGCATTCGGCATCCCGCCAAGGCGAACGGCCGACGCATCGACAAGCGCCACGCTGTAGAGTCTCTCTCTGCGATCTGTCTCTCGCTGGCGAGCGAGACGCATCATTTCGGTCCTACTCCATTCTGTTGTTCCTTCGGCCATGGACACCTCCGCAGCGAACTCGAGGGTACGAGCGGGCTGTCGAATATTGGTTTGACGGGAGCCCGCTGTCTGTTCCGTGGGCTCGACCTAACAAGTGGAACATCTGAATGACGGGTTCGCTGTGATCCGCGTCACGAGGGGGGAAAGGATTGAGTCAGGCCTGCCAGGCTTCGTCCTTCTCGCTGCCAATAAAGAAGCGATCCGCAAGTCCGAGATGCACTCCTCGACGTCGGCCATGGAGAACGGCATCCGCTCCGGGAAGAAGAACGGACCAACCGCCAAAGTGGACGACCAGACGTAGGGAGAGAGCGACAACAGGGCGCTGGGGCCGTGGTCACCTGGGCGCTCGTATTTCTCTTCTATGGTTGCGTTTTCTATTCGCCTACCATTCCCCATGGCGAGCGACCCGAAAACGAGGCGCGGAATAGCGGCGAGATTTCACCATTCGCCGCGAGATCCTTTGCGAGTCGGACACCGCGTCTGACGGTGAGGTCAGCGACAAGGAGTTGGAACTCATCCACCTCCACCGCTCCAACGATCCGTCCGTTGGCTACAATCAATGGCCGAAGTTCACGGCCACAGGGTAGCGGAGCGAACGTAGTTCCCGTCCGAGGGCTTGAGAACCGAGAGGCGCTCGGGACTGCAAGGTCAAGGGAGCGGAGTGGCGCGAATACCTGTTGTGAAGACGTTCAAGCGTTCGCCGCTGCCTCGTCAGTGAGCTTCTTGCGGTAGTCCGTGGAGTTGTGCTGACAATCGATCATGCCGTTGAAATAGGGACGGTTCACGCGAAGCTGCAAACAGATTTTGCTGAGCAGAACGTCCCCGAGATCGGCGTCGCCGTGCGAGAACATGACCGTGACGGGTCGCACTCCGGCGAGCGTCAACTGCAACCATTGATGCTTTGTGCCGCGATCCAGGACGCTGAAGCCGAACTTGGTGGTAAGCGATGCCCTGACGTCCCGCGCCTTCCGGGGCACGGGGTCAACCGCGCCGGAGATACGCCTTCAGGTGCTTCAGCAATTGGCGCGACTGATCGTCGCGACCATCGCTGGTGATCTCGAAGAACTCCACCAGGGCGACCTTGTAGTCCTCTACGGCCAAGTCCCACGAAGCGCCGACGCCGTGGACCTCGAAGATGTCGTCCGAGACAACGAAGCGGCCGTCGGTGTCGCGCTCCACGCAGATCGGAAGCGGGTTCTCCAGCCTCCAGCCCGGAACGGGTTCCCCGAAGAGATGTACCCGCCCCTGCTGCTGATGGGGAGCCCCGGAAATGGAGGAGGAGCCTGAGTCGACACGCAAGGCCCGATCAAGGACTGCGGTGCTCATTCTCGGTCTCCCGCGGGCTGCTTGTCTCTGGCCAAGTACGTCTTCAGGTTGTCCTGCAGCACCTGCACGAACTCGTGCATGCGGCTCGCTGCCACGACGATCCGTGCGAGGGGCACAGCCTTGACGGTTTGGACCGCATCCAACTGGCTGGCCTTGTCGTCCGGCGACCCGACGAGGAGGGGCGGACGAATGTCGAAAAAGGTGATCGTGAAGTCGTGCTCCGTGTGTTGCACCACCAAGTTGCTTGCGTACTTGGTGGGGAAATCAGCAGGGGTATCGAAGTCGATCCGGATGGCCTTGCAGTGGTCATTCTCGGCCATGCCTTCTCCCTTCAGCAACTTCCCCTTGTACTACGGAGCCCGGGCGGTGTGCAACACCTCCCCGCGGGGGCGGACCGCGGAAAGCTGTAGACCTCGACCGGTCCTCCTGTCCACGGCACGTCATGGACCACGTAGACCTTGCCTTGGAACGTCGACCCGCCGACCTTGAATCTCTCGAGCAGTTCCTCAAAGCACCTTCCCCGCAATCCTGCCGGCGCCCTCCCGCGGTCAATTCGATCCGAATCTCAGAACTGAGAGAGGGCTTCTTGGGAATGTGAAGGTGGCGTTGCCCCGGTGTTGCCCCTTGTTGACTCCTTCCCGTAAGTTGGTGGGCCGTCTGGGGATCGAACCCAGGACACCCTGCTTAAAAGGCAGGCGCTCTACCACTGAGCTAACGGCCCCAT
>JBGPYB010000090.1:0-19637 GCA_041493035.1 Vicinamibacteria bacterium | reverse complement strand
TTTCTCCGTCCGTGTTCATATGGAGGAGGATTGCGTTGGCCGAGACGTGGATCGGGACGGGGCGGGGCCGTTCGTCCACCGCCATCTTGATCGCGGGCAGGACAGCCGGCGCCCGCTGCACTTCGTCCAGTGTCACTTCTTGCGGGAGTTGGGCCACGAAACCCGCCGGGTCACTCTCGGCGGTCTGACGCAGGGCACCGTCGTCGAAGGTGTAGTAGGCGCGGCGTGGAAAGACGCGCTGCACCAGAGACGACTTACCGCTCTGGCGCGGACCGAGAAGGCAGACGACGGGAGTGTCCGCCATTGCCTCGGCAAGAGGTGCGGCCATCCCTCGTGGCAGCCAACCTTCGGCCCCGTCCATATTACTATTATCTAGCCGTCCATATCCCTACTGTCAAGCCGTCCATATTACTATCAGAGTGCCGTCCAAACACCGCCTCGGGGTGCGCCCAATCGCCGCCAATGCAAGCGTCCAATCGCCTAGTACAGGGTCGGCCAATTGCTGGATATATAAGCGGCCGATCGCCTATTACGATGCCGTCCAAAAGTGACTGTCAGGGCGACAGCTACGCCGCCTTGGCTTGGCCTTCGGCCTCGACCGGACGCTCGGGCGGGTGGAAGCCCAAGAAGAGCGTCACCGCCGCCAGGAGCGCCAACGCAGTCGGCGCCAGGAAGAGCAAGCGGAAGTTCACGGCGCCGGCCGTGGTCAGGACGTCCCCCAGCTTCCCCCACATCAGGCTGCCGAGGAAGGGCCCGAGGCCGAGGATCAGCAGGTTGAAGAGACCCTGGGCGCTCGCCCGCGCGTCCTTCGGGAAGTACTCGTCCACGAAGAGGTAGACCGAGGCGAAGAAGAAGGCGTAGCAGAAGCCGTGGACGACGTTGCTCGCCACCACGAGCCACACCGGTCCGCCGAGGGCATAGATCGCGAAACGCGCCGCGTGCCCTAGGATGCCGAAGGTCATGATCCGACGCCAGCCCAGGCGCTGGAGGAAGAAACCGAGCAGCGCCATCGTCCCTATCTCCGCGATCTGGCCGATGCTCATGGCCGGCATGATCATGTTCTCGGGGATACCGATTGCCGAGAGGAACGGGCTCGTCCACTGGAAGTAGCAGGCGTGGACCAGCGAGTCCATGAACGTCACGATGAACAACACCAGGAAGCTGGGCACCGCCAGCAGCTTGATCGCCTCGAAGGGGGCGTTCTTCTCTCCCGAACGAGCCGGCGGCGTGTGGGGCAGCGACAGCGAGAAGATCGCGAGGACGATCGACGCGCTCCCTGCGATCCAGAAGATCGCCGTCAAAGCCGACTCGAGGGCGGCGCCTTCCTTGCCCTTGAGCAGCAAGACGAAGGGCCAGCTCGCCGCGATCCAGCCGATGGTCCCCCACAGCCGCACGATGCCGAACTGCTTCTGCGCGTCCTTCAGGTGATGGAAGCAGATCGAGTTGGTCAGGGAGAGGGTCGGCACGTACATGAGGTTGTGGACCAGCATCACCGCGAAGAAGGGCCAGAAGGTCTTCTGGAACACGAGAGCGAACATCGCGAGGCCGCCGATCAGGTGGCTGATCGAAAGGAAGCGCTCGGTGGCGAGGTGCCGATCCGCCACCTGGCCGCTCACGAACACGGCCGTGAGAGACGCGATGGCGGGCGTCGCGAAGATCCAGCCGATGTCGGTGCCGGAGAAACCCAGGAAGCGCGACAGGTAGAGGGCCAGGAGGGGAAGCCACGAGCCCCAGATCACGTATTCCAGGAACATCATCACGCCCAGGCGTCCGGCGACGCTCATTTCGCTCCTCCCAGCTCGTGGATCTCGATGTTCCGGAACTGCACCAGGGACGGCGGGCCCTGCCACTGGTTGTCCTTCCACTCACCGTGGTGCTGTAGGGCGATGGGCCCGCGGGCCGCCACGCCCGGCAGCCGCGCGCTGTCGATCACCTTGACGCCGTTGAGCACGACCGTCAGGCGCTCCCCCGCCATGGTGATCTCGAAGGCGTTCCACTGGCCGATGTCGTGGTCGGCATTCGTCTTCGGCGTGACTCCGGCGCGGACCTCGGGAGGCATGGCCGGGTCGGTGCGGTAGCCGTAGACCTCGCCGGAACCCACAGGCCAGCACCAGATGTTGACCTGCGACTTCGAATCGCCGCGCAAGTAGACCCCCGAGTCGGAGTCGGGCACGGCGATCTGGATGGGCTTGCCGTCGGCACCGCGCTTGGGGTTTCCGTCGGGAAGGATGATCTGGGCGTGGGGGTTGATGTAAGGCGTCTCCTTGAGACGCCATTCGGCTCGCAGCACGAAGTCGCCGAAGGACCGCTCCGTCCAGAGCGCCTTGTCGCCGGTAGCTTCGCTTCGCGCGTCGTAGTCGATGACGCCGTCCACGACGCGCCAGTGGCCGTTGTCGCCAACTGGGATCTTCCAGCCGGCAAGGTCGTGGCCGCCAAACAGCGGGACGAAGCCGTCGGCCGCCTGCGCCGCCACCGGGGCGATCGCGAGGAGCACTACGGCCAGGAGAAGCGCGCGGACTTTCGTTCGCGTCATGTCCCGAAAGCTCCGCGCTTCATCTCGTCCACGAGATGCGCCGAGGCGCGCGACGCCAGCGCCATGATCGTCACCGTCGGATTCTGGCAGCCTGAGCTCGGGTAAGCGCCGTCCATGACGAACAGGTTCGACACGTCGTGGGCCTGCTGCCAGCGGTTCAGCACCGACGTCTTGGGGTCGTCCCCCATCCGCGCGGTTCCCACCTCGTGGATGGCGAGGCCGGGGTTCGAGATGCTGTTCCGCGACGTCACGTCCTCGGCGCCCATGGCCCGGCGCCCGGTGTTTCCGTCTGCGGGATGATCGCTTCGCTGAGAGCGATTACCGTGTCGTTCTGGTGGGCGTTCAGGACCTTGGGAGTCCAATCGGCTGCGGCGGCCGGCGCAGGGCCGGCGGCGTGGGCATGGTCGTGGGCGAGGGCCGCCAGGGTGTCGGCCCAGACCCCTGTCGCCGTAGCGGCGCCGAGGCTTCCGAGGGACAGCGTGCGCAGAACGCCACGGCGGCTGGTCATCGCCCCTAACCCTCGAGTCCCAGCTTCCGGAGCGCCTCGGGCGGGCACCCGTTCCATTCGGCGACGTAGTTGTTTCCCTGATACGCAAGGTCGGTCACGCCCATCTTGCTGCTCCAGAAGCCCGACGCCGTGAGGTCGCGGAACGAGTTGAAGAAGGCCGGACCGTGGTGCAGGTTCACGCGCAGGTCCCGAGGATCAGGGCGGTCATCCTCGTCCTCCCCCTTCGAGAAGGCGATGTCGTCCAAGAGCGTGTGGCGCTCGGCGTCGGTGCAGGAGACGAAGTCCTGTCCGAAGCGCTTCACGCTCTCCGAGTCGATCCAGGCGAGACCGCCGCGCATGGCCGTCTGGCGCCGCTCGCGGCCGCGGTCGTTCTCCTTCGGATCGGTCATGATGAAGTCCATGAACTCGGGGACGCCGGCGTCGGTGGCGCTCCCCGAACGCTCGTCCTTCGGGATGATGAGGTCCACGAGGGTCCGCACCGTCTGCCATTCGTGGGCAGTGAAGAACTTCGGCTTGTACTGCAGGCCCGAGGCGGCCACGGCCTTCGAGACGTGCTCGTGAGCTGTCCGGGCTTCGGCGACCGAGAGCCCGAACCCCACGGCGACGGGGGCTCCGGCGATCAGCTTGAGAGCGCCGCGACGTCCGATCTCAGTCATGCTCGTTCCCTCAGCGATTCCATTGGAAGCCCTCCCACCTACAGGTTCCCCTTGTTGCGCTCTTCGGCGATGTGTTCGCTCGTGCGCATCGAGAGAGCCAGGATCGTCCAGGTGACGTTCTTGTCGGCGTTGGTGACGAAAGGCCCGCCGTCGGCGACGAAGAGGTTCTTGACGTCGTGGGCCTGGCAGTACCTGTTCAGCACCGACGTCCGCGGGTTGTCCCCCATGCGCGTCGCCCCGACCTCGTGGATGATCTGGCCCCCCTTCGAGATGCCGTACCCCTCCTCCTTCCCGGGCATCTTGCTAAGGGCCGTCCCCCCGAGCTTGTCGATGATCTCGCGGAAGGTCTGTTGCATATGGCGGACCTGGTTGACCTCGTAGTCGGCCCACTTCCAGTGGAAGCGGAGCACCGGGATCCCCCACCGGTCCACGGTCTTGGGGTCGATCTCGCAGTAGCTGTCCTTGTTGGGAATCATCTCGCCGCGTCCCGCGAAGTGCATCGTAGAGCCGTAGAACTTGCGGTAGTCATCCTTCAGCGCCTTGCCGTAACCGCCGCCGTTCCACTTGTGGATGCCGCCCATGATGCCGTAGCCGGGCATGTGGCGGCCGCCGCCGAACTCGATGTGGTAGCCCCGGGGGAAGTCGAGCTTCCGGTTGTCGACCCACCAGGGCATGTAGAGGTGCATCCCTCCTGCGCCGTCCTCGTTGTGGGGGATGCCGTTCATCATGGCCGGGATGTACCCCGAGACGCCGACCCCGGTCGTATCGGTCAGGTAGCGCCCAACGGTACCGCTGGAGTTGGCGAGGCCGTCGGGATGGCGCGGGGAACGGGAGTTGAGGAGGAGCCGCGCCGATTCGCAGGCGCTTGCGGCCAGAACCACGATCTTGGCCTTGACCTGATACTCCCTGGCCTCCGTGGTGTCGATGTACGAGACCCCCGTCGCGAGCCCCTCGCTGTCGGTCATCACCTCGCGAGCCATGGCACCGGTGAGAATCTTCAGCCGACCGGTCTTGAGAGCGGGCGGAAGCAGAACCCCCGTGCTCGAGAAGTTGGAGTTGGTGCTACAGCCCCGGCCACATTGGCCGCAGTAGTGGCATGCGGGGCGGCCGTTGTGGGCCTTCGTCAAGATCGAAAGCCGCGAGGGGATGCACGTGATCCCGAGCTGGTCCGCCGCCTTCTTCACGAGCAGCTCGTTGCAACGCGGCTTCGGCGGCGGCAGGAAGATTCCGTTGGGCTCGTTGGGAAGATTCTCCTCGGAACCGAAGATGCCGACGAGCTGGTCGAGCTTGTCGTAGTACGGCTTCAGCTCCTCATAGCTGATGGGCCAGTCGTCGCCAAGGCCATCGCGGCTCCGGCCTTTGAAATCGTACGGGCCGAAGCGGAGGGAGATGCGCCCCCAGTGGTTGGTGCGGCCTCCGAGCATCCGGCTGCGCCACCAGAGGAACTCGTCGCCGGGGGCTGTGGTATACGGCTCTCCCTCGAGATCCCAGCCGCCGATGCTCGCGTCGAACTCGCCGAAGGCCCGCGCGCGGTAGCCGGCACCGCGTCGCGGCGATTCGTAGTTCCACTTGAGCATCGCGCCGTCCTTGGCGGTGTCCCACCAGCCGCCGACTTCGAGAAGCACCACGTCGGCGCCCGCCTCGGTCAGGACCTTGGCGGCCATACCGCCTCCCGCGCCGGAGCCCACGACGCACACGTCGTAGGTCTTGCTCTTGGCAGCGATCTCCATCGAACCCCCGGCTCTAGGTTGTTGGCTGAACACGGCTGGCGCAGAAAGCTACGCCTCTAGGAACGCGAGGTCAAGGCGGCGGCGGTGCCCGCGATGGCCCCGGACCTGTGAAACAATGAGGCTCCGGCGGCCACCGGACGACCATGCAAGACTTGGAACCCATTTTTCTCGGCCGGACGTTCGACGACTTCCTCTTCCGGCCTCACCACAGTCCGGTCCTGACCCGCAAGGACGTCGACCTGACCATGCCCCTCCTCGCCGGGCTCAGCCTGAGCCTTCCCGTGGTGGGGGCGAACATGGACACGGTGATGGGCCCGGAGATGGCGAAGACGCTCTCGCTGGAGGGCGGATTCGGGTTCCTGCACCGCAACTGCAGCATCGATGAGCAGGCGGCCTGGGCGCGGTACGTGAAGAGCCGGCACTCCTACGTGATCGAGCACCCGATCGTCCTCCCGCGCACGGCCACCATCGGACAGGCCCGCCAGACGATTCGCAAGGAGCGAGCGAGCGGGCTCCTCATCGAGGAGGCGGCGGGGAGCGGCATCCTGGCCGGCATCCTGTCCCATCGGGACATGCCCCTCGACCACACCACCGACGACCGCTCGGTCAGCGACTTCATGACGCCCCGGCCGAAGCTGGTCACGCGCCCGCCCACGGTGACCACCGAAGAGGCCGAGCGCGTCATGTACGAACATCGCGTGGAGAAGCTGCCGCTCGTGGACGAGCAATCCCGCATCCGCGGCCTCACCACCATGCGAGACCTGAAGCTCTACAAGCAGAAGCCCCACTCCGTGAAGGACGCGCGCGGGCGGCTGCGGGTCGGCGCCGCCATCGGCGCCACCGGCGACTACCTCCAGCGGGCGCAGGCGCTCCTCGAGGAAGAGGTGGACTGCGTCCTGATGGACGTGGCCCACGCCGACTCCGCCGGTATCGAGCGCGCGATCAAGGAGTTCCGGCGGCGCTTTGCCGGCGTCCCCCTCGTCTGCGGCAACGTCGGCACTGGGAGCGCCGCGCGCTGGCTCGCCGAGCAGGGGGCCGCCGCGATCAAGGTCGGCATCGGGCCCGGCCGCGGCTGCCGGACGCGAGTCGAGACGGGAGCGGGGGTGCCCCAGCTCCAGGCCATCCGCGAGGCCTTCCTCGGCACCGGCGGGCGCGTGCCGATCATCGCCGACGGCGGGATGCAGAACGACAAGGACATCTTCCTCGCCATCGCTTGCGGCGCCTCGACGGTGATGCTGGGCAGCATGCTCTCCGGCACCGACGAGGCACCCGGCCTCGTGGTGGAGGATCCCGCTACGCGCCAGAAGATGAAGCTCTACCGGGGCATGACGTCACCCGAAGCGGTGGCCGACGCGGCCGACGACGTGGACGAGCTGGCGGAAGCACTGAGCACACCGGCCGAGGGCCAGTCGGTCCGCGTCCCGTACGTGGGGAGCGTGGTGGGCATCCTTCGGCGCATCCGCGGCCACCTCCAGTCCGCGGTGAGCTACGCAGGCGAGTCCGACCTGGAAAGCGCCCACCAGAAGATCGCCGCCAACCCGGCCGACTACCTGATCCCGCTTTCCGGGGCGTCGCGGCGCGAGTCTTTCGTCCGGTAGGCCAACGTCACGGCCGCCGCCCCTGGCCTTGCGCGACGTCGGCACCCACGAGATCTACGCCCTCGACTGGGAAGCACTCGGAGAAGTCAGTCTTGATCCACCGGTCGATTGACAGAGCGGCGGCGACGGGCTTACCGTCCGCGTGTCTTGGAACCGGCGGCCCCCCACGACGGGCTGCCACGAAAGGAGCCTAGAGGGATGGCGCCCATCAGCCGACGTCAGGTCCTGGCCACCGCCGGAGCCGCCCTCGCCGCATCGTCCCTCGCTCCCACGGGAGCCACGGCCGCGACGGCGGAACGCGTCGTGAAGAAGGGTCGCCTCAAACAGTCGGTCTGCCGCTGGTGTTACGGCAAGATCCCATTGCCCGAGTTCTGCAAGGCCGTGGCCGACATGGGCCTCACCGCCGTCGATCTCGTGGACGAAGCCGACTGGCCGGTCCTGAAGGAGCACGGCCTCATCTGCTCGATGGGCTGGCACACGGGTGGAGACATCCCCGACGGCCTGAACGATCCCGCGAACCACGACAAGATCGTGAACGGCCTCCTGAAGACGCTGCCGAAGGCCGCGGCCGCCGGCGTCCCGAACCTCATCGCCTTCTTCGGGAACCGCAACGGGCGCCCCGACGCCGAATCCATCAAGAACTGCGTGACCGGCTTGAACCGGATCAAGGAGGCGGCCGAGAAGAACGGCGTCACGGTGTGCGTCGAGCTGCTCAACAGCAAGGTCGACCACAAGGACTACCAGGGAGACCGCACCTGGTTCGGGGTGGAGGTCGTGAAGCAGGTGGCGTCACCGCGGGTGAAGCTCCTCTACGACATCTACCACATGCAGATCATGGAGGGGGACATCATCCGCACGATCCGCGACAACCACCAGTGGATCGCCCACTTCCATACCGGCGGCGTTCCGGGGCGCCACGAGCTCGACGACACACAGGAGCTGAACTGGGGGACGGTGGCAAAGGCGATCGCCGACACGGGATACACGGGCCACATGGCCCACGAGTTCGTCCCGACTCGCGATCCGCTGACCTCCCTGCGCGAAGCCGTGGCCCTCTGCGACGCGTAGGCCCGTGACCTCGCGCCGCTCGTTCATCGCCGCTTTGGGGATACCGGCCACGAAACCTGGCTCCGCAGCCTCCGGATCTAAGCGGGCCGTTCAGGCGAGGGGTCGATCCTGTCGAGCACGTCCCGCACCTTTCGCAGCAGAGCATCGCTCGTGAAGGGCTTCGCGAGGAATGGCGTACCGGGCTCGATCGACGGGTGCCCGCTGATCTGCCGGTCCGTGTAGCCTGACATCAAGAGCACGCGTATGCCCGGGCGGATGCTTTCAACCTGCATCGCAAACTGGGGGCCGCTCTGGCCCGGCAGGACCATGTCGGTGATCAACAGGTGGATGGGCTGCTGGCTCTGCGCCGCTACGACCGTCGCCGCCTTGGTATCAGCGGCCTCCAGAACCACGTAGCCCGCCTCGCGGAGGGTCTCCGCCACGATGGCACGGAGGGCACCCTCGTCCTCCACCAGGAGCACGGTCTCCCATCCTCCCCGCGCACCCGCAACAAGAGGTGCGATGGCCTCTGCCTCCTCGGTTCGGTCCACGCGGGGAAGATAGACCTTGAACGTGGACCCGTGGCCCGCTTCGCTGTAAACGGAAATGCTGCCACCGCTCTGGCTCACGATGCCGAAGACGACGGCGAGGCCCAGGCCCGTTCCCTTTCCAGGCTCCTTCGTCGTAAAGAAGGGCTCGAAGATCCGTGCCAACGTCCCGGGCGCCATGCCTTCGCCAGAGTCGCCGACCGCGACCATGACGTGGGGGCCCGGGCGAACCTCGGGGTGGCTTTGGCCGTACGCCTCGTCCAGGTCGATGTTCGAGGTTTCGATGGTCAGTCTTCCGCCCGAAGGCATGGCATCGCGGGCGTTGACGGCCAGGTTCATGATGACCTGTTCGAGTTGACCCGGATCTGCGCGCACACGCCCCAAGTCCTCGCCCAGTGCCACGACCAATTGCACGTCTTCTCCGATGAGCCTGCGAAGCATCTTCTCCATCTCTTCCACGATGCGGTTGACGTCGCAGACGCGAGTCTCGGCCGGATGCTGGCGGCTGAACGTGAGGATCTGACGTGTGAGGGCCGCGGCCCGCTCCGCGGCCTTGCAGACCGCGGCGATCCGCCGTTGCGTCTGGTGGTCGGGTCCAAGCTCCTTGGAGGCGAGCTGCGCGTAGCCCAGAATCACCCCCAAGAGATTGTTGAAGTCGTGGGCGATCCCCCCGGCGAGCTGGCCGACCGCCTCCATCTTCTGGGCCTGCGCGAGGTGCTGCTCGGCGCGCCGATGGTCGATGAACTGACTCATCTGGCTGCCGATCGCTCCAAGCGTGTCCAAGAGTTCCCGGTCGGGCTCCTGCATCTCGGGCCCCAGGAAATCGAACACACCCGTGACTTCGCCTCGATACAGGATCGGAAAGGCGAAAGCGCGGCGGAGGCCGACGTTCGTCGCCGAGAGGGCGCGAGCAAAGTTGCCGTCGAGGCTGACGTCGGAGAGCGCGAGCGGCGTGCCGCTGGCCCAAACCCGGCCGGGCAGCCCAACACCCGGCGCAAACGTCAACCGCCGGGTCTCCGTCTCCAGTTCGTCCGCGGCGAGTCCCTGCCCGTGCCAGACGTCAGCGCAGCGCAAGAGGTTGGCTTGACGGTCGATCTCCCAGAGGACTCCGAACTCCGCCCCCAGGGCTTCGGACACGGCTTCAATAACGCCGGGCGCGGCCGCGCTCAACGAGATCGACTCCGCAAGTACGCGGGTCACCGCATGCTGCATCGCCTGGCGTCGCTCGGCCTCCCTGCGCGCCGTGATGTCGAACACGATTCCGAGGAAGCGCACGGCGTCGCCGCGGTCGTCGTAGACGAACCGACCTGCTACCGACAACCATGCGACACGCCCATCGTCGGCGCGACGGATTCGGTACTCCGTGGCGGCGAGCGACCGGTCCCGCCGTCCGGCCTCTATCGCCTGAACCATGCCCTCGAGATCGTCGGGATGCACCAGAGTGCGCCACATCTCCAAGGATGGGCGGGTCTCGTCCGGGTGGAGGCCGAACATCGCGAAGATGTTGGCGGACCATATCGCCTCGCCGGTGGCCAGATCGACCTCCCAACTACCCACCCCGGCGGCGTCGATGGCCAGACGCAGCCGCTCCTCGCTCTGCCGCAGGGCCTCCTCGGCCCGCTTGCGGGCCGCCCGCTGCCTCTCCTCATCCAGGGCGTGGCGAACCGCCTCTCCGAGGCGTGTTAGCCGGTCCTTCAGCAAGTAGTCCGTGGCGCCCTGCTTCATCGCCGCTACCGCGGTCTCTTCGCCGATGGTCCCGGAGACGATGATGAACGGGATGGCGAAGCCTCTCTCCTGGAGCAAGCGCAGGGCTCGCGGCGCATCGAACCCCTGCATCTCGTAGTCACAGAGGACGATGTCGAAGTCGGGCGCCAACGCCTGGAGATAGTCCGCCTCCGTATCCACCCGCCGCCAATCGGGCTCGAACCCCGAGCGTCGCAGTTCCCGCAGGATCAGCTCGGCATCGGCGGGCTTGTCCTCGGCGATCAGGACTCGGATGGCTTCTCCCATCTATTTCTCGAGGGAGGGCGGCTCGTTGAGCAAGAGCCAGTACTGGCCCAGCTTCTGAACGGCATTGGCGAACTCGGCGAAACTGAGGGGCTTGACCACGTAGCTGTTGACGCCGAGGCGGTAGCTCTCCACGACGTCCCGCTGCTCCTTCGAGGACGTGAGCACAACGATCGGAATCGTCCTGGTGCGCGGATCGTTGCGGACACGCTGGAGAACTTCGAGGCCATCGACCTTGGGGAGCTTCAGGTCCAGCAGTATCACCCTGGGCCTGTCTTCGATCCGGCGCCCGGCATGGGCTCCCTCGCAGAAGATGAAATCGAGCGCCTCGGCGCCGTCGCGCGCCACCACGATTCGGTTGCTGACGTTGGCCTTCTTGAGGGCGCGTAGCGCCAGCTCGAGATCCTGGGGATCGTCTTCGACGAGCAGGATCTCGACGGCGTGCTCCTCGCTCATGCCCTCGCTCCTTTCTAGAGAGTGAAGCGGAACGTCGCGCCGCGGTCCACCGCGGCCTCCGCCCACACGCGTCCGCCGTGCCTGTGAACGATGCGCTGCACGGTGGCGAGTCCCACGCCCGTGCCCTCGAAGTCCTCCGCCCGATGCAGCCGCTGGAAGACGCCGAAGAGCTTGTGGGCATAACGCATGTCGAAACCGGTACCGTTGTCGCGGACGAAGTAAACGGTCTCGCGGTTCTCCACTGCGGAACCGATCTCGACGAGGGCGGCAGCGCGCTTGCGTGTGTACTTGAGGGCGTTCGACAGCAGGTTCAGCCAGACCTGCTTCAAGAGGGCGCGTTCCCCCTTGCTCCTCGGCAAATGGGCCACTCGAACCTCGACCTGTCGCCCCTCCTGCTCGGAAGACAGCTCCCCAATAGCCTCCCGCACGAGAGCGTTCATGTCGACCGCGACAGCCCTGCTCAGCGATTGACGACCCAGGCGCGAAAAGGCCAGGAGGTCGTCGATCAGTGCGCCCATCCGCTGCGCGCCCTCGCGGATCGTCCGTATCAGTCTCTGGCCCTCCTCAGGAAGCTGCGGGCCGAAGTCCTCCAAGAGAGCCTGTGAGAAGCCGTCGACGGTGCGCAGCGGCGACCGAAGGTCGTGGGAGACGGAGTAGCTGAACGCCTCCAGCTCCTTGTTGGCGGCTTCGAGTTGGGCCGTACGCTCGACCACTCGTTGCTCCAAGTCGGCATTGAGTTGTCGGATCTCTTGCTCCGCGCGCTTTCGCTCCGTGACGTCGCGGTAGTTGGTGACAATGGCCTTGACCGCGGGATCGTCGAGCAGGTTGGTCGCGAACCCCTCGAGGACGATCCATTGGCCGTTCTTGTGCCGACGCCGCCACTGAACCGGGATGGGTTTGCCCGGATTGGCCACGAGCTGCGCGACAACATCCTGGACGAGCGGCAGATCGTCCGGGTGGGTATTCTCGAGACCGTTCCGTCCCACCAACTCTTCGGGGGTGTAGCCCTCCACGTTCGCCACCGCAGGACTCAGATACAAGATCGTGTTGTTCGCGTCGATCAAGGAGATGCTGTCGGCGCCATGCTCGACGAGGGCCCGGAAGCGGCGCTCGGTGTGGCGCAGCTCCTCTTCGACCCGCTTACGCTCGGTGATGTCGCTGATGCTGACTACCGCCAGGAAGGCGCGCCCCTGCTCATTGCGAACGAGGCGACCACCGTAGCTGAAGATGCGATGCCAGTCCTGGTGGATACGCCGGATTCGAATCTCCCAGCCGCTCAACTGCTCGCCGCTCAGGACGCGAGAGAGCGGCCATTGGCCCAGAGGCAACACCACGCCCTCCAACGTCGAGAGTTCGAAGATGTCGGCGAACTCGGGGAGGCGGCGGAGGCCTTCGTCGGGGCTGCTGAAGCCGTGCATCGCCACCGCGGCCTGGTTCCAATGAAGCAACTGGCCGTCGAGGGCCGACAGCACGAGACCCTCACTGAGGCTTTCGAAGGCCGTCTCGAACTGCGCGCGGCCCTCGCGTAGGGCTTCGTTGGCCTGTCGCAGCTCGGCCGTGCGGCCCTCGACACGGGTCTCGAGTTGGTCGTGGGCCTCGCGCAGCGCGGTTTCGGCAGTCGCCCGGCCCGACAGGTCCTTCCGGAAGGAGAACAGCGTCGTGGCGACGAAGGCGAGGGTCAGCACGCCCCCGACGACGATGATGGTCCGCGTGATCGCGCTGCTGCGATCTGCGCGGCGACTCCGCTCCCCCAGCAGGGCCCTTTCCGCCTCTTCCATCTCGGCCACGCCTCGGCGGATGCGGTCTTGGAGCGTCTTCCCCACGCCCGTGGCCGTCGCCGCTCGCGCGGCTTCGAAGCCCCGGTCGCGCCGCAGCGAGACAATCTCCCGCGAGACCCTGAGCCGCTCCGCCACGAGCTGCGCCAGCAGGTCCAATTGGCCTTGTCGCTCGGCGTTGTCCGATGTCAGCGTTCGCAGCCCCTGAAGCAGACCATCCACGTCCCGAAGCGCCTTGTCGTAAGGCTCGAGATAGCTCTCTTCGCCGGTGAGCGTGTAGCCCCGCTGGGCGGTCTCGGCGTCAGTGAGGGTCGAGAGGAGCAGTCGAAGCGAGCTGATCACTTCCTCGGTGTGCCCGACCCGCCGCGCGTCCTCGCGCAAGCGCACGACGCTTCGGTAGGACAGGAAGCTGATGACGCCCAATGCGACCAAGGCGAACGCGAAGCCGGCACGGACTCTCCGCTCGACAGCCAGCCACCCGCCAGGTTTCGACCCATCTGGCGCGGGAGTCTCCCGGGACACGTCCATTCCCGACATACGGATGTCCTACAATTAAGTAGTGACATCGTACTCTTTCGTCGAGCCGGGAACAACGGCGGCCATATTTTGGATACCGTCTCTCAGTTCCCAGCACCTCCGCTGGCAGACTTTGTTATTCTCTCCTTCTCCGTGTCTCCGTGTCTCCGTGCCTCCGTGGTTTCCGTTTCCGTTGTCGTTTTCTTCTCTGTGCCTCTGAATCTCTGTGGTTCGTTCCCGTCTAGCGGGCGGGAAGGCCCAGCCGTTGCTTGATCAGCGTGTCCAGGTAGTAGTCCATGAACTCGTCCCGCTTCGGCTGAAGGCAGATCGAGGTCGGCTTGCCGCGGGCGTCGATCCGCGTGTACCCATCATCGTCGACTCGGATCGGGAGGGTCTTCTTCTCGAAGAAGAACGCGCTGGGCTTCGCCGCCTCGGCGACGGCGAGCTGGTCGTGGAGGGTCATCCGCGCGTTCGGTGACTCGAGCCACAGACGGTAGAGGCTTTCCAGGGCGCGGGTCAGGGGCGTCGGCCGGGACCGGAGCTTGGCTCGCTCGTCCTCGCGGAGCTGGACGTGGGTCGTGGAATCGAGAGGGACGATGGTGAGAGGGAGACCGGCCGCGTAGACGAGCTGGGCGTCGGAGGTGGCCGACACCACGTTCCATTCGGGAATCGGCTTCTTGTTGGTGGCCGTCCCGTAAACGCAACCGCTCATGAGGACGACACGCTTCCAGAGGCGGACGAGGCCGGGCTCTCTGCGCAGCGCGTCGGCGACGTTCTGGAGCGGACCGACCGCGATCAGCGTGACCTCTCCGGGATGGGCCTTCGCCGTCTCGATCAGGAAGTCGGCGGCCGACTGCGCCACAGGGCGCTTGGCAACGAAGTCCTCGGCCCACTCGAACTGGTGGTCGATACGGTCGGCCGGCACGGGCGTCGCGCGCCCAACGGCCACCGGAACGTCGTCCCGGCCTGCAACATGCAGCAGCTTGCACGCCACCTTGGCTCGCGCGGCCGTGTCACCGTCGGTGATCGTCACCCCGACGAGATCGAAGCCCGGATGGGCCATGACGAAGGCCAGCGCCCACGCGTCGTCGATGTCCGTCCCGATGTCGGTATCCAGGACGACCTTCTCACGCAGCGGCGCCGCCGCAACCGCGACGGCCTGGAACAGCGCGGCGATGACCGCGATGCCTACGGCGTGGCTTAGAGACTGAGGGCCCAACGGATCCCGCCCAGGAGGTGCCACTTGTACCAGCCGGCCTCGAGGACGTCCTCGCGGTGGCCGAGCGCCGTGTAGAAGACCCGCCCCTTCCCGTGATCTCGAGTCCACGCCAGGGGGAACTCACCCGCCTCGCCCGTCTCGGGATGCTTCGCCATGGCGAGAAGCACGTGGACCTTCCCCGGGTCGTAGCGCTGGAACTGGTAGATCTCGTCGAAGACGCTGAACGCCTTGGGCAGATCGTGGGTCGCGGGGTTGTCGGCATCCCGCACGAAAGCCTCGACGGTCGTCTGCGGGCCGTGATGCTTGAACTGGCCGCCGATCATGTCCAGGTATCCGGGGAAACCGGGGAACGTGTCGGTCGCGGCGTGGATGCCCACGAATGCGTGGCCCTCGGCGATCCAGTTGATGAAGCCATCGCGGTCCGGCAGGGGCAGGTCGCCGCTGGTGCTGGCGAAGACCACGCCGTCGTACGCCGCCAGAGCCTTCACCGTGGCTTTGGCGGCGAGCTCCTCGTCGGTGCGGGCGTAGTCCAGGGTGAAGGCCTTGCTCGAATCGGCCAGCCCCTGAAGCACCTTCTCGATGGTCGCGATGGAATCGTGATGGAAGCCCTTCGTCACCGTGACCACCAGCAGCCTGGCCGGCGGCTTGGGTGCCGCTCCCACGAGAAGGGCCGAGGCGGCGGCGACGCCGGCGATCCGCAAGAACGTCTCCCGCGCGCTCACTTGGCCACCGGCGCGTCGATCTCTTGGGCGCGATAGCCCCCTCTTGCCCGATCGAAGAGCCATATCGCACCGAAGACCAGCAACAAGACCGCAGGCAGGATCGCTACGGAGCGGAAGGAGGTCTGCGACGCGATGGTCAGGACCTCGTTGAGCCGCGTCTGGCTCGCGACATCCCCTCCGGCGGCTGCGGCGGAGAGCGTGCCGAAGGCGGCATCGCCACCGGCGGCGGCGATCTTGGCCCGGTCGAAGATCTGCCCCATCTCCGGGAGCACGAAGTAGATCGACAGCGTGCCGGCCGTCCCCATGAGCCCCATGAGAAGGGCGCCACCGCGCGGGAAGCGCTCGGATGTCGCGGCCAGCATCGTCGGCCACATGAAGCAGACGCCGGCGCCCCAGATCGTCGCCGCCAGAAGGCCAGTCACCGGCGAGTTGGCGATGCTCAGGAGCACGAGGCCCGCGGATGCGA
This sequence comes from Vicinamibacteria bacterium, assembly GCA_041493035.1. GTDB lineage: Bacteria > Acidobacteriota > Vicinamibacteria > Fen-336 > Fen-336 > JBGPYB01. The sequence goes on along the minus strand of JBGPYB010000090.1, from coordinate 3,856 downwards.
GAAGGCACGAACACCAGAGCAGGCCGACCGGCGACAGCTTGTGCGCGAGGGGCCCCGCGAAGTGTCGCATCACGAACATCAGACCGCTGACGTAGATCAGGAGCCAGATGCCGTGGAAGCCCACGGTACGAGTCAAGGCCATGTCGACCCACTGCCCCGGCGCCAGCTCCGACGCGGCCGTCAGGAACATCGACAGGAACCACACGACGAAGAGCGGCCGGGCCACCTCGCGGAACATCTCGCCGGAGGAAACCCCCGCGGCGACGCGCTCCGTCGGCGGGAACTTCGCGCCGATGAGGCCTACGCCGTAGATTACCGCCGGAATCACCACGAGGCTGAGCTTGGCCCGCCAGCCCATGTTGAACTGACCGACGGCGAGGCCCACCAGACCGCCAACGATGATGCCCATCGGCCACCAGGCGTGGAGGACGTTCAGGCGGTGGGTCTTGTCCTCCGGGTACAGGGTCGCGGCCAGGGGGTTGATGGCCGTCTCGACGAGCCCCCAGCCGACCCCCGTAATGAGCATCCCGAGCCATATCGTCCGGTAGATCCCGAGGGGCCCAGAGAGGGCTGACGCGAAGACCACCGTGAGGGTCCCGAAAATGAAGCAGAGGCTCGAGGCCTGGAGGACACGGCCCATCCCGAGGGCGTCGAGCATCGGGCTCGCGACGGCGATGGTGCAGGCGAACCCGAGGAAGGCGACACCCAGGGCGCCGCCGATCATCTCGGCCGAGTGCAGCTTGTCGATGGGATCGAAGAACGTCGTACGCAGGGCCTCGGCCACGCTGCTGCGCAGGCTGAAGCTGATCCCGGCGGTGGTGAGCGCCAGGACGCTCAGGACGAACAGGCGCCCCTTGTCGTATTCGGCGTGACGATCCGTGGCTGCGGTCATTCTTCTAGCTCCTGTAGGCTTCGCGGCCCCGCCCCTGCGCCGGGATGCCCTGGGCCGCGAGCACCTCGTGCTGGAGGGCGTGCATGCACGCGGCGGCTTCGTCGATCTTCCGAGTGAACGCGATGGAGCCCGCGAGGATCGGCGCCAGACGCGCCTTGTCCTGGATGCGGGCCTTCGGGTACTCGTGCTCCACGATCAGGTGGGTGTTGGGGACGTCAAGCTTCAGCAGCTCCCGTGCGGCGAGCTGGTGGTCGAGCCAGTCTACGGTGCGGTTCTGGAGGTACGCCAGCGGGTCGTGCTTCGCGGTCCCCGGCAGCTCGTGCTCGCAGAGGACGGTTTGCTTCTTCCAGGCGTTCACCTGGTCGGCCGGGTTGGCGGAGGGCTTGCCGTCCTTCCAGTCGCCGCGCTCCACGGTCTGGCCGCCGTAGCCCCAGGCCGACACGCCCTTGGCGTCGATGACCTGCCCCTTCACGTGGAATCCACCGATGAGGAAGTTGTACCCCTCGTCCTTCAGGTACTGGAAGAGCGATCGCGTGTCCTGCCCCATGAGGATGGCGTGGGAGGGGTCGTAGTGGATCCGCAGTTGATCCCCTACTCCGTGCTTCTCTGCAATGCGGTGGAGGGCGATCCACGGCCCCGGCGCGTAGGCGATCTGGTTGTGGAAGTTGTCCTTCGTCGTCCATCCGGGCATCGGGCACTGCTCGACGCGGTAGGTGAGCCCCCGGTCCTTCGCGTACTTGAGGAGCGGGATGAAGCCAAGGGCAAAGTCGACCAGGTTCTGGTCCATCGACAACGCCTGGTTCCGGCCCACGAAGCCGCACACGGCGTCGACGCCCAGGAGGACCGCGGCGTCCATCGCCCGCTTCATGAAGTCGTGCTTCTTCTTCCGAATGGCCGGATCCTCGTGAAGCATGTTGTCGAAGTAGCCGACATCGCTGAGGCCGATCTTGTGGGCCGCGAGAGCCGCCTTCGCCCGCTTGGCCCGGTCCTTATCAAAGGGCTTCCGGAGGTCAAGGGTGTTGGCCACCGGGTCGAGCATCGCCTCGGCCGGCACGTCGGACTCGCTCGGGTGAAGGGCGGCCGAGAGCTGGATATTGTCGGCTCCGACCTCACGGGCGAACGCGGCCCACTCCTCGATGGCCTTGTCCGGGTCGGGATCGCGGACCTCGCGCGGCGTCAGCTCCTGTAGGGCTGCCGTCAGGACGCCGATCTTCATGAACTGGGGCTGGAAGGGCTTCACGGACATCGGGGCTCCTCGTGTTGGTTGTTCGGCCGGGCGGCCTTCGGGGCGGACGATACGCCCGCCTGCCGGACTGCGTCAACTGCCCCTCTCGCAAGTCTTGATATCTGATGCGTACCATGGAAACATCAGATCGGATGAGAACGACGCTGGATATCGAGACGCCGGTCCTCAAGCACCTGCGCGAGCTCCAGCGGCGCGAGGGCGGAACGCTGGGCGAACTGGCGTCCCGTCTGCTGGCCGAGGCGCTCGCGCGGCGGGCCAAGAGACCGATGGGGCCGGTGCTCGAGTGGACGGCGCGGCCGATGCGCGCCCTCGTCGACCTCGCCGACAAGGACATCATCTGGCGGCGCTGCTGAAGCAGCACGGCGTGCGGACGCTCTACACGCGCGACGCCGACTTCCGGAAGTTCCCGTTCCTCGAGGTCCGCGACCCATTCGCGCCGTAAGAAGCGCTTGCCCTCCGCGATTCCGCCACGTACGCCCCTCACCGCGAATCAGATCCGCGGCTTCTGGGCGGCCTGGGGCGGCTGGGCCCTCGACGGCATGGATTCGTTCATCTACTCGCTGGTGCTCGCGCCGGCGCTGGCCGAACTGCTGCCGCGTTCGGGCATAGCACCTACGGCTGGCAACATCGGCTTCTACGGCAGCGTGCTGTTCGCGTTGTTCCTCATCGGGTGGGGCCTGTCGATGGCGTGGGGCCCGATCGCTGATCGCTTCGGCCGCGTGCGCACCCTCACCCTGACGATTCTGTGCTACTCGCTCTTCACGTTCCTGTGCGGTCTCACCGACAACCTCTGGCAGATGGCCGCGCTCCGACTGCTCGCGGGAATCGGGATCGGCGGCGAGTGGTTCATCGGCGCCACGTTCGTGGCGGAAGAATGGCCGGAAGATCGGCGGAAGGCCGGGGCCGGTTACATGCACACGGGCTACTACTTCGGCTTCTTCCTGGCGGCGCTGGCGAACTACTTCGTCGGGGCAAAGTACGGGTGGCGCTGGATGTTCGTGGTCGGCGGGACGCCCGCCCTTCTGGTGACATTCATCAGGTACGGCGTCCGCGAGTCGGCCGCGTGGCGGGAGCGCATCGGCGAGCAGCATCGCCCCGCCATGTCCGAAGCGTTCGCCAAGATCTTCTCCTCCACCTACGCGCGGCGGACACTGCTCAACTCGCTCTATCTGCTCGTATCCATCATCGGGCTGTGGGCGGGATCGGTCTACGTGCCGACGTCGGTGCGCGAAATTGCCGTCAGGGAGGGACGCGGCGCCGACGCCGCGCAGCTCGCTTCGTACGGAACGATGGTCCTGTCCGTCGGGACGATCCTCGGGTGCCTCGTGCTGCCGTCGCTCGCCGACCGGTTCGGGCGGCGGCTGACGCTGGGCCTCTACTTCCTCTTGATGCTCTTTTCGGTGTCGGTGGGATTCGGCCACGTCTTCTATCTCGCGGCGCACGCCCTGCCGTGGTTCTTCGTGGTGCTCTTCTTCCTGGGGGTAGGCGGCGCGAACTTCGCGATGTACACGCTGTGGCTGCCAGAGCAGTACCCGACCGACTGCCGCGCGAGCGCGTTCGCCTTCGCCACGTCAGTCGGCCGGTTTGTCGGCGCGGGCATCACCTTCCTCGTCGGATCGGGCGTTCAGGCGTACGGCACGATTGGAACGCCCGTGGCGTTCACCTCGATCGCATTCGCGATCGGTCTGTTGCTGCTCCCGTTCGGCGAGGAAACCAAG
>JBGPYB010000093.1:0-19111 GCA_041493035.1 Vicinamibacteria bacterium | reverse complement strand
TTCACTTGGCGCAGCGGCAATATGAGGCCGTCTGTAGCGCGGCCCGGGCATCAGGTGAGCGCGGCTTTGCGTTGTCGGTCGTCGAGTACGCGGGCGACTTTTTCGAGCGCGGCGACCACTGGCGGTGTCAGCTTCCACCGTATGCATCCTACACGGAGATCCCGCTGGTCCTAGAGAATGCTTTGTATTCTCTGGATTCTCGTTGGGGTCTGCTGGTATCCCACGAGGATCACGCGATCGTTGGTGGGGATGCGGCATTCATGGAAAGACTACGCAGTGAATACCCCGGCTGGCCCGTTGATGTGACCAGCCTTCGAAAGGCTTGGGAGGGCAATCCAAAGGCCGACTGGATTCTTGGGCTACTTCCCTGCATTCCGGGGCAACTCTGAACCCCCGACACCTACGCGGGTGGAACTCGCTCAGGAGCTGGCCGAGCGGCGGTCTGGACCCGTAAACTATTGATAAATAATGGTCTAGGGTTTGCCGGAGGCGGGACTCGAACCCGCATGGGTTTCCCCACACGCCCCTCAAACGTGCGTGTCTGCCAATTCCACCACTCCGGCACGGAAAGAAGGTGGGATGCGAAACCCCGATTCTATGGGCCAGGGTCGCGGGTGTCAACGGAGCGGCGACGCGTCCGTTAGCGCAGGTCCTTCAGGATCTCCCGTGCCGCGTTGGCGCCCGGTCCGCCCGTCACGCCGCCGCCAGGATGGGATCCGGCGCCGCACAGGTAGAGCCCGTCCAGGCCGCCGCGGTATCGCGCGAATCCGAGGAGCGGACGCATGGTGAAGAGCTGGTTCAAGGACGGCTCGCCGTGCAGAGGGTGGCCGCCGACGAGGCCGTACGTGCGCTCCAGGTCCACGGGCGTCAGCACCTGGCGCCCGACCACGAAGGCCGCGAGCCCGGGCGCGTATGCCTCGAGGTTCTTCACGACCACGTCGCCCACTTCCTCCCGCTGAGTGTCCCAGCTCCCGGTCTTCAGACGATAGGGCGTGTATTGAACGTAGACCGAGAGGACGTGAGCGCCCGCCGGAGCTAGGCTCGGGTCCGAGAGCGTCGGAATCGTGACGTCCATGTACGGCCGCTTCGAGATGTCGCCGTGCTTGCCGTCGTCGAACGCTCTCTCGATGTCGTCGATGCTCGGGCCGATGTGGATGCGTCCGCGGAGCGCCGTCTGTTCATCCTGCCCCTTGAGCGCCGTGAAGCTCGGCAGCTTCGAAACAGCGAGGTTGACCTTGGAGGCCATCCCCTTGGTCTGGTAGTTGCGCATGCGACCGAGGTCCTCGGGGTCGAGCAAGGCCGGATCCAGGAGTCGCAGGAACGTCGTCTGGGGGTGAATGCCGGAAACGACCGCGCGGGCCGTGATCTCCTCGCCCCCCTTCACGACGACGCCGGTGACCTTGCCGTCCTTGACGGTGATGCGCTCGACCACGGCTCCGACGCGCACTTCGGCCCCATAGCGCTTGGCCGAAGCCGCCAGCGCTTCGGTCAGCGCGCCAAGGCCGCCCTTGACCAGGACCGTCGAGCCCGCGGCGTTGCCGCCCGAGGCCGCCGACGTGAGGAGAAGCTGCGCCGTCGTTCCGGCGGACCAGGGTCCGGCGAAAGCCCCGGAGATTCCGCGGGCCGCGATCACTGCCCGCAGGGCCTCCGTCTCGAACCATTCCGCCGCGAAGTCGGCCACGGCCATGGGTCCCCAGCGCAGCAGGTTCTGGGCTTCGACTCGGCCCAGGCCCCGCACGCCGAGAGCCACCCGCAGCAATGGGAAGACGTCTCCGAGGGCGGGTGCCGTGATGTCGGGTGGCGTCGCCCTGAGGACGCGGCCGAGGATGGCCGCAAGCCGACCAAGGCACTTGTGGAACTCTGGATAGCGCGCGGCGTCCTTGGCCGAGAAGCGCCCGATCTCGGCGGCGCTCCTCGCCGGATCGCCGAAGAGCTGAAGGCCGCGGCCGTCGGCGAGTGGGACGAAGACGCGCGGTTCGGGTTCCACGAACTGCAACGTCAGACCCAGGTCTCGGACCACCGACGCCCGAAGCGGTCCGGCGGTATGCGCCACGGTCGAGGCCTTGAAACCCGGATGGAACTCCTCGGTCACGGCGGCGCCACCGACGATGGGACGCCGCTCGAGCACGACAGGCTTCAGGCCGCCCTTGGCCAGATAGGCTGCCGCGACGAGGGCGTTGTGGCCTCCGCCGATGACGACGACGTCGGCCTTCATCGGCCCACCCCGCCGTTCACGTCCTTCAGGATCTCGAAAGCTGCGAGCCGCCCGTTGGCGCCCATGATGCCTCCCCCCGGGTGAGTGCACGAGCCGCACATGTAGAGGCTGCGGACCGGCGTCCTGTAGCGCGCCCATCCGGGGACGGGGCGCAGGAAGAAGAGCTGTTCCAGCGAAAGCTCGCCTTGGAAGATGTTCCCCTCGGTGAGCCCGAACTCGCGCTCCAGATCAAGGGGCGTCAGCACCTGGCGGTGGAGGATGATCTTCCGGATGTTCGGGGCGTACTGGGCGATCGTGTCGATGACCGTGTCACCGAAGGCCTCGCGCTTGTCGTCCCAGGTCCCCTCGCGGAGCTTGTGGGGAGCGTACTGAACGAAGCAGGAGAGGATGTGTTTCCCGGGCGGCGCGACCGACGGGTCGGTGAGCGACGGGATCACCATGTCGATGTACGGGCGCCGTGAGAAGTCGCCGTACTTGGCGTCGTCGTAGGCGCGCTCCATGTACTCCACACTCGGCGAGATCGAGATCGCGCCGCGGAGGTGCGGCCCCGGCCCGGGCATGCACGTGAAGTCGGGGAGGGCGTCGAGAGCGAGGTTCACCTTCCCCGACGAGCCCCTGAGCTTGAAGCGGCGCACGTCGGCGAGGAACGACTCCTCGACGGCGCCGGGCTCCAGCAGCTTCAGGAAGGTGCGGTTGGGGTCGACGCTCGAAACGACGACGTCGGCGTCGATCTCGTCGCCGTTCTCGAGGGCGACACCGATGGCCCGTCCCCCCTTGACCTTGATCCGGCCGATGGGCGTCTTCGTGCGGATCTCGGCGCCCGCCTCGAGAGCGGCTCCAGCAATGGCCATGCTGATGGCGCCCGTGCCGCCACGGGAGAAGCCCCATGACCGGAAGGCGCCGTCGATCTCCCCCATGTAGTGGTGGAGGAGGACGTAGGCGGTCCCCGGCGAGCGCACGCCGAGGAACGTGCCGATGATGCCGGACGCCGACATCGTGGCCTTCAAGGGATCGGTCTCGAACCACTGGTCCAGCATGTCGGCGGCGCTCATGGTCATGAGCTGGACCAGGTTGTGCTGGTTGGTTCGCGAGAGCTGTTGAAAGCGCCGGCCGAGCTGCCCAAGCTTCCAGAAGCCTCCTATGTCGAACGACATCGGGTCCGGCGGCACCATGGACAGGATCGGCTTCACGAAGCGGGCCATGTCGACCATCGCCTTCGAGTAGTCGTCGTACGCCTCGGCGTCGGTGGCCGACCAGCGGCAGATCTCGCGGCGCGTGCGGGCGTGATCGTTCATCCGCCACAGGTGGTTTCCCTCGAGAGGCGTGAGCGTCCCGTCGAGGGGGAGGATCTCGAGGCCGTGGCGAGGGAGGTCCAGGTCGCGGATGATCTCGGGGCGCAGCAGCGACACCACGTAGGAGCAGACCGAGAACTTGAAACCGGGGAAGACCTCCTCGGTGACCGCCGAGCCCCCGAGGACGTGGCGCCGCTCCAGCACCACCACCCTCTTGCCGGCTTTCGCGAGGTAGGCCGCGGCCACGAGGCCGTTGTGTCCGCCGCCGATGATGATCGCGTCGTATCTTTTTGCCATGGGCGCCTGGAATGTTATCCCATCTCCTCGAGCACTCCCTTGATCAGGAGTGGCCAGACCGTGGTTGCATCGGCGTAGACCTCGGCGAAGCGGCCGCCGTCGGATTCCGGCACGAACTTGCCCCAAGAGACGCCCTCGGAATACGTACACCCCGAAAGGCCGCCCCAGTGGGTCGGCTCGGGGCAGATGCGCACGGCGTAGCTGTACCGAGGCGGTGTGAGAGCAAGCCCCAGCCGGTGGTTGGTGATGTCGACGTACGGACCGACCTCCTGGGCCCAGTTCCGCGGCACGCCGCCCCCCACGGTGAAGATCCCGAGACGCGTAGCACCCAGGGCGAAGCGGGCAAAGCTGTTGAGGTCGAGGAACGGGTTGTAGCGCGGGACGTGCTTCAGCAGCTCCATGGGGTCCGAGACGCCCTGGCTCTGGGCGCGCTTCATCGACCACGTCGAAAGGTCGAGCCCCAGCTCCGAGTCGGTGAAGGCGGGGACGAAGACGGGGACGTTCTTCAGGTAGGCGCTGCGAAGGACGCCGGCCCCGTGAGCGTCCTCGGCGAGCACCTTGCCGAGGGCGCGGCAGACGTTCTCGCTCGACAGCTCGGTCTCGTGGCCGAGGGCATCCATGGCCCTCCGCGAGAACTCCTCCACGTAATTGAGGTTCTCCTCCATCTCGAGCGTGTCGTAGACGCGGTTGTAACCCTTGTCGAAGAGATCTTCGTCGGACATCCTCGGGTCGTACCGGTAGTGGGTAAGACCTACCGCCTCCGAAAGACCGTGAGCCATAAGGGCGCCCGTCGACACGATGGCTTGAACCATGCCGGCGTCGATCATCTTGGCGATGACCTTCCCCATCTTGGCGATGGTCATGGCGCCGGAGAGCGTCAGCACGACCTTGCAGTCGGGGTCCTTCACCATGGCGAGGGTGACGTCGAGCGCTTCACCCAGGGAGCGGCCGCTGAAGGCCGTCTTGGCCATGCCGCGGAGGAGTCCGGCGAAGGACGTCACCTTGTCGAGGTCGAGGCTCTCGAGGGGCACGAGGCCATCGGACCGGCCATCGTGGAACTCCCGCGCCTTGCTCATCAGGACCTCCGGTGTCGAACCGGCCGATGTTATTCGCCCGTTGCGGGCCACGCAAGCACCGCGGCATGACCTTGGGACAGCAACCGCACGCTAGAATGGACTCTGATCATGGGGACTCGCTCCGTCGACACGGACCTCGAAGCCGACGACGTTCAGATAGCCTTGCTCCGCCAGGCCGGTGTCACGCGACGGGCTCGAATGGCGCTGTCGCTGAGCGGCCAGGTGATCGCCCTGGCGCGGCAGGCGATCCGCAGAGCGCTCCCGGAAGCGACCGACGAGGAGGTGGGCGTCCGCTTCGTCGAGTTGCACTACGGCCTGGATCTCGCCACCGACCTGCGGCGCTTCCTCGCATCTCGACGACGTTGACCGCCTCCGACCTGCTCACGGCCCTCGCTCCTGTCGTCAACGCTCTGGAGGCGCTCGGCGTGAGCTATTTCGTCGGTGGCTCAGTAGCCACCTCCGCGTACGGCGTACCCCGAACCAGCATCGACGTGGACGTCGTCGCCGATCTCGAGTCGCAACACGTGACGCCCTTCGTCAGTCGGCTCGAGAACACTTACTACGTCGACGCGGGGCGGGTTCGGGCCGCAGTCGAGGCGCGCCGGTCGTTCAACCTGATCCATCTTGCCACCATGTTCAAGGTCGATGTGTTTGCTTCGAAGCGCCGCTCGTTCGACCGGGAGGCGCTCAGCCGGGCCCGTCTGGTGTCGCTGGACGATGCCTCCGATGCGCGGCCCTTTCGCCTGGCTTCCGCGGAGGACGCGATCCTCGCCAAGCTGGAGTGGTTTCGCGCCGGTGGGGAGGTTTCAGAGCGACAGTGGGCCGACGTCGTGGGAGTCCTGAGGGTGGCCAGCGCCGAGATCGACCGTGAGTACCTGGCACGCTGGGCGACGACTCTCGGTCTGGGCGACCTGATGGCTCGCGCCCTCGACGACTCCGCGCTGAGCAAGACGTGAGGCCGCGGGACGACGAGCTGCGACGACGGCTCGATGCCCTCTACCTCCAGTACGACCATCGCTTCGTGGATCCGGATCCGCTCCAGTTCGTCCGCGGTCACGAGGACCCGGCGGATCGCGAGGTCGTCGGCCTCATCGCTTCGGCTCTCGCCTACGGCAACGTCCTCCAGATCAAGAAGAGCATCGGTGCGGCTCTGGCCGAGCTCGGGGCCCGACCGGCGGCAGCCATACGGCGCCTCGATCCCATGGCCGCGGTGCGGCGCCTCGCGTCGTTTAAGCATCGCTTCAACGACGGCCGCGATCTCGCGTGCCTATTCTTCTACATCCGGCAGATGCTCGAAGCCTCGGGCACCGTCGAGGCGTTCTTCGCCTCGGGTGACGATCCTGCTGCGCCCGACGTGGCCCCTGGACTCGCCTCCTTCGCGTCGCGGGCTCTCGCTCTCGATCACGGCGGTCTGTATGGTCGTGGCCGGCTGCCCGCGAAGGCCGGCGTCCGATTCTTTTTCCCGTCCCCAGCGAGCGGCAGCGCCTGCAAGCGCCTCAACCTCTACCTGCGGTGGATGGTCCGGAACGACAGCGTCGATCTCGGCACGTGGACGCGCGTCGACCGGTCGCGCCTCGTGATTCCTCTCGACGCCCACGTCTACGCCATCGCCCGGAAGGCCCGTCTCACGCGCTACAAGTCACCGGGGTGGGCCATGGCCGTGGACTTGACGGCGCGACTACGGCGTCTCGATCCCGCCGATCCCGTGAAGTACGACTTCGCCTTTCACCGGATGGGGCTCTTCAAGAAGGCCGAAGAGATACGCTCGTTGCGGGAGGCATGATGAAGACGAAGGCGGTGACGCGTTGCGCCTGGGCAGGCAACGATCCGCTGTACGTGGCCTACCACGACGAGGAGTGGGGCGTCCCTCTGCACGACGACCAGAGGCTCTTCGAGATGCTCGTCCTCGAGGGAGCGCAAGCCGGCCTGTCGTGGATCACGATCCTCCGGAAGCGGGAGCACTACCGGCGCGTCTTTGGCGGTTTCGATCCCCGGAAGGTCGCGCGGTACGAGAAGAAGAAGATCGAGGCGCTTCTCCTCGATCCAGGCATCGTGCGGAACAGAGCCAAGGTCGAAGGCACCGTTCGGAGCGCCCGCGCTTTCCTCGAAGTGGTTCGCGAACACGGTAGCTTCGATCGATACATCTGGGGTTTCGTGGGCGGGGCACCGATCCAGAACCGGAGGCACGGCCACGGCGACGTTCCGGCGAAGACCGCGGAGTCGCGTGCCATGAGCAAGGACCTGCGCCGCCGGGGCTTCACCTTCGTCGGCCCGACGATCTGCTACGCCTTCATCCAGGCCACGGGGATGGTCAACGACCACCTGACGAGCTGCTTCCGTCACCGGCAACTCGCAGGCGGCCCAGGTCGGCGAGGAGGGCGTCGACGGAGAGCGGCCGGCCGAGGAAATCCTCGATGACCCGCTGCGATGAGCGCTCCAGGCCGTAGCGGTAGAGGCGCTCCGAGAGCCACGGATACCAACCGGCGTCGGCTCGCGTGAACGGGCCACGAAGGGCGCGGGCTCGAGCGCGAACGTCCGCCACGATCACGGCGCCAGCCGCGTAGTTCATCATGTACCCGGGCGCGTCGATGAGCTGGCCGCGCATCGCCCACCAGGACAGCTCCGGGTGGGGCGCGATCCCGAGGTAGCGCTCGGTCAGCTCGGTCCACACGACGTTCGGATCGACCTCGGGGTCGCGGTGCAGCCGGACCTCGAAGAGAGCCCAGGCGATGTCCATCACGATCCCCGCGTACTTGGCTCTCAGGGAATCGCCGAAAGGCGCCGATTCGCCGAGAAACGCCCGCTGCCACTCGGCCTCGTAGGCCTCGAGAGCGGGGACGTCGGCGAGCGCCTCGGTGAAGGTGTCGCTGTCGGGCCATGTGGCGAAGGCCGGCCGTGTTCGGATCGCGGCGATGTGGACGGCGTGGCCGGTCTCGTGGAGCAACTCGACCAGATTGTCGAAGCCGCCCGTCTCGTACGTCGCGAAGACCCAAGGCTCTCCCGGGACCCAAGCGCCGCCCACGCGCCTCGGCCGCCGGCCGAAGTCCGTGAAGGCCACCGGCGTCTTTCCGGAGCGTGGGTCGAGATCGTAGTGGACGTCGAGCGCCGCCGGATCCGCGCCGAGGGACGCGTAGTACCTCGTGTTCAGGGTCCGAAGCTGCTCTTTCGACACCCGTGAAGAGAGTCGTCGCGCAGTCGCGCCGGCGGCGTGCCAGTAGTCCCACGGCTCGAGGTGCCGTTCACCAGAAACACGGCGCCAGCTATCCAGCACGGATTCGAGCCATCGCTCCATGACCTCCGGGGCCACGCCGAGTGCCGCGAGGTTGTCCGATACCGGAGACGGCCCTGTTTTCCAGCGTGCCGCCGAGAGCGTCAGCATCTGCCGGTACGGGGACGCTTTCGTCCCGTCGCCGTTCACGGCGCGCCACACCGGCGACAGCGCCAGGAAGAGCCGCTTCCGCCGCTCGACGTCATCGGTGGAAGAGAGGCGTGCCAGGACCGTGAGGCGATCCAGTTCCTCTCCCTCGAAGCTCATGGCGTGGGCCGCCTTCCCGTAGCAGGCGTACATGCGCCTCTGGAGCGACTCGAGCCCCTTCTCGCCCTTTGCGAGGGATGCGGGGTCGTATTCACACGATGCGTCAGCCGCTCCCGCGGCTGGCGCGTCCTCCGTCGGCGCTTCGTCGAGGGCCTTCCGGATGACGTCTGCGGCGCGACGGTCATCCGGGGACAGACCGTTTATGTGGAGGCTGCCGAGGAGACCGTCGACCTTCGCGCGCTGGGCCCGCTGTTTAGCCGCGGCGTCGACTGGATCGCACGGAGGCCGCGAGCCCCCCGAACGGAGGATCCCCATGCAGTCCGACGTCTCCTGGAGGTCGGCGTACGCGTTCTCGACGTCTGCGATCCGGGCCTCGGGCGCAGCGGCGGCGGCCAGAAGCAGCGCAGCGACGAGCCCCCCGCGGGAGATCACGCGGCCGGTCCCCAGAGGCGAACGCGGCCGTCGGTCAGCGCCACGGCGATGTGATCCCCTCCTCCGAAGAGGCCGACGGCTGCGAAGCTCTCGTCTCCCTGCCCCCAGAGGGCGGCGATCGCCGCGCGCTTCTCGATGTCCCAGAGCTGGACGGCGTTGTCCTGGGCGACGCTCGCCAGATGAGTGCCGTCGCGAAAGAAAGCGAGAGACGTCGTGTGGCGCGTGCGGTGCCCCGGCACCGAGAAGACCTGGACGCGCTGGTCCACGTCGAAGAGACGGAGCGTCCGGTCATGGCTGCACACCGCGAGATGACGCCGATCCGGAGCGAGGGCCAGGAGATTGACCAGGCCTTCGGGCCCACGAAGGGTCGCCGCGAGCCGTCCCGTCCGCGCGTCGAGCATGCGCAGGACGCGGTTCGCATGACCCGTGAGGAGATTCTTGCCATCGCCCGCATAGGCCATGGCCGTGACGCCCGCCGGTTGTCGATGCAGCTCGCGTCGCGCCTCGCCGACCCGCGCCGCCGCCACGTCCCAGAGCTTGAGGTTCGAGTCGAGGCCACCGCTCGCGAGGGTCTTGCCGTCCGGGGAGAACGCCACGCATGCGACGCCCGCCTCGTGGCGGAGGCGGCAGGGAAACTCCTGCCCCTGGGCCACGTCCCAGAGATGGACGTTGCCGTCGACGTGCCCGGACGCCAAGAGCGCGCCGTCGGGGGAGAAGGCCAGGGCCACCGCCACGGCGTCGTGGCCGCTGCGCTCGTGGAGCGGAGTGCGCAGCGTCTGGGCGCGGGTGCGAGAACGGAGGTCCCAGATCCGCAGGCCGCCGTCGGTCCCGGCGGTCACCAGCAGATCGCGGTCCGGAGCGAGACAGGCGGTGGTCGTGGCCGGAGGCTCGCCGAAGACGCCGAGGTCGCGGAAGACCGCGGCGCCATGGAGCCCCAGCTCGGTGAGCACCTGGGTCGTGGTTCTCGAGCGCGGAGGCGTGCCGGCCAGCGCGGCGAGAGTCCCCGACCGCGGCGTCGCCGCCTCCAGAGGAACGAGGGAGACGTCCAGGGGCGGCACCGGCGTTTTCTGGATGACGGTGGGCGCGTCCTGGATGCGTTCCTCCAGCTCTCTCACGAGAGCCACGATCCCCGTCCGCGACGGCTCCAGCGCCTGAGCCCGCCGCGCGGCTATCAGAGCTCCGTCCACGTTCTCTTCGCCGAGGAGGCGGCGCGCCTCGGCGAAGCTCGCCTGATAGGCCTGCTCTCGGGCCTCCGCCGTCAGCGGGCGCTCCCCGGAAGGCGTCATCCCGAGGACGATCTGGATCGCGTCGGCCATCTCCGCCATGTCCCGATAGCGACCGGCAGGGTCTTTCGACAGGGCGCGCTCCATGATCGCCGCGATTCCGGCCGGAAGCCCCAGCTTCGTCGCATCGAGCGGGGGGGGCGCTTCGTGGACGATCTTGTAGATGAGGCCGGCGATCGTCGGTGCGTCGAAGGGACGCTTTCCCGAGAGCAGCTCGAAGAGCACGATCCCCGCGGCCCACATGTCGGCGCGGTGATCGACCCGGCCTCCCCGCAGAACCTCCGGGGCCATGTAGCTGGGCGTGCCGAGGACGAGCCCCGTCTGGGTCATCGTCGAGTCCTCGAGGCGCGCGATCCCGAAGTCCACGATCTTCACGCTGCCGTCCAGAAGGACCCGGACGTTCGCCGGCTTCACGTCGCGGTGGAAGACGCCGCGCTTGTGGGCGAAGTCCAGCCCCCGACAGATGTCGACGATGACGCGCAGCTTCTGCGGGAGCGTCAGGCGATCGCGAGGGACCATGGCCTGAGCGAGGTCCATTCCCTCGAGGAGCTCCATGGCGATGAAGAGCGTGCCGTCCACCTCGCCCAACTCGTAGATCGTGACGATGTTCGGATGTTGGAGGCGAGCCGCCGCTCGCGCTTCCCGCTGGAAGCGCGCCATGGTGTCGGCCTTGGAGAGAAGCTCAGGGGCCACGGTCTTGAGGGCCACGGCGCGGTCCAGGATCGGATCGCGCGCGCGATAGACCGTGCCCATCGCACCGTGCCCGAGCTGGGCCACGATCTCGAACTTGCCGATTCTCTGCAAGCGCCGCCTCGCCTGTGGGGATGAGGGACCTATGATACCAGCGCGTCCACGATCCCTCTGCCGAGGGTCTCGATGCGCCATCGCCGTATGCCCTCGATCTCGGCGAGGGCCGCCGGCTCGCGCGGCGCCCGTTCGGCGACGCGGTCGAGGAGACGCTGGGGAAGGATGATGGACACGTCGAGGCCGAGGGCTTCCGCCGCGCTGCGGCGCCAGTTCTTGAGGATCTCGCCGCGCTTGCGGACGACCTCGGGGACCCGCGGCCGCACAGGTCGCGAGATCGACGGCAGCTCGTTCGCGGGGATCGCCTCGGCTCTCGCGATCGCGCCCAAGAGCGGCTTCGGGTCGGCGCGCACGCGGGAGGGGACACCGCGGACCGCGGCGAGATCGGCGGCCGATCGGGGCGGCTTCTGCGCCAGCGCCAGAAGGGTCTCCGACGAGAGGATCTTGAAGGCCGGTACGTCCGTGGCCGCAGCTCGGGTCTCGCGCCAGGCGTACACCTCGCGGAGGATCGCAAGGCAGCGGGGGGAGAGTGCCCGCGCGCCCTTGATCTGCTGGTAGGCCTCGGCGTCGCCACGACGTCGAGCCGCCTCGAGTTTCGCCACCGCCGCGCACTCTTCCTGGACCCACGCGAGGCGCCCCAGCTCCTGAAGCCGCCCGGCCAGGCGCCCCTGGAGCTCCAGAAGGTGCTGGACGTCGGCGAGGGCGTAGGCCTCCTGGACGGGAGTCAGGGGACGCCTCGACCAGTCGTCCTTCTGGCTCTCCTTGGACAGCTCGACGCCCAGCTCCGCTCGGAGGAGCGCCTGTAAACCGAACTCGGTGGCGCCCACGAATCGCGCCGCGATCATCGTGTCGAAGAGGTTCTCGAAGCGGAAGCCGAAGTCCCGCTTCATCGTCGTCACGTCATAGTCGGCCCCGTGGAAGACCTTCAAGACCGTGGGATCGGCCAGCACACCGGCCAGCGCGTCCATGGCGCGCACGGCGAGAGGATCGACGAGGCGAGCGTCTCCCCGATCGGTGGCGATCTGGACGAGGCAGACTTTCTCGAAGTGGTGATGGAGGCTGTCGGACTCGCTGTCGAGGGCCACGGCCCGGCAGCCCTCCAGTGACGCCACGAAGTGCCTCAGCTCTTCGGGCGTGTGGATCCACGTCGACATCCGCGGAGTATATCGGTGCGCCACGGGTTAAGCTTGCGATCCATGCCCGCGCCCGCCTCTTCCGCGCGATCCCTCGCTCCCGTGGCGCTTGCGGGCCTCGCCGCGGCGCCCGCGGCGCTCATGTTCGTCCCCGTGCCTACGTTGAGACTCTGGCTCATCCATCTCCTCGCTCTGGAGGCCAGCCTGGTGACGGTCCTCGTCGCTGGTCTCGCGCTTCTCCTGGCGCGACGGGCCCGACCGGGGGCGCGGAAGATCGCCGTCGTGGCCGCGGCCCTTGCGCTTCTGACGGCGCTCCTTCCGTTCGCGTTGGCGGCGCCTCTCTTCCTGCGGACGGGAGCCCGGTTCTCGCCGACTGAGTACGCGCGCGGCGCTGACGTGCCGTCTGTCATCGAGCGTCTTGGGATACTCCTCGACGCTGGGTCTCCCGGGTTGCCGTCGGATATCTACGAAGCCGTCGGCGCGGGTCCGCATCCCTTCGTCGTGGTGGTTCACGGCGGCGCCTGGCGGCGTGGAGAGCGCGGGGAGTCGCCGTGGGTTTCACGGACGCTGGCTCGCGCCGGGATCACGGTCATCGACGTTCACTATCGCCTGAGCCCGGAGAGTCGCTTCCCGGCCGCGATCGGTGACGTGAAGTGCCTGCTGGGGCGCGCGCGAGAGAGAGCCGCGGAGCTGGACCTTGATCCGTCGCGGGTGGCCCTTCTCGGCCGCTCGGCCGGAGGCGAGATCGCTCTCGTGGCGGCGTACTCGTCGGGTGATCCGCGGCTGCCTCCATCCTGCGCCACCGAGGACGCGCCGGTGCGCGGTGTGGTCGGCATCTACTCGCCCACCGCCATGGTGTGGGGGCACGACCATCCCGTGCGTCCCGATGTGGTGCGAGGGCCGGAAGCGCTGGAGGCTTACTTGGGCGGCACGCCCGCGGAGAGCCCCGAGGCCTATCGTCTCGCGACACCGCAGTCGTGGGTCGACGGCCGCGTTCTGCCTCGGACGTTGCTGATTCACGGCGGGCTCGATCGCATGGTCTCAGCCGAGCACTCGGAGCGCCTGGCCCGCGCTCTGGAGGAGCAGAAGCAGCCGGTTCGCCTGCTCGAGATTCCGTTGGCCGAGCACGGCTTCGATCGCCGATCCGGCGGCCTCGGCGAGCAACTCGCCCGCGCGGCCATCCTGGAGTTTCTCTCGGGACTCTAGCGTTCCTGCGTCTTGGCTTCGTCCCAGAGGGCGTCCATTTCCGGAAGCGTCGACTCGACCGGCGTCTTGCCGCGGGCGCGGAGGCCGGCCTCGACGTGGCGAAAGCGACGGCGGAACTTGCGGTTTGCGGCCTTCAGGGCGCTCTCCGGATCGGTGCCGGCGAGGCGCGCGACGTTGACGAGGACGAAGAGCAGGTCGCCGATCTCCTCCTCGACGGACGCGGCGGCGCCGCGAGCGACGGCGTCCTTCAGCTCCCGAGACTCCTCGTCGAGCTTCTCCAGGACCGCCGCAGTGTTCGGCCAGTCGAAGCCCACCCGCGCGGTCTTGGTCGTCATCTGGTACGCCTCCATCACCGCCGGGAGGCTCTTCGACACGCTGTCGAGCATCGACGCCTCGCCCGGTCGGTCCTTGCCGGCCGCGCTCCGCTCGGCCGTCTTCAGGGCTTCCCAGTTGCGGAGCACCTCGTCGGGGGTATTCGCGTCGTGATCGCCGAAGACGTGGGGGTGGCGGCGCACCATCTTGTCGGCGACGTGAGCGATGACGTCGGCGATCGCGAAGCGCCCCTCGTCGGTCGCGATCTGGGAGTGGAAGACGACCTGCAAGAGCAGGTCGCCCAGCTCCCCGGCCAGGTCCGCGTCGTCACCCGCGTCGATGGCTTCGAGGACCTCGTACGCCTCCTCGATCGTCATGGGTTTCAGGCTCTGGTGGGTCTGTTCGCGGTCCCACGGGCAGCCGCCTGGAGCCCTGAGCCGCGCGATGAGCGCCACGAAAGCCGCAAAGGCGGCGCCGACATCCGTTCCTTCTTCCATGCGCGAGATCATACCCGCGCGAGGCCATCGCTCGAGCGCCGGGCACGCCACGCGTGCCGGCGCCGAGTGTGTGGAGGACAATGACCGCATGACCCTCCGCCCCCTTCTCCTCGTCGCCCTCGCCAGCGTGAGCCTCGCGGCCGACACCCCGTACGCCCCCGACATCCCGGAACCGGGATCGGTCGAGGCAATCGCCCGCTTCACCACCGAGCCGCGCTTCGTCAGTCCATGGGTCGCGTACGTCCCGGCATCGTCGACCGTGCCGTCTCCCACGCGCTTCCTGGGCCACGTCGTGGGAGCCCCCGGCGAGCTGACCCACGCCGCCAAGATCCAGGGGTACATGAAGGCGCTCGCGGCCGCGTCCCCCCGCGTCCACGTCGAGACGCTCGGCAGGACGGAGGAAGGGCGCGAGATCGTCCTCGTTGCCATCGCCGACGAGGCGGGCATCCGCGACCTGGCGCGTCTCAAGGCGGCGACCGCGGCTCTCGCCGACCCTCGTCGCACGAGCCCCGGGGAAGCCGAGCGCATCATCACCGGGGCCGGCGCGCGGCCCATCTACTACTTCAACTGCGGCCTCCACGCCGACGAGACGGGCAGCGCCGAGATGGGGATGGAGCTGGCCTACCGCCTCGCCGTTTCCGAGCTGCCGATGATCCAGGCGATCCGCAAGAACGTCGTCGTCCTCATCAACCCCGTGGCCGAGCCGGACGGACGCGATAAGATGGCGGACTGGTTCTATCGCTACCTGAAGGGGAAGACCGACTACGACTCGCTCCCGCGCCAGTCGCCACCGTACTGGAGCCACTACGTCTACGTTGACATCAACCGCGACGCCCACCAGAAGGCTTTCGCGGCGACGCGCGCCGTCCACGACATGTTCTACGACTATCACCCGACGGTGGTCCACGATCTCCACGAGGCGATCGCGCTCCTCCAGACGTGGAACGGCACCGGCCCGTACAACCCGAACCTGGATCCGATCGTCACGAGCCAGTTCCTCGAGATGAGCTTCCACGAGGTCACGTCGATGACGTCGCTGGGGATGCCCGGAGTCTGGACCTGGAACTTCGGCGAAGGCTTCGGCCAGCACTACCTCGAGTCCGTGGCCATGAACCACAACGCCATCGGCCGCGGCTATGAAACGTACGGCAACGCCACGCCCGAAACCTTCTCGCGCGTTCTTCGTGGCGGAGGGATGGAGCAGGGGGACTATCTCACGCGCGAGTGGTACAGACCTTCCCCGCCTCCTACGCACTTCCGCTGGTCGATGCGCGACAACACCAACTACCAGGAGACCGGCGCCCTCACGATCCTCGACTGGACCGCTCGCCACCCGAAGGAGATGCTCCGCAATTTCTGCCGCACCGGCTTCAACTCCTGGCAGAAAGGAGTCAAGGAGAAGCCCTACGCCTTCGTGATGCCCGAGGAGCAAGGCGACCGATTGCGGGTGGCGGCGATGATCAACCGCCTCATGGATCAGCACATTGAAGTGGCGCGCCTCTCGGCCGATCTCACGGTGGCCGAGGGGACCTTCCCGCGTGGCAGCTACGTCGCAAAGCTGGACCAGCCGTACCGGAACTACGCCGTGGACGTCTTGGCGCCGCAACGTTTCCCGGCCGAGACGCCGAACCTGCCGTACGACGACGTGTCGTGGGCCTTCCCCGTGGGGTTCGGTGTCACGGCCGTCGCCATCGCCGACGAGCGGGTGAAGGCGGCCCCCGCGGAACCGCTCCACGCTGCGCTGACTCCCGAAGGCAGCGTCGCCGGAGACGGCGCGGCTTTCCTGCTGCGCGACACGGGGCAGGAGGCTCTCCTGGCGGCCCGCTACCGGCTCGCGCTCTTCAAGGTCGAGATCGCCGAAGCGGCGTTCACCTCCGGTGGCGTCGAGTATCCGGCCGGTTCCTGGATCGTCCCGCGCCAGGACGGTCTTCGCGACGCCCTCCAAGGCGTGAGCCGCGAGCTGGCCCTCGACTTTGTCTCGGCTGCGGCACCCCCCGACGTCGCGCGACACGAAGCGGTGGTGCCGCGCATCGGCCTCTGGATTCCCTGGGCCGACACCGACGGGCAGGGATGGATCCGCTACACCCTCGATCGCGAGAAGGTGCCGTTCACGTACCTGCGCGACGAGGACGTCCGAGCCGGAAGCCTGCGCGACCGTGTCGACGTCATCCTCTACGGTCCATTCGTGCGCCTCGACCTGAGCGGGCAAATTAGCGGGATCGCTCCGACCGCCGGGCCCATGGCCTTCGACAAGACGCCGGAGTTTCCGAGCCTCGGCGTGCCGGTTTCATCGAGCGACATCACGGGCGGGCCCGGCTACGTCGGCCTCGAGGCGATCCGCCGTTTCGTGGATGAAGGAGGCGTGCTGCTCACACTGGGCGGCGGATCGACGCTCGCTCTCGAGGGAGGGCTCGTCCGCGGCGTGCGACGCGCCGCGGCTACAGGCATCTTCACTCCGGGCACCGAGCTGCGCGTGACCTTCGATCACCCGGACCATCCCATCGCCTACGGCTACGGCCGCGAGACCTCGGCCTTCCGCACGAACCTGACGGTGTACGACGCGCCGCTCCGCTGGCAGGACATGGCCTACTGCACGTCGTGCCTCGACGGGCCCGTGGACCGGCGGCCGGTGGTGGCGAGCTGGGGAGGCACGGGAGACATGGTGGTGAGCGGCGGCATGCGCGGCGAAGCGGAGCTGCGCGGCCATCCGGCGATCCTCGACATGCCGGTCGGGCACGGCCGCATCGTGGTCTACAACTTCAGCCCCATCCACCGCGACATGAACCGGTCCGACTTCCGCTTTCTCTGGAACGCGATCTTGAACTGGCGGCGGCTTGGCGAGCCCGTCCTCGAATCCGCGGCTCCGTGGTAGGGTTTCGCTCGTACCTCTGACCGAACGGAGAATCGATGCCTGAGGAAGCCGAGGTCGAAACCGAGAAGCTCCACGAGGCGATCCACGAGGAGCTGGAGAAGGAAGGGGGCACCTTCCTCAAGCGCATCGCCCTGACGACGGCCGTGCTCGCGGTGCTGGCGGCGATCGCATCGCTGAAAGCCGGCGCCACGGTCAACGAGGCCCTCGTCCTGAAGACCGAGGCCACGCGCCTCCAGGCCCAGGCCTCCGACCAGTGGGCCTACTACCAGGCCAAGGGGATCAAGGGGGCCGTCGAGAAAGCGTCGCAGGCTCCCTGGCTGGCGGCGGGGAAGACGCCCTCCGAGGAGTCGGAGGCCCGCGTCAAGCGGTACGAGGAGGAGCAGAAGGAGATCGAGAAGAAGGCCAAGGAAGCCGAGAAGGACCGGGACGAGAAGTCCCACGAGGCCGACGAGCTGCTCCATCGCCACCACGGCTTCGCCAACGCCGTGGCGCTCTTCCAGGTGTCCATCGCGCTCGGTGCCGTCGCCGCCCTCACGCGGATCAAGCCCGTCTGGTTCGCGTCGATGCTCGCCGGTCTCATCGGCATCATCTTCTTCGGCCGCGTTCTCTAGGTGGCGGCAAACCGCTGGCGCAGGGCCGTCCGCCCCCCGGCCTGAGCGTCGAGAACGCGGTAGCGGCGACTCGACCCTAACAGCCTGCCGCAGAGGAACGCCGAGCTTTGCGCGTTCCGATCGGACCCAACCTGGCATCCCTCGGCCCGAGACTTGGCCCGTCGGCGAGGTCGCCGGCTGGCGCCGCGCCTCTCCCGGCGGTTCCGAGACCCGGAGATCACCATGACCTTGAGCACACCGAAGCCTCGCCTTCTCGACCGCGTGCGTGTGGCGATCCGCACGCGCCACTACAGCCGGCGCACCGAGGAAGCCTACGTCTTCTGGATCCGACGCTTCCTCGCGTTCCACAATATGCGCCACCCCGACGAGTTGGGCTCCGAGGACGTGGCCGCCTTCCTCGCCAGCCTCGCCACGCGGCGACGGGTGAGCGCCTCGACTCAAAACCAGGCCTTCAGCGCCATCTTATTTCTCTATCGTCGGGTCCTCGAGCGCGAGCTCAAAGGGCTCGAGACCGTGCCGCGCGCCAAGCGCCCCGAACGCGTGCCCCTGGTGCTGAGCCGCTCCGAGATCGGCGAGATCCTCACCCGTCTCGAGGGCAGCCCGCGCCTCATGGCCGCCCTGATGTACGGTTCAGGCCTGCGCCTCCTCGAATGCGCCCGGCTGCGTGTGAAGGACGTCGACTTCGATCGCCACGAGCTGACGGTGCGCGCCGGCAAGGGACAGAAGGATCGCATCACCCTTCTCCCCGCTGGCCTGGCGCAGCCGCTACGTGCCAAGATCGAGCGGGTGCGTCACCTTCACGAGCAGGACATGGCTGCGGGCGTCGAGGTCGAGCTTCCTCACGCACTCGCCCTCAAGTACCCCAACGCGCCCCGCGAATGGGCCTGGCGCTGGGTTTTTCCAGCGTGGCGAACCTACCGCGACACCTTGACGGGCCGGCGGTGCCGCCATCACCTTCACGAGACGGTTCTCCAGCGCGCGTTCCACAACGCCGTGCGCTGGGCCGGCCTCTCCAAGCCCGCCTCATGCCACACGCTCCGGCACTCGTTCGCCACCCACCTGCTGGAATCGGGCTACGACCTCCGTACCATCCAGGAGCTTCTCGGCCATTCCGACGTCAGCACCACAATGATTTACACCCACGTCCTCAACCGCGGAGGACGGGGTGTCATCAGCCCCTTCGACGCTGCGCTGGTCCTCATGGTCCCGGGTCCACCAGCCGCAAGCCCCGCCCGGCCGCCCGGCGCGACTCCACCTCCGACGACTCCACCCGGACCCAACCTAGCCATCGTGCGCCGCCGTTCCCCCTCCCTCACAGAACAGCCTATCTCCCCCCGCCCCAATCCCAGGTCCTCCCGAAAGAAATGAATCAAAGCCACTTGCCCCGCCCGCCCTCGCCACCGTCGCCGGCGCTATACTGCATTCTTGGCAGCCTTATTCCGGCTAGGCGGAACAGCCCACTAAGTGTTCTACGCACGCTCGAGCAGCTCTTTGGTTCGCGTTGGTGGCGGCATGAGGTTCACGGCACCGTCGAGCCTGGCAGCGG